>DATNLZ010000047.1:0-2798 GCA_035602605.1 Candidatus Dormiibacterota bacterium
TATGGAAAGGAAGACTCAATTGGTAGCAATTGTCGATGATGATGATTCAATGCGCAGCGCACTGCAGGGCCTGCTGAAAGCGGTTGGCTTGCCGGCACAAGCGTTTGGGTCGGCGGAGGAATTCCTGAACTCCGGCCAACAGTACAAGGCTGCATGTCTGATCGCCGATATCCGCATGCCGGGAATGTCCGGCCTCGAACTGCAGGCGAAGCTGAACGCTGAACGCTGCAAGATTCCGATCATCTTCATCACGGCACATGGCGACGCAAAAATGCGGATGCAGGCGTTGAGAGCAGGCGCAGTGGAATTCCTGGCAAAACCGTTCGACGATGAAGCCCTGCTCGAGAGTGTTCGCGGGGCTCTGGAGAGTTGAGCGCGACGAGGAAGTTCATAGGCGGGCGGCAGGAGGTTCTCTGTGGGAGCTGTCGAAAGATCGGGGTCCGGTGAGCAGGACGGCAATCAGCGCAGGTTCGAGCAAATCATAGGCAATAGTGCTGCTCTGGAATCAGTGCTCGAACAAGTCGAACGCGTCGCGCCTACGGATTCCACCGTTCTTATCCAGGGGGAAACAGGCACCGGCAAGGAACTGATCGCGCGCGCGATTCACAACATCAGCTCGCGGTGCGGACGGCCATACATAAAGCTGAATTGCGCAGCTATTCCGTTCGATCTACTGGAAAGCGAGCTATTTGGCCACGAGAAGGGCGCTTTTACGGGCGCTATCGCGCAAAAGGTCGGTCGTTTCGAACTGGCCGACAAAGGGACGCTCTTCTTGGACGAGGTGGGCGATATTCCGTTGGGACTGCAGCCCAAACTGTTGCGCGTCCTGCAGGAACAAGAGTTCGAGCGCTTGGGCAGCCCGCGGACTCACCAAGTGGACGTTCGGCTCGTGGCCGCGACCAACCGAGATTTGGCGGACATGGTGAAGCGGAATGAGTTTCGCAGCGACCTCTACTACCGTCTGAATGTGTTTCCGGTCCTGCTGCCACCCCTGCGGGCGCGCCGCGCAGACATTCCGGTGCTGGTGGCACATTTTGTCGAGATTTTTAGCCGCCGGATGTGTAAACAAATCGAACACATTTCTCCGGAAACGATGTCTGCGCTCAGCTCGTACCAGTGGCCAGGCAACATTCGAGAGCTGCAGAATTTGATCGAGCGGAGCGTAATCCTCACCTCGGGGAACGTCCTGCAACCCCCTCTCGCGGGCCTGAAGGGTGCCGCCGAAGACAAATCCCTGGGGGCAATTACCCTGAAAGACGCGGAGCGAGACCACATTCTCAAAACTCTCGAGCACACCCGCTGGGTTGTCGCCGGTCCCAACGGGGCTGCTGCACGTTTGGGAATCAAGAGGTCTACGCTTTACTTCCGCATGCAAAAGCTGGGAATCTCAAGACCTACCGCGAATTTCGATCCTGCGCAGCAAACTAGCCAAAGTGCACCAGCCGAAATTTTAGTAGATTGACACAGTCCATCCATTGTTTTGCGAAGCGGTTCCTGACGCCGAGCGAGATATCCTTCTCGTAGGTTAAGATTGCCGGCTTTGCAGATCACATCGAAGACTCCGCGCGGACGGGCTTAGATCACGCTGGGCTTCGACCGAATGAAGACAATTCGAACGGGCTCCCGTCGCCCGCGTGATCGGAATCACGCGCCACGTCGGGCGACTGTTGCGAGCTACCCGGACTTCCCGCCAAATCGGTCGACAACCATCAAGCAGATGTGGCCGGCCAGACTGTCGGCATTGAGACAGACTGTTCGCACGCTGGCATTCCACGAGGCGCCAGACTTGGCCCTCGGTCTTTGCTTTCCATCACTTACAGACTCAAGGCGTTTGGTAGCCGTTTTGCCTTTACCAGTTGTGCCTCTTGAGGCAACAGAATTTTTCGTGGCAACACGAACGAGGAGAAATCACCGTGACTCGCCTCCTGCGCACCTCGATCGGTCTAGCGCTTTTTTCGGTAGCCATACCTTTGCGTGCCACCAATAGGCCGCACGCAGGAACGGACAGCCCGAGCCCAGTGGTGTGGACCAACGACGACCTCGAAAAACTCCACGACGTTCCTGGCCTGATATCCATCGTCGGTCAAATTGACGAAGAAGGGCCAGCGCCGGAATCTGAGCCTCGGCCGTACGTGGAAACCCAGGACCCGGAGTGGTATGCGCAGCAGGCAGCGAATCTGCTTGATGAACTTGACCGCAGACAGGCCCAGCTCAGTGATTACCTGCAGGCGATTGAAGATGCCCGAAATCTACGGGATACGACGGGCGGCATAAATCTCGCTGAAGGCGACATAGCCATAACTCTTGAAGACGGCATTGATCTCTTGGAGTGGCGCGTGGAGCAAACACATGCGGCGTTCGACGATCTGGAAGACTTGGCCCGCCGCAATGACATCCCGCCGGGCACGCTGCGCGGCCAGTGAGGTTGCTTAGCGCTGCTGACGAGACACCTTGAAGTTTTTTTGAACATGGGCCTGACACCAACGGAATGATCTCTATTTTGTACTGGAGAATTTGCCATGAACATAAAATTGTCGAAGCAGGTTTTGGTCGTACTTCTTAGCTGTTTGCTTGTGCAATTCACTGCGCAAGCTGGCTCGTACGGTCCCACGGGCCAATCCAACGAACAGTCACCAGCTCCGCCCGCGAAACAGTCCGCCCAAGAATTGCGACAGCTCGTGGCGCCGATCGCCTTGTACGCGGACGCGCTCGTTGCGCAGGTTCTCGCCGCTTCCACGTATCCAACTCAGATTGTCGAGGCGGAGTGCTGGATACAAAGTCATTCCGATCTCAAGGGT
>DATNLZ010000053.1:0-34318 GCA_035602605.1 Candidatus Dormiibacterota bacterium
GTCAACCGGCGTCAGCGCCCCGGTGGAGTCGATGCGGTACGCCGAAACATTGTTAGAACCGCCGTTGGCGACGTAGGCGAATTGGCCCGTGGGGTCTACCGTCACCGAGAAAGGAACCGATCCGGCCGGGAAGGGCGAGCCGGTAACCGGCGTCAGCGCCCCGGTGGAGTCGATGCGGTACGCCGAGACGTTGTCAGAACCGCCATTGGCGACGTAGGCGAAGTGGTCCGCGGGGTCCACCGTCACCGAGAGGGGATTGGTTCCCGCCGGGAAGGGCGAGCCGTCAACCGGCGTCAGCGCCCCGGTGGTCCCGTCGATGGTGTACGCCGAAACATTGTGGGAACCCCAATTCGCCACATAGGCGAATCGACCCGCGGGGTCCACGGTCACCGAGAAGGGAACCGATCCCGCCGGGAAGGGCGAGCCGGCGACCGGCGTCAGCGCCCCGGTGGCCCCGTCGATGGTGTACGCCGAAAGGTTCCCGGGCATGTTGCCATCGCAGGGACTTCCGCAGTTCGCGACATAGGCGAAGCCACCAGCCTGGCCCCACAGAGCTGTCCCGGCTCCTCCCAACGCCATCAACGCAATCGAGCAAACCAGATTCGCGCACGTGCTAAGAAGCTTCATAAGATCCTTTCCTTGTCTCTTGGTCGAGAATTTAGATCGCAGTTGTTATCCGGATCGTGCTATACGCCGAAACATTGATCGCTTCTGGCGCACATACCAATAGTGCAAAAACACTTGTCATCTCGCCGGTGCCTCGCGCTATGTAGCTTCGGTCGAGCAGCATTTCGGCTAACGAAAATGAGCTTCTATGCGGTACCTTGTTGCCATTTATCTTGTTCATGAATTTGAGAGCTCATCGTTTCTAAGGTTCATCTAATTGGTTTTGCCGAACGCAACAACGCCCATTGCTGACTGACATTTCCGTTTTGCGGCCAGGTGATGCACCTCAATGGAATTTGTTGGTATCCGAATTCCGAACACATTACTTATACTGGGTGGGGGAGGCTGTTGCCATAAGTTTGTTTGCTTTATGCTCTTGCTTGGAGAACAATTTTATTCTGCGCGAGGTCGTAAACGTAATAATCCCCTGGAGTAGTCTTTAGAATGCTCAACAGCCGTGATCGGGCGTTTTCGAGGTCTTCCACAGCTTCAATCCAGATTTTTTCACTTCCGGGAAGTTCTCGGAAGATATCGTAAATCCGCTTCATGTGCCCTCCGCAACGCGCAACGCTGGGCGGGGGTACTAAAAGCAATTTGGGCGCCACCGGCTATGTCTGTACGTTGATACAAATGCAAGGGATATTCTACGGCTCCGGTGGCTAGGTCTCAAAAACTATCTCCATGACGGGAATTTTTGCAAGGGCGGGCAGAAATTTCCGGTGTTCAACACACCGAGACGCCTTCAATCATCGCAGCGGGAACAGATACTGGAAATGCCCGAAAACGGCGTGAGCGTACTGAATGGGTCGGGCAGGGATTTCAGAACGCCCATGTTTGGAATCCGGTCTCAGGCAGCCCCACCTAGTTTTCTACAGAATGGATGGTATTGCTCCTTGTTGTCCGGTTCCAGTACTCTCTCGTTCCGCAAAGGGGGAGACTCATATGAAGGAAAAACCGAGTGTCACCTTGGCCGGAACGGTCGAAAGGGTCATCGAATCTCCTCATCCGAACGTACCGGAAAAGGTACAGATTGCCGTAGAAGAAGCTGATGACCTTTATCGGGAAATCCGTATTGAAAACACCTTGACCAAGAAAAATGGCGAGAAAGTAAGCATCAAGAAAGGTGCTCATGTCGAGGTGACCGTCGAAGTTCCGCCAGAAGCCACAACGCCCAAAAAGTAATTTAAAAATTACCGCTTCGAAACTCTGTCCCCTCCCACTCTTCGCATCCCCATGAGATTCATGACGAAGAGAATTACCGTAGTCCAGTAACGCCCCCTATCGATATCGTAGAACCCGGACGTGCACAGTTGGTCTCACGCAAGGCAACGTGTATCGGTCGTTCCAACCCATTTGTGAGGCTCTAGCTGGGCTAAAGCTGAAGAACGCCTTCCTTGACGGGGAAGTGCTGCGTTTGGACGGGTCTGGCAAGTCTCAGTTATCACCCATCGGTACCATTGCCGCAGTCTACAGTTTGGCGCAAACTGAAAACGTGAAAATCTCGAACAGGCGACCCGACTGTTGTGCACCTGGTCTCGAGATCCGCACATCTCGGTGAACACGATAATGATCGCAGCCTTCATCTTGATTTTCGCTCTTGCCGCGCTGCTGCAATTCTCGATCTCCTATTGTCGATCGCTGATCGACTCCTATTCGCAGGTCGTGCTTTCACCGGACGCCCGAGAGTGCGCCGTACTCCAGTCGGGCCCCGTTTGCGGGGAGGATTTTGGCCGCCTGCTCGGGATGGTCCGCCGCTCCAATGTCCCCGGCGACGACACTGCCGAATTAGGCGTCGCGCGCATCTACTATCTTTTTGTATCAACTCTGCATGCATTGTGTCCCGCCACTGGTCAAACGCACCAGTGGTTAGCTCATGAGCGAAGCGTTTGCGCCCACATGGTTGCAGCGGCTTTGGACCGCCGCTTGACCGTCGGTGGTGGTTATCTCTAACCTGCCCCTCGCCAAAATCATGCTTGCAAGCGCTGCCGGCTCCTGACTTCTCATTGATTCATCTCCGACTTGAACAGCCTCAAGTAACTTCTGACTTCAGCTCTCGACCGCAACGCAAACAGTGAGGAGACTCTTCCCTCCAAAAAACGTCCAGGATTTGAGTGCAGAACGGGCAGAAGTTGGACAAGAGGTGGCCACATTTCGGACAATCTCTAAGTGGTATGTTCGAATTGGCGTGTTCACTTTCTTCTCGGAGATCAAACACATACCGACAGTTTCGATTCATGCAGATCACAATTCAAAACCTTGTCTCCACTTACAGAACCCCGAACATTCGGCACTGTGTGCCGATACGCAGGGCGCCGGAAGTAGACCTCGAAAACACCTCGCCTGCCTATCCGTTCTTGCGTTCTTGGTTCAGATCTTTCGAATATTTCTAGCTACAAGCGATCGCGCCTGAATTGAGTGGGACTTACGCCGATCACGCGTCGAAAAGCACGTGCAAAGTTGTTCTGATGCTCGAACCCGACGTCGATACTTATGTCCAGCACGCTGAGCTTTGGATCGCGCAGCAATTCCTTAGCACGCTCGACCCGCTGGTTGAGAACATAGCGATGCGGGCTCTGGCCGGTGCTCTGTCGGAATAGCACGGCAAAATAATACAAGCTCATGTTGACGAGGCCGGCAAGCTCGGAGAGCGTGATGTTCTTGCCTAGATTCGCGTCGATGTATTCCAGGACCCGTTTCAATCGTGCCGCGGGCAGACCGCCGCGGCGTGGAACTAGGTTCAACTTGGTAACCGCATAGCGTTTTGCCAGGTGCATGCAGGCCGCGTTGACCAGAAGCTCGCCTATCAAAGCGTCGGCGCCAGAGACGTCTTGGGCCACGGCCAGAAGGGCACGCAGCAGATGCTCCAGCTGAGCGTCCTCCAGGTTGAATCCAGGCGCCAGTTCGATCCGCCCTCCACGCATGAGCGGGCCAATGTGACGCTCGAGTTGCGATTTTCCAATCGAGAGCAGCACGCCTCCATGGGGCCCTTGAAAGGAAGATGTATGGGGGATCGAAGGGGGTACGATCCACAGGTGGCCGGAGTGTACCCAGGCGTCGAACCGCTGTCCTCCCACCCGCCACGCGGCCCGCACAGGCTCCCCCTCGTACAGGAACAAAATGTGGGTGGGATGCTCGCGTTCCCCGTAGTGCGCCGATTGCAGGGTCAAATGTCTTTCCAGGATGACGTCTTGGCCCAAGAAGGCTGACGAAAGGACCGGCGGGTGGGGAGCAACCGGGACATTCCGGCCGTCCTCATAGACTTCGATGCGTGGTTGGTAGCTAGGTAACACTTCGATCCTCCAGCAGGACGCTAAGGTGGGCTAGTGCTCCGATGGAATCCGGCCGCTCAATGAAAACGTCATGTCGTTTGGCTCGTCCAGTCGCTTCCGAATCTTCAGCCTCATGTGTCCCCAGAGGGCGGCGTAGATCTTCTAAACCAACTGCGGTCCGATTGCCTGTACCACGGGTCAGAATGGCAACTCCGACACCATCTCTATCACATTGCATAAAAGAGTACTATAGAAAATAAGTAACCCCTTATCGGAGAAACATGTTTCGCACATGGATCTTTACAATATCCATCCGCGATCTCCCCTCTAAGCCTTTGCAAATCCCCAATCGGCGCTTCCCGTGTTTGGCAACTGCCGGTTGTGGACAGCAACCTAATGAACGTCATCGTCTGCGTGCAGAGAGTGGTAGGAGCGGCTTGCTCGCGCCGAGGCGACGCAAAGAAAGCGAGGGCAGCAGCTACTCGGGCTTTCTCATCTTTCCCGTCCGCATGCTGATTACCTGACAGCCACAATGGGCGAAAATTGGAAAGAGCGGGCGGGCTATGCAAAAATTATGCTGGACGGCGCGATCGAGGAGGGTCTACATAGGGAACGTAAAGAAAAATAACTTGCCTGGGCTTCGGCAAAAATTGCACGAGTTATTTTATAGGGAAAAAAGAATTGCAAGCGGTCCGCTCTCTTGCGCTGCAGAGACCATTTTGTTGTGGAGGCTCGGATTATGCGTTCACTAAAGATTGAATCGGCTCTCGTGTTCGTTGCGGCTACGTTATTCGTTCCCGCGCTGCCCGCCAACGTGGCACTTCCCGACGTGATCAGCAGTGGGATGGTTTTGCAGCGTGACCGCCCGGTGCGAATTTGGGGAACGGCGGACCCTGGCGAAAATGTGACGGTGAGCTTCGCCGGTCAAACGCAGGTTGCGCTACCCGACCCCGACGGCAAGTGGCAGATCACCCTGAAGCCGATACCAGCTAGTAGCACCGGGCGCACGATGACTGTGTCGGGAAAGAACATGATCACGCTCGATGATGTGCTGGTAGGCGAAGTGTGGGTCGTGTCAGGACAATCGAACATGGAGTTTACACTGGCGCAGTCCGCAGATGGCGAAGCTGCGGTCGCTGCTGCAAACGCGCCTGACATCCGTCTATTCCACGTCAGCCGCAACGTCGCATTTCAGCACGAGGCCGGGCGGCTTGGTGTGTGGCAAGCGGCATCGCCCGCGTCCGTGCGCCATTTCTCGGCGGCCGGTTACTATTTTGCCGTGGATCTACGCAATGCCCTTCATGTGCCGATCGGAATGGTCGATTCCTCGTACGGGGGTACGCAGGCCGAGGCGTGGACGCCGATTGAGTATCTGATGGCTTCTCCAGAGCTGCGTCCCTGCGTGGAGCGCACGAAACTCTGGGAGGAAGAGCGCCCGCAAGCCAAGGCGGAGTACGAACAGCGGCTACAACAATGGAGTGAAGCGGTGGAAAAAGCGAAGGCAGAAAGCACGCGTCCGCCATCTCGGCCCGCCGTACCTGATGCTCTGCGCGAAAACCGCATCGCAGCATCTATTTACGATCGCATGATTGCACCGTTGATTCCTTTCACTATTCGCGGCGCGGTCTGGTATCAGGGCGAATCCAATGAAGCCCGCGCGCAACAGTATGAATTGCTGCTTCCCACGATGATCAAGGCATGGCGCGAGCGCTGGGGCCAAGGCGATTTCCCATTCGGCGTAGTGCAGTTGCCGAATTACCGCGACGTTCGGCCCGAGCCGGCGGACGAGGCATGGAGCTTTCTACGCGAGGCGCAACGCCGTACCGCGATGAGCACAGCCAATACCGGCCTGATCGTCACCATTGACATTGGCGAGGCTCGCGACATCCACCCGAAAAACAAACTTGCTGTCGGCAAGCGAATGGCGCGGTGGGCCCTGGTCGCGGCTTACCAGCAGAAATTGGTTGCTTCCGGGCCGATGTTTCGGCAGGTAAAGACCAAGCGTTCGAAGCTGGAATTGAAATTCGATGTAGCGGGCAAAGGCTTGCGAATGCGCGATGGAGACAAGCTCGACGAGTTTGCCGTGGCTGGGCCGGACCACCAGTGGCACTGGGCCAATGCTCAAATTAAAGGGCGCGACCGCGTGGTCGTCTGGGCCGCTGACGTGCCCCGACCGGAAGCTGTCCGCTATGCCTTCAACAGCAACCCGCGGCACGCGAATCTCACCAATGATACGGGCATCCCGGCGTCGCCGTTCCGCAGTGACAACTGGCCTGGCCCGACGGACGGAAAACGGTAGTAGGAACGCTCGTCACTCGCCGCGAGCAAACGAAAAATGACATTACCGTGCAGCGGCTTGCCTTGAGGTTAGGCCTTTGTTTGCATCAGCCGATTGAGTTACTTCAGCCCGCCGAATACAAATGTTTAACGCTTGTCAGAAGTGTGACTTTTTGCGTAGCGAGTTGACTCCGGTTCCCCGCTGGTAGCCTATTGGACATCTGCCTGCAAGGCTAGCTTGACCGCGTGTGCCGCCGGAGTAAACTTTAATTCCCTTCCAAGATAACCGGCACGCGGTTGCGGGCTGCCCTGTTTCAGCCGTTGTCCGACGAAGTGCTTCCATTCCTAATATGGTTCGCGCGCGGGGACAAATGGAAAGGCACTCCGCGAGATTTCCAGTGAAAACAATTGAAAGAAGCGCTTACAAGCTTACGAGCAACGATTGAGAAGATATTTCAGAATCTCGTCGGGGGCGCAATCGAATACCGCGGTGCCGAAGTCCATCAGGTACACATTTCTGCCATGAAAACTGGCGGCAATGAATGGGTCTTTTCCGTGCGAGACAATCCGCCTGGTAATTGACCATCAGTACGTTGAAAGGACCTTCATCTTTTTCCAGCGGTTGCACGGGCAAAAAGAGTTCAAGGGCATCGGAATCGGGTTGGCCACTTGCAAGAAGATGCTGGAGCTGCTTGGCGGGAGAATTTGGGTCGAGTCGCAACCCGGAAAGGGCTCAACCCTTCTCTTTGCTTTGGCAGGACGTGAGAGGAAATCATGAAAGCCATCGGAGGATAAGGTGTGCCCATAGAGGTTCTCTTGGTCGAAGACAATCCCGGTGATGTCCGGCTGACGCAGGAAGCCTTCCGCAATGCCAGCATGTCCATCCATTTGCACGTCGCTTCCGACGGAGTGGAGGCCATGGCCTTTCTGAGGCACGAAGGGGCTCACGTCCATGCCCCTCGCCCGGATCTTATCTTGCTGGACCTAAACCTCCCCAAAATGGATGGCCGCGAGGTGCTGGCTCACATCAAGCAGGATGACAGCCTGAAATCGATCCCTACAGTTATCCTGACCACTTCCGAGGCGGAAGTGGATATTGTGAAAAGCTATCAACTCCAGGCGAACTGTTACCTCAGCAAGCCCGTGCAGTTGGACGCGTTCGAGAGCCTGGTGAAGAGCATCAATGATTTCTGGCTGACTAAGGTCAAGTTGCCGCCGAGCAAAGAGTCGATCAAAAGACTTCTTCTGGTCGAAGATAATCCTGGAGACGCCCGTTTGTTCCTCGAGATGTTCAACGAGCAGGGCTCGCGCAACACCGCATTGACGCACGTAAAGTGCTTGAGGGAGGCCGAGAAGCATCTTGCGGAGCATGCGGTTGACATTATCGTGCTGGACCTCGGGTTGCCCGATGCACAAGGGCTGGGAGCGGTACGGCGGGTCCACGCAGCCGCACCCCGCGTCCCCTTGGTGGTGCTGACGGGCTTGGACGACGAGTCGCTGGCCGCACAAGCCTTGCAAGAAGGCGCGCAAGACCATCTCATCAAGGGCCAAATCGAGAGGCGCGGGCTTCTGCGAGCCCTGCGCTATGCCATCGAGCGCAAGATCATGGAAGAGGCATTGTTCGTGGAAAAAGGCATCCTCGCCCAAACGAACGAAGCGTTGCTCAAGGCGACCGATCTTGCGGAAGGTGAAAGACAAGTCGCGCAAGCAGCATGCCAGGTTGCTGAAGCGGCGAGCCACGCCAAGAGCGAGTTTCTGGCCAACATGAGCCACGAAATTCGCACTCCGCTGAACGGTATCATAGGGATGACCGAGTTAGCTCTCGACACGGAGCTCACGCCAGAGCAGCGCGAATACTTGGACGCACTGAAGATGTCGGCAGATTCCTTGCGCTCCTTGATTAACGACATTCTCGACTTCTCAAAGATCGAGGCGGGAAAGATCGACTTGGAGGTATGCGATTTCAACCTGCGCGGTTGTTTGGACTTGACGCTGAAAACGCTTACGTTTGGGGCGGACGAAAAGGCCCTGGAGCTTCTGTGTGAGGTGGCTCCGGAAGTGCCGGAAATTATGAGGGGAGACCCCAACAGGCTGCGCCAAGTCGTGGTCAACTTGGTGGGCAACGCCATCAAGTTTACGGATAAGGGCGAGGTTGCGCTGAAGGTTCAAATCGAGGCCGAAGACGGTCAGGATCGCATCTTGCGCTTTACGGTATCGGACACAGGGGTTGGGATTCCCAAGGACAAACAAGAATCAATCTTCGATTCGTTTTCCCAGGTGGACACCTCGACGACGAGAAAGTATGGAGGAACCGGCCTGGGCCTGACTATCTCGGCGCGGTTGGTGGCAATGATGGGCGGGAAAATCTGGGTGAAGAGCGAACCGGGCCGAGGAAGCGAGTTCTATTTTACCTTGCGTCTCGGGGTTGTGGATGCCCAACAGATGAATGTAGTCGCCGTTACCTCACCTGAATTGTTGCGCGGTGTGAGGGTTCTCGTGGCGGACGATAGCCGCACGAACCGGCGGATTCTTGAGGGAATGCTAGGGCGCTGGGAAATGAAACCGACCCTGGTGGAAGGCGGTGAAGAAGCGATGGCCGAACTGTCCGCAGCTCGGGAAGCCGGAGAACCGTACGCGCTAATCCTGGTGGACATGCACATGCCGAGGATGGACGGTTTTGCGTTAGTCGAACGAATTCGGCAGAGACCGGAATTATCCACAGCCACCGTCATGATGCTTACTTCGGCGGGCCACCGGGGGGATGCAGCACGTTGCCAGCAACTGGGAGTGTCGGCGTACTTGCTGAAGCCCATTCGGCAATCGAAATTGCGCGAGGCAATCGCTCTGGCGCTTGGGGCCCGCGAGGGCGCGATACCTCTGATCACCCAGCTCTCTTTGCAAGACGCGCGCGACCCCGCCGCGTTCTTGCGCGTGCTGGTGGCGGAAGACAATCCGGTGAATCAGTTGCTGGCGGTGCGCTTGCTGGAGAAACGAGGGCACCGTGTTGAGATTGCCGTCAACGGGCGGGAGGTGCTTCAGGCGCTGGACAAAGAGAGATTTGACCTAGTGTTGATGGATGTGCAAATGCCAGAGATGGACGGGATAGAGGCAACTGCGGCGATCCGAGAAATGGAGAAAGGACGCGGATTGCATACACCGATCATCGCCTTGACGGCAAATGCCATGAAAGGAGATCGCGAGAAATACCTGGCCAGCGGGATGGACGGCTATCTCACCAAACCTATCCGGCCGCTCGAACTCGACCAACTCCTGGAGAGCCACATTGCACGTCGGAGCTTGACACCGCCTACAACGATCTATCGTTGATTATTATGCTTAACCCACGATACGCTCAACCACCAACAGAGCCTCGGCCGACGCTCGATCGAGATTGGAAGCTGCAGCCCACCGGTTGATAATCTAACGCGCGAGAAATCTAAGTGCCCTATCTGGTGTCGCTTACAAGAAAATCAGAGCCATTTTCGTACTTTAGTCGAGATTGCCTTTGCTTTTTTCATTCGCCGCAAACATCATTGGTCCTCTGACCACGCGAATTAGGACCCAGCAGTCTGGAGCACAAGTGTGCAGGAAGAGGTGAGCTGGATGGCTTTGTGCAAGGTGCGATACAGAGGGCAGTTCATCGCATAGATTCCATGCACGCGCTCCACTTTCTCCTTGACCTCTTCTGTCGCCACAAGGCGCATCGCTACATGAATTCGGCGGATCACCAACACGCCCTCCTCGGTTTCCACCTCTCCAGTCACATCCGCGGTCAACTTTCCATTGCTGGCATCGATTTGGCGCGCTTCCAGCGCACCTCCGAAGGTGCCCACCATTCAACCAGCGGTTGCGGAAATGGCATAGTCGATTGTTGAGGAGTGCGACTCCTTCAGCTTTGCCGGGTCAACTTTGTAGTGCTCGGCGATGGCCCCGTGAACGCTGTAGAACAATAGCCAGGTCTGGTAGGAAGCGGCGCGGGGATTGGCGTAAATTTCTGTCTGTAGCATCGGTAGACGTGAGGTCGGTGTATCGTGCTCACGCGTGTTGTTAGCGCGATCGTGTGATTTTTTAGAAGCAGAGGCAAATCAAGATTCGATGCTATATAAATTCACGGTTCCATACGCCGATGAGATAAATTCTACAATAAATGGAACAGGCCTAACATCCCGCTATTAAGTACGAACCTGTTTTCGCACCTAAGTTGCATCAAACCATTAATTTACGAACGCTCTGCAATTCTTTCGGTTTGGCCAGTCGAATGCGAATAAAATTCGCAGAACTGACGGCGATTCTAAATGGGGGTATTCAAAGTGGCTTTGGCAAACTGGTGTAAAAGGCTGTTCTGCGCTTTTCTTTTCCTTGTTCTGTTCTCATTAGTCTCAAGTCCAATCTACTGTCAGACGAGCCGGGGAGCTTTGACTGGCACAGTCACTGATGCTTCAGCCGCGGTGGTCGCAAATGCCACCGTTACGATCACGCAGGTCGGTACAAATTTGGAGCGCCAGACCAAAACCAACGAAGTCGGTATCTACCGGTTTGACGCGGTGGACCTCGGAACTTATACCCTGAGCGTGCAAGCTGCGGGATTTGTCAAGGAAGACACGGTCGGGATTGACATCCACGCTGCCAACACCACGAAGATTGACGTGTCCTTGAAAATTGGGGGTAGCGCGGAAGTAGTAACCGTGGAGGCCTCAACCCTCGAAGTCGCCTTGCAAACCTCGGAGCAAGTGCGGGGTGCAAATCTCTCTTCACACACGATCAGTAATCTTCCCCTTACAGGTCTCGATAGCCTGACGCTGGCCCAATTGTTGCCGGGCGTATCGATCATGAATCAAAGCCTCGGAGGTTTCATCAATCAAAGTGGTACTTACGCGTTTTCGGTGAATGGGCAAAGGCCGCGCGGCAATAACTTCATGATCGACGGAGTTGAGAATAATGATATCTCGATAACCGGACCCGCATACACGATCACGAATCCCGACGCAATCCAAGAGGTCAACATACAGACTTCAAATTTCAGCGCCGAATTTGGCCGGGCCGGTGGAGCGGTTTTTAATCAGATTACGAAGTCCGGAACGAATAACCTCCACGGAACAGCAGCCTACCTATATACAGGAAGCGCCTTTTCGTCCTTGACGCATCTTCAAAGAAAAACATTTAGACATTCTCCGCGGCAGGTGGAAAACATTCCAGACTTTACCATCGGTGGGCCGGTTGTTTTTCCTCATTTGTATGACGGACACAATAAGACATTCTTCTTTGCGGCAGCGCAGTGGGACCGGCAGTTCGGGAATATCACTTCGTCGACGGTATT
The DNA here is from genome assembly GCA_035602605.1 of Candidatus Dormiibacterota bacterium. Taxonomy (GTDB): domain Bacteria; phylum Acidobacteriota; class Terriglobia; order Acidiferrales; family UBA7541; genus DASQHY01. The sequence continues at coordinate 11,530 of DATNLZ010000053.1, forward strand.
AACTCTGCCAACGGACGCCGGCGTAGTTACTTTACAATCGCTCGCGGCGCAGTGCCCGCAAGCCGCGCTCTATCTCAAGGCTTTGGGTTCTTTGCGTGGCGGTCAACGGTCCGGTAGCATCGACCTTAGCGCCCCGAGCGCCGTGGGCAGCTGCACGAATGCTACCCGTTCCGGGCTGTCTCTCGAGACCGGCTTGTTCACTCGTTCCGAGACTCACTCGTTTTTGGACAACAACCATCAAATTCGGATCGACCACCGGGCCTCGGACAAGCAGAACATGAGTTTTCGATGGCTCTATAACAGCAGCATTGATACACCGAGCGGATTAAACAATCTTCCAGGTTTCGATAATTCAAACCCCTCTAAGACTCTGACTGGAAGCTTTTCAGATACGTATACGATCAACCAGACTTGGACTAACGAGTTCCGATTCAACTATGGACGCATCGGCTTGGACTTCCCTCTGTTGGCCCCGGACCTTTTCCATGCCACCCTTGCGAGTTATTCGGGACTTGGAGTCACTGGGTTTGGAGGAGCCACCAATATCCCGCAGTTCAGGTTCGCAAACAACTGGCAATATCAGGATACGATGAGTTTGCTGCGTGGCAAGCACACCTTCCGCTTCGGAGCGGATTTCTTACGGCAGTTGGCTCGGCAGCACCCGCCATTCAGCGAGCGCGGCTCGTTGGCTTACCGCGCGGGTGGAGGGGCGACTGACTTTTCCAACTTTCTGGATGATTTTGGCGGGATCGGAGGGAGCCTCAACCGACAGTTCGGGGATTCGGTTTACCACCCCAACCTGTTTCGGCAATCGTATTTCTTCCAGGATTCCTGGAAGACCACGCAGAATCTCACTCTAAATCTCGGATTGCGTTATGAGAATTTCGGAACGCCTGTCAATGTCTTCAAGGTTGCCGCTTTTACCGATTATGACCCGGTGAATTTCGCGGCGCCGCACAAAGTGCAGCCTGACAACAACAATTTTGCACCGAGCGTCGGGTTCGCGTGGAATCCTAAGGGCTCGAGCTGGCTGGAGAGAGCTATGGGGGGACGCAAGACTGTCTGGCGAGGCGGCTTCCAGGTGACCTATGACACGTGGTTTAACAATCTTCTTTCGAACATAGCCGGTTCCTCGCCCAACACATTGGGCACCACGATTCCATCAACGGTTGCCGCTGGTCCACGCGGAATAGCGAACTACACTGCACGATTCAATGCCATTCAGGCCGCGCCTGCCACCGCTCTTAGCGCTCAATCAAACCTTTTCCTAGAACCATTTAAGAATCCTTATACGGAGCGTTGGTCGCTCGGAGTCGAGCGAGAGCTGCCTTACGGTGTCTTGACGGACATTTCTTATGTAGGGTCAGTGTCGCACAAGCTGTTTCGGTCTATTGATATGAATCCAATTGTGGATCCGACCACCGGAACTCGATTCCGACCGAATGTGGGCATCCGCACAGTGCGCGCGACATCCGCAAACTCGAATTATGAATCGCTCCAACTCGATCTCAGAAGGCGCTTTAGCTCAACGCCCGTGGGACTGGTGGTCTTTGTCGGGTCCTACACCTATTCACATTTTCTTGATGAAACGAGCGACGTTTTTGCGCGTGACGCGTCACTAAGTCCCTTCCAATCGGTTTCTCAAGTACTGGGTGCGAGCCGGCACCTAGATTACGGGGATTCGGACTACGATCGCAGGCACGTCGGTTCAATAGGTTTTGTTTGGGATGTTCGTGGGCCCCAAAACGGGCTTGCCGGAACTTTGATTGGTGGCTGGCAGCTCTCCGGGACGGCTCATTGGCAAACCGGTTTCCCGTTCACGGTGGTAAACGGTACCGATCGCAATGGTGATGGCCAAGTGGATGCAGATCGGCCGGACATCAGCAACCCCGCGGCTCCGTTAAATACTCGGGCCGTTCGTAAGAGCACATGTGCGAGCGGCTATGGAAACCCAGACATAGCTCGCACGCCATGTGTTATTGATCTCGCCGCGGTGCACTTTATCGAAGGAATCGGAGGCCCCAATGCTCGAACCGTTGGTCGCAATACGTTGCGGGCACCTGGTATCGACAATCTGGACTTCGGCATCGCAAAGAAGTTCCGGTTTACCGAAAGGACCAACCTAGAATTTCGTACGGATATGCTCAACGCACTTAACTCCATCAGTCTGGGTTATCGCGTCGCTCCGAGGACGGTCAGCGGTGGAACACCCGGCACCTTTCTGAATTTTGGCCAGACAGAATCTGTCGGTCGAACAATGAGGATGAGGTTGAAGCTGACTTTCTAACTAAGAAAAGTCAGGACACCCCCATTTCTCTTGTTATTCTCCTCCTCCCGATCACTCGGCGGGCTCTGGAGAACTTAAGCCCTATCACCAAGACAACTCGCAAACCACGATGTTGGACTCACCTTGGACTTGGCAAGTTGAGGTGGCGTGCTTTTGCATCTTCCAATGCGCACCGCCCGAACCGATCAACAGCAATCCACTCACAGGGAAGAAGGAGACGAGTATGTCATCGAAACCAAAGAGAATTGGAACTATAGAGCCCCAAGCAACCTCCACCCAGGCGGAGAAGCCTTAACCCCTAGTGAACTCCGTCCATGTTATCGAAGCGGCAAATAAAGCCCCAGCCGCCGGTTAGCTCACTCACTGCTAGCATCAAGTCGTTGTGTCCTTTTTTGAGCGGCAAATATACTGCGTCGTTTTCTGGATTTACAATGCCCAGAAATCCGGGGTCGCGGAAGCGTTGGGCACTTCTGCCGCGGTAAAGAATCTTGTCGTTCAGAAAAACGCTTATGTCGTCGCTGTAACCGACGTTGAGTTTCTTTAGTTGATCCCTATCGGACACTACCGTGGTGCGCGCGTAAACCACCAGCATTCCTTTTTGCGGCTCGAGGCGCTTTGAGAAATCGTTTGCAAAGGTGGGGTTGACTTCCGGGCTCCTTCGGTACCGATTGATTACTACGAACCCCGGGGGTTCAGCCGCGATGTCCTGCCACTTCATCGCCTCCGCTTCCGATTTCGATAGCGGGCGCTCGAGATCGCGCTCTAAGCCATCCAGACTCGGCGACAGGCTCCATTTTGTAATTGTTGCCGCCGGCATTGCAGGTTCATGACGCTCCCATGCCACGGGTGGCGTCTCGCGTATTGCGAAATTCGAGAAGTAAGCGGGACCCTTCAAGCCTACGCCACCTTTGCGAATTCCACTTTTCAAATCGTTCATGACGAGCGAAGGCTCGCGCATATCGTTGACGTACAGCTTCGCCTGCGCACCCGTTATCTCAAGGCGCACATGAAACCAAACGTCTCTCGGAATATCGACGGCTCGCGTGAAACCTGGACCGTTATAGATTTGCCAGACCGCTGCTCCGTTCAGGATCGGCGTATATTGCTGGGCGTCGTCCAGACCGGTTTTGTGTGGCCGCAGATAAACCACCTCGCTGTTGCCGTCTCCTTGTGTGCGGAAAAGGATTTCGTAAAATCCGCGTGCTCCACTGCCGGCCATGTCGACGTCTATTACGCCGTCGGTCATTTCGAAATCTTTCAGCGAGGCGGCGCCGCCTTGCAACCAGAGACAGCGTCGACTTAAATATTCGGTGACTTTAGCCTTACCCTCGAGCTGCCAGCGTGGAGGATCGGTCGGAATAGATTGTGCCTGAGCCGCGCAAAAGGTACCGAGGCACACGACGCCCAGACCCAGGCGCAACATTATTTTTATTGATTTGTCTCGCACATTCCAGTGTCTTGCGTTTGTCATGTCCAGCATTGGCATTATGGCTGCTCCCCGACTTGATAAAGTCCCACCCCTTGCGTGTCGTTGGCGCATTTTTCTTCCCGCAGCACGGTCACCAGGTCGAAGCGAGTTCCCCGGATACCCAAATCCCCTCCGCTGCCCAAGACCAGTCTGTCGGCCTGCTTCACGGTGAGCGGCACGGATGCGACCATGCTCTCCCAAGCCAAAGTGAGCTTGGACTCGTATCCGTCACCGGGATAGAGCAGCCAGGTAGTCTCACCGCCAAACACTGGCTGGTACTGAATCGAAGCCCCGCGGCCTTCCCTGGGTCGACAATGGACGATCTCGTAGTCCGCGGTAGATATCATCGGAAAGGCAACACCCCCAAACGATTCTTTGGCGGATCAAAGGCGAACTCGATAGTCCCGTATTGAATAGATAAATCGGGACGGTAGGCGATTTCACGTGCAAGTTGAATGCTTGTCAGCGTAGGTGTCACGTTTGCTGGTAGCACGGCATCCCCAATGACCCAAGAGTTGAAGCCATTCAAAGGTCTTGACACGGATGTATGCACATTTGCGCACCTACCGGAAGCGAAGCCCAATTAGCAGGTCGGAAAACCTTCGGCAAATATTCTTTTCTCGCCCACGGCATTTCCCCATGCGCCTTACCACCGGTCAGCTCGGTTGAAGGCGGAATCCGAGCTGCTCGCCGGTGCGACGAATGCGATCGTCAAGACTTAGGAGTTCCACATTCGGGACGGTGGAACGTACGGCCAATGCGGACGCTAAGTGAATTGCATCAAGGGTACGCACAGGTTCCAGGGGAAACGGACGTCTTGCTCTGTCGACAATGTCCAAACTGAGCCGGCTCAGGTGCCAGTGTGCAGCGGCTGCATTCAGAAGCGCCCGGCGATCGGCGGCCGTGGCTTCATCGATTTCTCCGAGCGTGACCGCGCGGATCAACACGCGATCACACTCAATAAGCACGAGATCGGAGGCCATCACAAGCTCCGCACGCCGGAGCACCTCGCGGACGCGGCGGCCAGTGACTTCCCCAAGCAGCCACGCCAACACCGCGCTGGACTCAGCATAGACGTTCATCGCGTACCGCGCTCCTCATCGAGGAGGACAGTGGCACGGTGTCGCTTCAGGAGAGGTGAAAGTTTCGGATACAACGTCGCATCATTTGACGCACCGAGCGTCAGCTGCCCTCTCCTCGCCAGTGCCCTCAGCCCATATGGGACACCCGTCTCATCGAGCCCTGGTCCCGCTGGGAGGAGTTCGGCAACGACTTCACCGCGATCCGTCACCAACACGCTCTTGCCGGACCGTACTTCCCGAACATACTCGCTCAAATTGTTCTTCAGTTCCCGAAGCCCCACGCTTTTCATAATTACAATGTAGCTTCATGAAGCTACATTGTCAACGCTAAAAGTTCTTTCTTGGCAACTCCCGCCCATGTTCGAGAGTCAATGATTTGTTCCAACGAATTCCGTGTCAGTTCGAATGGCGAAACGAGGCATGGTCATACGTACGGTGGTGTGCAAAAATTCCATCCACCGATTTTCAACGCAACGCAACGCAACATTGTTACATCGTGATCGCCTGGTTAGTGGGCCCTCAGTTTCGGTTTCTTGAATGTTGTTGATTTCACAGACATTCGCGCCGGGTAGCATTTTCGGTAGGGACAGGCTAAAGAAGTAGGAAAAGCGAGGTTCTGGACGGATGGTCGCTAGCCTTGATCGGAAATGCCTCGGGCAGAAGAGTTCCCGTCAACCGCGTACGCGGCTCCGAGGCATTTTCGATAAGGAGGATCTTGTCGGCAATCCGGAAACTGGAACCCGACCGATAACTTCAGAGCAGCCCGTGATACGCCCGGAATCGTCAAGAAGGGCAACTGGGTTTCCAACTTCCCACAGCCGGACCTCTGGGGGGCTTGCGAAATTTCACTCGTCCGGGCGATATACAGCCACTTGCCCGGTCTGTTCGAGCGTGATGTTTTCAACTCCGCGCAATTTGCCTGTGCAATAGACCTCGATTGAGTTGCTTCCATACCAAAGTAGCCGCACAAGCGATGCTCAGGGTAGCGTTAACAACAATCGGGGGTATCGCGTTCCGAAATCGGTGACAAAGCAACGCGGCCGCAAGACCCGACCTACGGTAGATGTGGGCATTCAGGCGTGCTGATGCTTCGCAATTTCTCCAGCAGAATCGTGCGTGCGCGGAAATAGGCGTGCTTGTCATCAAGCAACTGATGCGCCCAGTGCGCTCCCATGGCGATGCCGTGGATCTCAAAGGTCAGACGTGTGGGATCGACTTTGGTGTCGAGGTGGCCGGCTTTCTGGGCTTCGCAGACGGCGCGCGTGATGGCGCCAATCCACTCGTGCATGATGGCCGCGATACGGTCGCGCACAACGCCGCGCCGGCTGTCGAACTCGAAGCTGGCAGCGCTAAAGAAACAGCCTCCTTGGAAAACCCGCTTTTCAACCAGAGCCAGCCAATACTCGAGCAGGCCCCAGAGGCGGGGCATCCCTCTGGGCGCGGCGATGGCAGGTCGCGTGACCTTTTTGATGAAAATCTGGCGGGCGAGCTCGACGGTCGCTAACTGAAGGTCTTCCTTGGAACCAAAATGCGCGAAGAGACCACTCTTGCTCATTTTTAGTTGTGTGGCGAGAGAGCCGACGGTGAGTCCCTCGAGGCCCTGAATCGAGGCAATGTCCACGGCACGGGCCAGGATTGCTTCTCGGGTACGGAGACCGCGAGCCTGACGGCGGGGGATAGTCTTCTTGCGAGGGGTGAGCACGGCCTTGGCCATGAAAAGACTGTAACACAAACGAATAAATAGTACGAACGTTCGTATTATGTGTTAAGCTTCACGGCCAGAGGTCAGGCCATGGGAAATCGCACGCTGCTCGGTGAATTGCGCCCTTCGATGCATGCGGCAGCGTCTCGGCTTGCGCGCGGACTGGGGTTCCGACCGGTCTTCGAAGAAACTCTCGAGCCAGTGTTCCGGCGATGGTTCCGACCGTGGTTTCCCGTGGCTTCCCGAAAATGTCTAGGCACAGGTGGGCGGGCCGTTTTCCGACCGCTAGTTCCGCTCGCAATTCTGTTTTCAGTGATGACAGCGCCGGGCGCGGTATATGGCCAAGAGATTCCACTCGAACACTGCGACACACTTCCCGTGATTCAGGTCGCGGCAGCGGGCCAACAGGCTTGGTTCCTCGTGGACACGGCGGCAACATCTATGCTGAACCTGGAATCGTTCGCGCATGGGCTGACGCGTGACGTTCGGGTGACCTCATGGAGCGGCACGCTGGCCACGAGCGCGAAGGAAGTCACCATTGCGGAATTGCTGGTGGGCCGAACGAAACTGGTCGGATTGAAACTACCAGCCATTGATCTTTCCGCGATCGGAAAAGCCTGCGGGCGGAAAATCGACGGAATTCTCGGAGTGGACCTGTTGGGGAAGATCGGAGCCACCATTGATCTAAAGCGCGAGTTGCTGCATGTAACCACTGCGGAAGAGGAGCGCGGGGCCAAGCTGGTGGCCGAGATGCAGCGGGATACGGAACGCTGTGTGAAAGCTTTCAACGACTCGAGCGAAGACACGTTTGCTGATTGCTTGGACCCCAAGATTGTGCTGTTCACGGCGAATGAGGAGTTTTATGGCCGGGGAAAAGTGGTCGGCTATTTCCGTGACCGCTACTTTCATCAAACGCCGCCAGCGCTGCTGGAAATCCGCGAAAGCGCATTTCACCCAATCGTTGACGCTGTCTGGTACGAGTACGAGTTCACGATCAAATCGGAGCGCGGGCGATTGCATGGCCGCGGCATGGCCATGTGCAGGAAGTCTGATAGACGCTGGAGAATGGCGAGCATGCATCATTCCGTCGTGGAGTTCGAGCCTGCAAGTATTCCGACTGCCAGCCGCTGAAGACGCACGACAAGAAATCCATGCGCTAGTTGATACCAGGGGACGCCTTACGAGTTGCCCACGAGGTGGCACTGGAATTTTCGTCGCCCGCAGATGGCTTTTGCCCCGTTCGGGAAGCCACTGTGCCCCATCGTTGTGGGAGCGGTTCGCAGTAACACAGTAAGAGCAAGCTGGAGAGAATCTTTTCGTCTTCAAAGCGAGCTCGGTGGAGAACTTATTATCTTTGGGGCGCGTGGATCCGGAGGGGTAGCACTTTTGCGTAATTTGAAAAATCAGGATCAGTTGTTAAAGATAGCCCACTCACGTTTGACCGCGACAGCACATAGAAGGATGTCCACAATCGAAACTACGATCCCTCTTGCTCTACACCGATTGCCGGCCTTTGCCGCCTCCTCGTGATCAGAGGTGTCGACGACTTCGTCCGGAAAGGATCGAAGGTAAAGTCTCAGTTTTTCATATTGTTCCGCTGCCTTTATGCCCGAAAGGAGCTCTGCCGAACTAATCCGATTAGTTGGGCTCGTCCTTCTCGGATGAGTTCCGACAACTCGTTAACGATGTTTCTTTCGTTCGTTGCGAGGCTTTCATTCTTCCGACGAAGTGGACGTGACCAAACGGAGGTATCTACCAGCACAGTCATATGCGCTTTGCCTTGCGCTCACGCTTATAATCGTAACCACGCTCGTAGTCAATTTTTCCGAAAAGAGAAAGGATTTCCTGCTGTTTGCGATGTTCGATGTACTCCTGCAGGGCCGCTGTCACGGTTTCTCGTTTAGTTCGGTGTCCCCCTACTTTCTGAGCCTCTTCCAACAGGCGGTCGTCGATTGCAAGATTGGTTGGCATTATGACCTCCTATGTGTAGTAGCCTACACAGTCAGATGTGTAGTTTCAACTGTCCCTCACCTTCATCATTCCCACCTCCCGGTATGCCATCCTCTGTCCTCCTTGGAAGGGTTGGCATACGTGCACGCTCCAGCGCAATCGGGGGTGGGTGAATGATCCTGAAAATGTGGGTGAAAGTTAGTGAAAAACTACTGCCTCAGGTGGTCGATTGACCCTGAAAAATCACAAGGATTTGACCTCATCTGATACTGGTGTCACCAAGCGATGCACAAAAATATCCGAGAATGGTGTATAATCATTCCATGAGAACCAACATCGACATTAACGAGAGTTTGGTGCGCAAAGCACGAAAGCTTACGCGTCTCAAAACGAAACGGCAGATCGTCGATAAAGCCTTAGAATTGCTCGTCCGTTCGGAGAGCCGAAAGGGCATTCTGCGATATTACGGCAGTGGTAATTGGAAAGGGGATCCTAAAGCCATGCGGAGAAATCGCGTTTGATCTTGGTCGATAGTTCTGTTTGGATCGATTTTCTCGGCTCGTCTCCTTCCCCTGCCGGAGCTGAGTTGCGCCGCATGATCGCCGATGCTGAACCACTCGCCCTCGCTGGAGTCGTGATCACGGAGGTTTGCAGGGGCTCAAGCGTGACGTTAGTCGCCTCGAGCACTATCTGTCGCAATGGGACATGCTCGAACCTAAGGGATTTTCAACGTATCGAGAAGCGGCGATCATTTTTCGGGCTGCGCGAGCGAAAGGTGTTGCGGTTACGACCATCGATGCTCTGATCGCGGCGATTGCTTTAGAGCATGGCGTTACACTCTTTACTCTGGATACGGACTTTTCGAGATTGGCCGGCATCACCCGCCTGCCGCTTTATGCGTTTTGAGCATGTTTTTCTTTGTATTTGTCGCCTATGTTCCCAGAACCTTACTTGAAAACGCTGCGTGACTAGCACAAAATGTGGATGATCCCCGGTAACTCAATGTGAGTAACATCACGTTGCCGCTGGCACGTCGAGACGTCGAGGGCGGAAGATTGCCCGCACCAACCAAAGGGCATAGAATTCCGCGGGACGGGCTTCACATCCCGCGGAGGACGACGATGAATGGGCTGCTGATTGCTATTGTGACCGCACTCGTGTCAGTCACCATTGTGTCCGGCTACGGCGACCGCTTGGCGCCGGTGCAGGAGGAATCAGGCAAGGGAACGGGCGGCATCGACAGGAAGTTCGAGGCGATCGACTACCCGGGCGCGAAGTCTACGATTCCGAGTGCCATCAACTCACGAGGTGATATCGCTGGGCGGTTCGACGACGCGGACGGGAAGACACATGGCTTCCTGCTGCGCAATGGCCAGTTCAAGTCCATCGACGTACCCGATGCGCCATTCACCGTCGTGCGGGGAATGAATTCCGAGGGCGAACTGGTGGGGGCGTCCGGCCCAAGCAACCCCAAAAACGGATTTCGCTTTAAGAATGGCAAGTTTACAGCGATCAAATATCCTGGACGGAAAGGTGAATTCGCGACGCAGATCAACGACCGGGGCGATGTAGTTGGCCTGTACTACGCCACCTCGGCAGATGACGTGCATGGTTTCCTCCTCCGGGCGGGAGAGTTCACTTCGCTCGACTACCCAGGCGCCAGAGTCACCTCCGCATGGGGAATTAATGCCAGCGGGGACGTGGCCGGCGGGTGGGTCGCGGCCGATGGCCACCAGCACGCCTTTCTGTGGAGCAAAGGACGGTTTACATCAATCGATGCACCCGGATCAATCTATACACTGGCTGACGACATCAACGATCACGGGGAGATCGTCGGCGGGGTCCACACGCCCGACAAGAAGGTCCACGGATTTTTGTTGCGGAACGGTACGTTCACAATCATCGATTACCCCGGTGCGGTTCGAACGGTCATACGGGGAATCAACGTGCACGGCGACATGGTCGGGCCATATACAGACGGAGACAACAAGCAACACGGGTTCCTGCTGCGAGCAGCCAGGTAGCTCCTCACGAAGTGCCCAAGTACGGCGGCATCTTCGATGAAATCTCAGGTAAGGTAAGTGTGGGTATGGAGCAGAGAATTCCTCGTCGTCACGGCGGGTGATACGCCCGCCTCCGTTCTCCTCTAGCACCCCTCGTGCCAGCAAGACCGCCGTCACTCAAGCGTGCGGCTCGTTCCGACCTGGACGCGCCAATCACTCTTCACCTTTGCAGCTGTTCGGAATTTTCTTGCCAGGTCGGAAGTCATGTCCCCAGCGGACGTACATTTTCCAACTTTACAGACGAACTGAGTTGGCCGAAATATGAGGTGCAGCGTTACCTAAAAGCTCGCACGCGGGGATTGAGTGTTCATCCGCTGGATGATTTCATCCGCATGCAGAAAGACAAGAATTTTGCGTATAGAGTTTTGCGCGGCGACGCGGATCGAGTTGCGGCCCAGCTTGGGGAGGCCGTTCGGTAGCGCTACGGTTGGAGAGTTTTGTGCTACACGTCCTGCTAGAATTCGGCTATTTATCTCAAAAACGAATCGCTCAAAGCTCGCCGCCACCCTGCGGCACGCGGACAGCGAGAGCATGATTGAAGGCGGCGCCCTATCGAGAAACATCTGGTCATCGATCCTCCGTTGATATATACTATCGGTATATACCGCTATTGGAGGTTGCGATGGGCAAAAACGGGATCGCCAAACTGTTTCGCAATGGGCGCAGTCAAGCCGTTCGGCTGCCGCAAGAGTTTCGCTTCGAAGGAGATCGAGTCCGCATTCGGAGAATCGATCATGGCGTCATATTAGAACCACTGATTCCCGATGCTGCTAAGTGGTTCGATGAGATGGACCGGTTCAATCAGGAACAGTTCATGGGCAAGAGACGCAATCAACCCATCACTCCGCGTCGCGAGATCTTCAAGTGAACTATCTGCTGGATACCAATGCTTGCATCGCGCTGATCAATGGGAATCCGCCCTCGGTCCGTGCCAAGTTTCGGAAGGCGACTGACCTCGGGGGCCAGGTATTTGTGTCGTCCATCGCTCTGTTCGAACTCTGGTACGGTGTCGCGAAAAGTTCGCGACGAGATTTTAACAAGAAGCGACTCGAGACTTTTTTTGCGGGCCCTATTCATCCGCTGTCCTTTGAGGATCAGGATGCTGAAATCGCTGGCGCGATCCGAGCTGATCTGGAGTCCATCGGAAAGTCGATTGGCGCTTATGACCTTCTGATTGCCGGGCAGGCGATCCGAAACAAGCTGACATTGATTACAGCAAATCTCTCAGAATTTGCTCGAATCAAAGAGCTGCCCTGGGCAGACTGGGGACGGCCGTAATCTTGCTTCTCACTGGGCAGCTTCCATAGCTTGGTAGCTAACAAGGGTCGCAGTTCAATCGCGGAAGGCCGACTAGGCAGAGAGAGCTGTTGGAATTGTTTGCGCCTTAACGACACCGAGAGTTTCTTCTGCGATACCCAGGTGAAGGCATTTCTGAACCCAATCTTCGGGCGAAAGCGTGCCGACCAAGAGATCGTTCACCAATCCAAAAGCATCCAACGTTTCGCCGTCGCGCCTGAACTGAAGAACTGCAGGTTGGATATGTACTCTCCACCCGTCGTGGACTTGACCTCCGGTCACGTAAACATTGGTCGGAATGCTGCCTCGCAGATCCAACAGTGTGTGTAGTTTCACGGCGCTCTTGTGGCGGCGGAATTTTCCCCACGGAAACAGCGCCACCAGGCATAAATCGATGGCTGTGGAGTCGAGGGCATACACGGTCTCGGACAACTCCACTCCGAAAGGTTCGTTGCGGTAAAGGTCGCGGGCGGTGGCAATCAGAATCTGAGCGAAGTCGGCGTAGATCCGCCAGTCGCGATGCTCGTTGGCGTGGGCCAACGTGTTGCGAGAAACTTGCCCCCGGAAACCCATGTGATAGAGCTTGGGTTGCTGGGCGCGGAGACAAGCTTCGATATCGCGGAGACTTTCTCGGTAGGTGAGCTGAGCAAAGGCCAGACAAAGGAATTGATCCCAGCAGGAGAATTCTTTGACGTAGCGATTGCCTTGGTATCGATCGACGCAAATTTGAAACTGGTAGGTCGGGAGGAAGTCCACGAGTTGAGAGAAGACGGTTCGGCCAAGATTCATCTACTGCCTCCGGAACAAGCTGGAAAGCAATAGGATGGCGCGAAGAAAGGAGCAAACAATTGAAATCGACAAAACTCACCGGAACCCCTTACCTTCGTTCCGTCAAGCAGTTACACCAAACTACTCAGACGTTCTTGGGGCAGCCCTGTATTACAATCAAAAAATTAGTGTTGCGCTGCCCCCCGGTAGCTCAATGGTAGAGCATTCGGCTGTTACTTTCACATATACCGTTGATTCGGAACCGTTTAACCACGAACTTGAACTTTGTTGATTTTGGGTGCAGTGTGAGCACAAAATCGTCTGCATCGTATAAACTATATAGTAATATAAATTATTAGGGGAAAGCTCTGATTCAAAATCTGATTGTCAGAGGTGCGATCGCAGCAGCAAATTAACAAGCTGCGCCTGCCGCGACTATTCCTGGACTCAAATCTCGTGCTATCTAGTCGCGAGCGAGGCATCACCGCTTTCCGATGCCAGGCGGTTTTTTCTTTTCTTCGGCGGCCAACTCGGCGCGGAACTTTGCCGCCATCTGCGGCTGGTTCAATCCGTCGTACTCCGCAACGAGATCTTTTCGCGCGGCCTGAAGAAAGCTGATGGCCGGATCGGCCTGCTTTGCCACAACCTGGTAGCCGGCCATGGTTTCTTCCTGCGCATCCTTGAAACGATTTTGGCGAAGGATGGAGCGACCCAACTTGATGCGCGCAATGCCCGTGTTTACGTTGCCGGCGGAAAGCGTTTCGGTGAAACGGCGGACGACATCGCGGAAAAGCTGTTCGGCCCGTGCGTATTCCTTCTCGTTCAGATAGTTGTAAGCGACGTTCGATAGCGCGATGGCGACCAAGTAATGGTGATCGCCGTACACGGAGCGATAAATATCCGCGACACGCTGGAATCTTGTTCCGGCCTCGTCGTAGTGATCGCGCATGGACGCCACATTTCCCAATTCGTTCAGCGTGTCGGCAACTTCCGGGTGTATCGGCCCAAAGATCTTTTCCTGAATCGATAGGGCTTGCTGTAGTTCAGCTTGCGCTTCATCAAACTTATGCTGGTACAAGAGCGCACGGCCAAGCATGGTGAGGTTGTTAGCGGTGCGGGGATGCTCCTTGCCGTAATAGGATTGGGTGATATCCAACGCTTCCTGTTCGAATCGCTCCGCTTCACTGTAATAACCTAGGTCCTGCTGAATCGAACCGAGCTCGCCGAGATCGCCGGCGACAAGCGGATGACGAGCACCATGGAGTTGACGATCCATTTCCAGAACCCGTCGGTACAGCGCATCAGAAATCTCGTAGTGTCCTGCGGAATACTGTGCGCCGGCCAGCGCGGAAAGACTTGCCGCCAAATCGCTCGGGGTGCCACCTGGAACAGAGTCGATACGCACCGCCTCGCCGAGAGTCTGGATGGCGGCGTCGTAGGAACCACGCTGTGCGAGCACTTTGCCAAATGCCACCATGCTTCGGGCGACAGCCGGGTGCGTCGGCGGCATATGCCGTTTCTCGATCTCCATTCCCTGCCGGATCAACTGTTCCGCTTCTTCCAAATGCGCCTGGTCGGCGCGCAACTGGCCCAGCGCAACAAAACTCTCAGCGGCCTCCGGGCTATCAGATCCGTAGAGTGACTTGCGGTTCTCAAGGGCGGAACGAAGAAGCGACTCGGCTTGGTCGAACTTCCCCAGTTTCTGATAGAGCGTGCCGAGGGTCTCATACAAGTCCGCCTGGACTGCAGGGTCCGCGCTGAGCGACTGAACCTCTTGGGCGCCACGATCCAGGAGCGTAACTGCGCGCAGATTGTCGGCAGGTCCGGCGGCTGCGTCGCCCGCCTGAAATAGGTTGGTCATGAATTTCTGAATACGCTGAGTGCGTGCTGCCTCGGCAAGCGCCGCATTACGTGCGATGGCCAGTCGGACGGTAAAGAAAATCACCATGGCGAGAACAAGTGCTGTGACTATCCCCGCTGCGGCGACGGCACGGCGATTGCGCACGGCGAATTTTCTCAAGCGGTAGCCGAGTGTGTCTGCGCGCGCTTCAAGAGGTTCTCCCTTCAAGTAGTGGTCAATGTCCCTGATAAGTGCCTCAACGGATTGGTACCTTCGTGGGGCGTCCTTGTGCATCGCGGTGAGACACAGCACGTCCAGATCGGCCCAAACCGACTTGCTGGCTAACACCGCATTTCTGTTTCCTTCTGCCGACGCAGCCCTCTTCTTGGCAATCGTCGAGGGCTTCTCGGCTTCCTGTTCGGTCAAAAACTTTTCCGCTTGCGCAGGCGTGCGATTGGACAAGTCAAACGGGAGGCATCCCGCTAGCAGCTCATAGAGAACGACACCCAACGAATAGACATCTGTCTGGATTCCGACTTGTTCGCCGCGTATCTGCTCGGGCGCGGCGTAAGCGGGAGTCATCAAGCGCAGGCCGGTCATGGTTTGGTCCACGGACTCGCCGAGGCTTTCCAGTTGCTTGGAAATGCCGAAATCGAGCAACCGAACGGCTCCGTCGTCTTTCACGAGGATATTGGAAGGCTTCAGGTCGCGGTGAATGACGGCCTGCTGGTGCGCGTAAAGCACCGCCTCGCAAACGGCGTGGAATAAGCGCAGACGTTCCGGAACGGAGCAATCGTGCGTTTTGCAAAAATCTGTGAGCGGAATGCCTTCAACGTACTCCATGACGAAGAAGGGAGTCCCATCGGGAGAGGTGTCCGCATCGTAGAGCCGCGCTATCGAAGGGTGATTGAGTTGCGCGAGAGTGCGCTGCTCGCTGGCAAAGCGCTCTCGACGCGCGGGCGAGAGCCAGGCGTCGCGTAAAACCTTAATAGCGATCTGACTGCCGAGATCTTCGCGCTCCGCGAGGTAAACCATGCCCATTCCCCCTTCACCAAGAGCCTTTTTAATCCGGTAGGGGCCGAACTCTTTGAAAGGAGGTGAGGCTGAGGAAGGATCGCTGAGAATCTGGTGGGCGACTTGAGCGACATTACGGTCGAGAAGCGAGCCGCTGCGGGCGTCTTCTTGCAAGAGGATCAGAACCTCGTTTACGAGCGCGACATCATCCCGGCATTGCGTTTCAAGAAAACCGCGCTGCTCGTCCTACGGCAAGTCCGCAGCTTCGTGAAACAGGGATTGAACTCTCTGCCAGCGAATGCTGTCCATCGTGACTCCCCTGCCAAAACAATAGTCTCGCGCTAGTCCTCAAGAGGCTTGACGAAGTTCTTGAGCAAGCCACGCCTTGGCTGCCCGCCAGTCTCGCAGAACGGTAGCCTCGGATACGCTGAGGAGCTCTGCTGTCTCGGGGATGTCCAGTCCGCCGAAAAATCGACTCTCCACCATCACGGCCTGCCGCGGATTCATGCGAGAGAGCGAATGCAGCGCGGTGTCGAGCGCCAGAAGCGCTTTTCCGCCAGAGGGTTCCTTATGAAACTCGTCGTCAAAAGTGACAGTAAATTCCAAGCCACTTCCTCGTTTGATCGCATTCCGGCGCCGGGCAGCCTCCACCAAGAGCTGGCGCATGGCGCGAGCGGCTATCCTTTTGAAGTGAAGGCGGGAAGTGGAGGCAATTTCCGGGGAGTTTGCCAGTTTTAGCCACGCTTCGTGAACGAGCGCGGTAGGGCTCAACGTGGCGCTGGGATCGCCGCGCCGCACACTCGAGGCAAGGCGACGCAATTCTTCGTAAGTAACACTAAATAGATGGTCCAGTGCCCGTCTGTCCGCGGAGGGCGTGCCTATTTGCTCGGTCCCGAATCCACCCCTTGATCGAGAATTCTTCGCCGCCATGACGGTTTTTCTCTGGTTTTTGCGCAATGTTAAGTAGACAGCCACATCGCGAACCCTCTAAACGGGCTTTGCGGGGCAGGGACCTCCGCGTTGGGGGAAGGCTATCACTGACATTGCAGTGATGCAACGGTCTTCAGAGTTATACATGGAAGATTGTGGTGTGGCCGCCCGGTGGCCGGTTTGCGGGGAGTTTTATGTGGTGGTGGATGTCAGAATCTGAGATTTCTAAGGAGAAAGAATGATGAAGCCTAAGAGTATCCTCAATCCCTTTCGATCCTCCGCCCTGCGGATAGCGCTGCTCTGCGCGCTGGCGCTCGCCACGACGCGTGCGGCTCAACCGCCCCAAGCAACCGCGCCTGCAGCCGGTCAACAGGCCAGCGCTTGCGGAACGCAATCCTACTGCTACGACACCCCGCATTTCGCCGCCACGGTTACCACTTTCCGCACCAGCACGGTGAACGACTACAAGCTCATTGATACCTCGATCCGTTTTCTGAACAAAACGAATCAACCCCTGATCGTGGGCTACGTCAACGCCTCTGGCTTTGCCACCGATGATCGCGGCAATCGGTCGGCGGTGGGAGGGCCGAACGGGTATCGCGGAATCGGCCTTGTGGTGGGCAACAACTTCGACCCCAAGCTTGTCGTGCGTGCCGGCGGTTGGGGCGAAGCGCAGTTCGAGCTGGTCCTCCAGGGTGCCCCGCAGATTATCGGTTCCAACTACGTTCTGGATATAACCGTTGCCGAAATCAAAACCCTCGAAGGCAACCAGCACATGCTCGACGGAGAGTTCCCTCTCCATTTTGAGGGACTGACCAATCGCGTTTCGCAAGGGGTTGGCAATCTGGGCGGAGCACCGGCCAGCGCGGCCAACGCCATCTCCAATCTGAGGTCGCTTTTCGGGAAGAAGAAGGCCGTCCAGAATGCGGCAAGCGTGGCGGACGCCGCTGCAAATACGGCGAGCGCGGTGAATGCCGCCGCGAATTCGGCCGCAACGCAGTCATCTTCGGCAGCCGCCGCCAACAGCCTCGGGCAAGCGGCCCCTTCCTCTACAGCGGCGTCCCAAGGCTCGAGCGGCGCTCCAAACGGAGCGCCTGCTTCCGCGCCAGCCCCAGCTTCCCAGAGTGCGCCGCCGAACGGCGGGAACCGGCAACCGGGTGCTTCCGGGCAGAGTGCGGCAGCGCCTCGGTCGCAAGGTCGCGCCTCAGCGAGCCCGGCTCAAGCTGATCTGCGAGGCGCCGCGCTCGCCGACCCTTCCGATCCCGATCCCAACCTTGGAACGGCGAAAGTCGCCGTTTCCGCCGGCAAGTACGACGTCATCGGCATCAAGTTGGGCATGCCTGCAAAAGACGCGATGTCCACTTTGAAAGCTCATGGTCAATTTCAGATCACGCCTGACTCGCTCAAGTATGACTTCCTACTTTCGCCGATTACGTATGGCGTTACTGCTGCAAACCCAGTGGTCGTGCGCAACGGCGAACATGGTCTCCCAGAGTCCGAAAAGATTTATCTGGTGCTGACCATGCCTCCCAATCGGCAGGTGGTTACAAAAATAAGCCGGTACCTAATGTTCTCCAAAGACACAGCACCAACGGCCGAAAGCCTGGTCGCCGACCTCATTAAAAAATACGGCACGCCTAGCTTTGATTCTAAACCGAAAGATTTGTATGTTTCCGGCTCACGCTGGATTTATTGGGTGGACGATGCCCAAGGCCATCGGCTGCTAAACCAGGAAGGGGCCGGTGGCAGTTTTAATGAGCTGATCAATAATTGCAGGAGCGTTTCCACCTTTTCTTATGCCGCTCGTAATATCGCGGATCCAGGCATTCAAGTCGATAGCGTCCGAGTCAAACAAGCTCTGGAACAAGGGTATACAACGCAGTACCCGACGCAATTCGAGTGCGCGAATCTGACCATGATCCACGCCAACATTTTCTATGGTTATCCCATCGGGGTCGCCGCACACGATGTGGCCGGAGGCCTGGTGGTGGTGATGGGCAGCGCGCCGATCGATCACACCGCTGCCGACGCCACGCGGGAGTATCTGGTTCAAGCGGCAAAATCGCGCGACCTGGCGCAAAAACAAAAGGCACAAAAGAACAAGCCGGTGCTGTAGCGAACGGTAGCAACGCACAGACTATTGCGAGGAAATTATGAAACATTCTCAAAGGCTTCTCGTCGCCTCTGCTGTGTTGGTGGGGATTGCTGCGATCCTCGTGAAGGCGCAGAATTTGCCGCCAAATTTCGGCACGCCGCAAGGCACGAACGCGCTGGCGGGTTCCGCCGGCTTCGTCGACATTCTCGGCATCAAGCTGGGCATGCCGGCCGAAGAAGCGCTCGGGCTTCTAAAATCGAGCTACCCAGCGTCAAAAATCACGCTGCAACGTACCGGTGACTATGAAGCCCTCTGGCACACCGTGGAGCGAGAAAATCCTAATCACAAGTGGGTGTTCGAGATCGACGTTACCCCCAAAGCTTCTGGAGACAACGTAACTGTTACCCTTAGTCTACCTCCTAGCAAGCAGGTGGTCACTTCCGTTGGCCGATCAACCTTTTTCAAGGAACCGGTAGCGGTCGAAAATATTGTGGCTGGTCTGAGAAAAAAGTACGGACAGGAAACTTACGGACTGGACTACCGGGTGGGCGGAATTGTCGCCGTTTTTGACGGCGTCGAAAAACAATTTTTTTGGGTTTATGACGTGCAGGGTAACCGGGTGAAACCCGATGGGGTTACCGCGAACGCCTCGCTATGTACGCTCAACCCTCCCCCAGTTTCCTCAAACCTGCCACCCACCCTCGGTGGACCACTTAACGAAATCAAAACCCTGAGCGGTGCCCCCTGCCTGTCGTGGGTGATCTTGAATGCGAAGATCTTTATGGAGGCTCCATCGCAGGGCATCACCGGGAAAGCGACAGGCTTCTCGGTGGTCGCGGTCGATTGGCCGCTCGTGACCAGCGGGGCTCACGCTCTGTACGCATTCCTCGACCAGGGCGCTCGCGATGTGGCCGCCAAGCAAGCCGCGGATGCCAAGAAGCGCGGCGGCGATGTGAAGTATTAGCTCGCCAACGATGCTGGGCGGCAGTGCGCTCGCAGCCAGAGAGTAAGGCAGTCATTGTGATATGGGCTGTACGCCGTGAAAGATGTTGCTTTACTCAGACTGCTTCACGTTGAGGGCAGGTCTTACAACTCACGAGGACACTCATGAAACATAAATTGACTCCATCGAATACACTCGCGCTTGCAGTGCTCGCTTTGCTGGGCGCGACAATCGGCTGCGGCGGGAAAATTGAGGGCACTACATATGAAGGGAACGGTGGCATAGTAAGGGTCGAGTTCAAATCCGGTGGGAAGGCGTACGTCTCGACCGGGCCGGTTTCGACTTCTTGTACCTATACAGAGAGCGGAAAGACTGTGACCCTGCTCTGCGAAGGTGACAAGACCGTCTTCACCGTCGAGGATGACGGGGCGCTAAGCGGGCCTCCGGATGGCATGCTGACGCGATTGACGAAGAAAAAATAGCAGGCAACCATCTCGAGCAACCAAGCATGGGCATGCCGTGATCTGCGGTCAAAGACTCTTGTCTTGGGAGCCGTAACCATGAAAACGAATCTGATCCCTGCTCCACCAGCGACGGAAGCGGGAATCTCTCTTGACTCGGAAGAATTTGGTGGGACGATTAGGCGGCAATACAAGCCGCGGAACAAGACGGGGAGGATAGTCATGAAACGCTCTTCTTCTCTCGCTTCGATGATCGTGTTGTGTTTCCTGTTCGCCTGCGCGGGATCCTTGCGAGCGCAGGATGGCCTCCAGTTCAATGTGCCCTATGCGTGCAATGACGGAGCTACCTACGTAGTGCACAAATGCGTGACAGGTCCGAAGGGAGAAATGTGCTTCTACCAGGCCGAAGGGGAATCAGAGCGATACAACAGGCGTGAAGCTGTGGTGTCTCAGATGACAAAGACGTGCAAAGTGAAAAGCGGGCCTTCCCCTGCTGCAGCGGCTGCGCAATCATCATCCGATCTGCAACTCAATACACCTTATCAATGTGCCGGCGAACTTACCCTCACGGCCGTGCAATGCCACAAGCAAAACGGCCAGGACTACTGCCTCGTCAAAGTCGAACAGAACGGCAAATTTCTTATGGAAGTACCTAAGCCTCAGGCGGAAATAGCCACACAGCTCAAGGCGTGCCAAGCCGGCACTACTTTCAATCCTCCTTATCTCGCCGAATTTCCCAAAGCCTCCGACGTAGTGCAGGCAATGGTGACCGGTAATCCGAAGGACAACGTCACGCGTGCCATGGGTGCTCTTTATCAACTGACCGAGATCATCAACATCCTGTCTGCGCAACGCGGAACTTCTGGCTACTCCCCCGACGAAAAAAAACTCCTCGACAACTACAGCAAGATGCAATCGGACGTTGTGCAAGCCGCGGCGAAAATCCTTCCCGGACAGCAGTTCAATGTGGCCACCAACCCCTACCACTTCAGCCGCTCAGATCCGAAATTTGGGTTTGAAGGCATTCCAGTGTGGACCACTTTCCTTTCGCCCAGCTTGCAGGCGCGGTTTGCTCAAATCGTCGGCGGCAACGACCCGCACTACATCGCGTCTGTCGAGCAACAGAAGCGCACGGCGATGCAGCAAATCCAGACCAACATCGCGATTGCACAGTCCGAGCAGAACGCGCGGAAAGATGCCGGATCGGTTGCCACGCGGCGCTGCCTGGAATCCGGGCGAAGCGAGACGGAGTGTCTTGGCGAAGGTATTAAGGTGGGCTTGGCTGACTTAGCCGGCGAAAACCACCCGGTCACCGCCTTAGTGGCTACCAACAAGGATCCGGGATTACGCCTGACAGGTTTGTATTCCGCAGAAAATTTCTACGTTCGTTTCGACCAAGCCGCGGCGGGCGTCAAGTGCGGATCGCTCCTGGAGGTAAAATTACCCTATTCAGTGGAGCGCTCCGCTAACCAGGTGCTGGTGAAGGTCCCCATTCACCCTGAGCCGCTTGTCTTGTCTTTTAAACCTGATGGCAAGTTGTTCGGTCCTGGACTGATTGATGTGGCTGGTCGAGTTGTAGCGGGGCGCGCGACCGACACGGCGTCAACGTCATACGAAACGCAGACACAAACGACGACGACGCAAAGGCAGGTCTCGGCTAACGACGCCCCAAACTACAGCGCAGATCAGGTGCACCGGAACGGAATGGAGTATTCAGTCGACAATCAGACGACTTCCAGCACCGAGGTACCGACCACCGTCCATAACTACAGCGTGCCGACCGTTGGGAAGACCGAGCGCTGCAATGTGAGCGTTCTGCCCCCGACAGCCGCGACTAGCTCCATCTCTTCCACTCTGACACAAGTGCTCGGCAGTCAAGCTAGCAAATCGGCAAATACGGCGCCGGGCTTGCGACTCAACGGAACGTACTCGGTCGCTGGAGGTCTGAAAATAGAATTTCGCGACGACTCAGCAACTTTGGAATGTGGCACAGCACTGAGCTCCGAAGGTTATGCCGTTGTGCCTGAAGGCAGCCAGTTGGTGGTCAAATTCCAGCACGGCGCTGGGCCGCTTTCCCTTGTCCTACAGCCGAATGGAACTCTAACCGGCTCTGGCTCGGTAGATGTCAATGGCCGAAAAATCTACCGTTCGCAGACTGGCGACATCGCTTACACGCCGCAGACCGCCCGCTGCACATTAGGTACGCTGACGCCGAAGTAAGAACTTGAGACGAGTTCGGTGCCCACATCAAACAAAGCGATTTAGGTAGGCTGCAGAGTACAACGCTGGATCTTTCCGGCGTCCGAGAGGCAAGCTGGCAGAGCGCGGCATCGCCCGCGACGCTTTGAGTACCATCCCGTTGGGTGGCGCGCTTGCGTTCATTGACAGGGCCAGCTCCCGGATTGTCGCACTCGGGCAGTAGCTACCAAACCGTTAAGATTCGCCTAGAACGCGGAATTTGCCGGTCTTCCACGTTTGCCCCACAAGCGGCTCTCCGCCAAATTGAGAGCGCTGAAGGAGGAGCTTCGAAGACGCAAACATCTGTCCGTGGCGGAGCTCGGAAAATGGTTGAGGTCCGTTGTACAGGGATACTTCAACTATCATGCAGTCCCCGGGAATCTGGCCAGCCTTCGAAGTCTTCGGTTGCAGGTGATCCGGCGCTGGATGCGCGCGCTACGGCGACGCAGCCAGAAGAGTCTGGATGACGTGGCCACGACTCGTGGCTATTGCAGAGCGCTGGCTCCCCAAACCTAGCCCGACTTGACCAGTTGCGGACGTTTTTCGGCTTTTTTGCGGTATTTTTCGTTGTTAAGTCGCGTGTTTCCATCGCCGCGGTCTGAAAAAACGGTTGAGTGGAGACCAAGTGTCTTCCCTTAGCCACCGGACTTCT
>DATNLZ010000090.1:0-5138 GCA_035602605.1 Candidatus Dormiibacterota bacterium
GGAAGGGGGCCGCGAGAAACTGACTAATCTAATGTCTTACCAGGGTACCCATCAACGCGGTCGAGCCACGGAAGCGGGTCGGCTGCGACCAGCGGGCCGATGCAGTGTTTTCGATCTCCGGGGCGCTCTATTTTGCGTCGAGGGGAACGTCCGTCTCTTTTGGTTACAATTTGGATACAAAATCGGTATCGCAGTAGCGTTGTTCCTGTTCGTTAGTCTCTCTGCATCCGCCGCGCAAATGGCAATCTTGCGAAACGGGTTTGCTATCCGGCACGAACGTCGCGAAGTGCGAGGCAACGTAACCCGTCTCTATCTAACGGCCACGACAGACAACTACGTGGATGTTCCCACTCCTGAGCTTGCGGGGTTTGAACAGGATGACGTCCCCCCGCTACCGGTTTCAGTCCCCACACCCGTCATCAGCCTCGACGCGGTGGTCCGCGCCGCCTGCGCCCGCAACAACGTTGACCCCGACCTGGTGAACAGCCTGATTGCCGCCGAGAGCGGATTCAATCCGACTGCAGTCTCCCGCAAAGGTGCGCAGGGGTTAATGCAGCTAATGCCACGGACTGCCGCCTGGTTGGGGGTACCGAACGCCTTGGATCCCGCCTCTAATGTTGAAGGCGGAACGCGCTACTTGCGTGAACTGCTGGTGCACTACAACAACGACCTTACCAAAACCCTGGCGGCCTACAACGCAGGACCTGAGCGTGTTGAGCAATATCACGGCCTTCCTCCCTACCCCGAGACCGTTGCTTATGTCTCTCGAATTATCCGCGATTTGAATCGCAAAAAACTTAGCCCGCCTCGCCCGCTGCCACTTCCGGCCATTCAAAACTCTGAGCATCCGCGTTTCAAGGCCGCTTCGTCGCAGGCGCCCCCCGCGGCGCCGAGAGTGTCGTTTCCTTGATAGTGGACCCGCCGGGGCAATTTCTCCGTACCATTTGCATCGCGGTTGAATGCCCTCTATTAAGAACTGCAGTCCTGCATTTTTTCACCCCCAAACTGGAAGCAACGATTCCCGTCTATGTGAGTCCAACGAGAGCTCACTTCTCCATAGCTGGCAAACACGTTGCGGCATCTCTCGGCTTCTATACCATCACGACATACTCCCCTTCTGAAACCTCGCCTCGAAAAACCTTAATGTATAGTGGGTTTAACTGCCTAACGCCATTGTCTAGCTAGAGGAGGAATCAATGAAGGTGTCCACTCTCCCGCCCAGCAGAGTTCTGCCCGCCCTAGAGCTCACCGGTTGGAGGGTCAGAAGAAGAATACTGTCCCTGCTTCTGGGAAGTCTGGCAACTGCGACGATTCTCCAGGCGCAGCAGCCTAAACCTGGCGATGTAACGGCTCTGGACAAACAAACTTTACAGCTCTTACTGCAAAGAATTGATCAATTGGAGTCCAGAGTCAGGCAACTGGAAGCGGAGCGACAGCCGGCTGCCGTCGTGAGTCCGGCTCCCGGGCCGACTCAAAAGAGTACACCGCCCGTTAATGAACCTGAGCAGCAAGCAGAAAGCCAAGCAGAAAGTGCGGTGCCAGAGCGAATGGACCTTAGCAAGACTCTCTTGCGCCTCCGGGGCTTCGGCGATATCACTCTTCACGGTGACACGCGAAAAGGCAACACCACCGCCTTCACCCTCGGACAGCTCAACCTGTTCGTCACGTCGGATATCTCGGAAAAGTTCAAATTCCTCAGTGAGATTGTCTTCGAAGGAGGACCGGACAACATATACGGGGTAACTAGGGGAGAGATCAACACTTTCAGTGTGGATGTCGAACGTTACCTTATCCAGTATTCCTACAACGATTACCTGAATGTGGCGGCCGGCCGGTTCCATACCGCGATTGGCTATTACAACACGGCCTATCATCACAGCACTTGGTTTCAGACGACTACGGCACGACCTTTCCTGTTTCAGTTCGAGGACCGCGGAGGAATTCTGCCTGTGCACACAGTAGGTGCGTCGGCTTTCGGGTTGATACCCTCCGGGCGCCTCGGATTGCATTACGTCGCCGAAGTAGGTAATGGGCGTGCTTCGCGTTCTCCACTAACCCAAGAACCAGTGCAAAACGTAGTTGATGACCAGAACCATAAGGCATTCAACCTCGCGCTTTTCGCTCGACCTGAAGCAATTCGCGGGTTGCAGGTGGGCTTCTCGGTCTATCGGGACCTGCTTGCCCCAATCAACTCGCCGAGAATCGGCGAAACCATCCTTGCCGCACACGCCGTATTTGTGCGTCCACGATTCGAGTGGCTTAACGAAGCTCTGGTTGTTCGTCACGCCATCTTTGGGACGTCCCAAGTATTTAATACCCCGGGTTTCTATACTCAGTTCTCAAGACAATTGGGCTACTATCGCCCCTATTTCCGCTACCAATATGTGAACGCCTCGGGCACGGAGCCAGTGTTTCCCGACGTTCGTTTGCGGCAAGGCCCCTCTGTGGGTCTCCGGTACGATGCGAGCGAATCCGTGGCCTTGAAGCTCCAATATGATTACACCGCCTCGCGAGCACGGGCGGCTAAAAATGCCCTCGCCCTGCAAGTCGGGTTTACTTTTTAGAAGGACCTGGGTATGCCACGTCGGGGAGCTATTCTGCATGTTTTCATCGGTGCCGGTTTTTTGGCCGGGGCGCTCTCGTTTGCGTCTGACCTACGCCCCTTTATCCCGTCGGAACCACCGACGGCGTCGGAACAGAACTTGGCCGTTGTCGTCAACCTTTCTAACCCGATTGAGAATCTCTCCATGGCTGAATTACGGAATCTTTTTCTTGGTGAGCGCAGTCACTGGCCGAATGGTCGCAGAATCACCCTGGTTATGATGGAGCCCGGCCAACCCGAACGTGCAGCGGTCCTCGGCTTGATTTGCCAGATGAACGAAAGTGATTTCAAAAATCACTTTCTGCGCGGCCTTTTCACGGGCGAAGTCTTTGTGTCGCCCAAGACTTTGGCAACTCCTGTGGGCGTTCGCAAGTTCGTTTTTAACGTGCCCGGGGCTATTGGTTACCTGCGCGCCACAGATGTGGACGCGTCGGTAAAGGTCATTCGGGTAGACGAACGGCTTCCAGAAGAAAAGGGCTACAGGCTTCATATTCCGCCACGCCCGTCCAAATAGATATGCGCCGGCAGACCAAACACGCGCTAAGACGAAAGACGATCGGCTCGGTTCCGCTAATAGACCCCGTATTGGGCTTGATAGCCCGCTACAGTTCTACTCTGTTGCTTCTTGCGGTTTTCCTTATAGTGACGACTGTAGGCATTTTCGTTATGCGCGATCTTCACACCACGAACGTCGAGGCGCAGAAAATGTATGTTGGGTCAGTGCTGGGACTTCGCAGAATTGGAGAACTCCAGTATGAGGCCCAAGAGACCCGCCGAGCCACCTTCTATGCCCTAACCACCGATGACAGTAATCTCCAAATTGAGTATGCGGACCAGTCGAGAGAAGCTGATCGACTTGTAAACGAAGGGATCATCGAATATCTTCGTCAGGCGCGAACCCCTCACGAGATCGAGATGGCGAGGCGTCTCCAGGGTGATTGGTCCGAATATCTCAAGGTGAGGAATGAAGTGTTAGCCTCTATTCTTGAGGGCAGCACGAAAGAAGCGGTCGACCTCGACCTCGCCGGGGGTGTGCAGTCGTTTGATCGTGTCCGTCAGGACCTGGAAGAAATCAAGCGGCTCTACGATGAGCAGGCTTCGCAACGCCTGGCCAACGTTGTCGCTACCTCTCGCCGCTTCGCGATTAGGCTGATCGCAGTCCTCGCCTTTACGCTTATCTTCGCCAGCGCCTCGGTTTGGGCCATCCAGAGAAGCAAGATGCTTGCCGCTATCCAGCTGGCCAACCTGCAAATGGAGTTTGTCGCCTCGATCTCTCACGAGTTGCGCACTCCTTTGGCAATCATCAGTTCGGCCGCGGACAATATCGTGGATGGTCTGGTGAGCAGGAAAGAAGAGCTGCAGAGATATGGCTCGGTGATCCGAAACCAAAGCCGCCAAATCACCGAGCTCGTCAATCAGATTTTGCTGTTTGCCTCAACGCAAGATCGGCGGAGCCGCTATGTCCTGCGTCCGCTACAGATTTCGCAAATCATTGATTCCGTACTGGACAACACTTCGGAACTGCTGCAAAGCGCCAGCTTCGTCGTCGAGCGGCAAGTCGAGGCAAGCCTACCGTGCGTTCTGGGTGATCTGTCAGCGCTTTCCCAGTGCTTGCAAAACTTAATCGTAAATGCTGTGAAGTATAGCGGTGAGAGTCGCTGGATCGGTATCCGCGCCCGCCTCGCAGATTCGGAAGACCGGGCCAGCCGGGAAATTCAAATCGCGGTTCAAGATCACGGTATCGGCATCGACCGCTCGGAAATTCCTCACATTTTCGAACCCTTTTATCGCGGCGCCGCAGTCATTGCCGCTCAGATTCACGGGGCTGGTTTGGGATTGTCTCTGGCCAAGAACATTGCCGAAGCGATGGGTGGAAAGCTCTCCGTTGTTAGTGAATTGGCGCTCGGAAGTGCATTTACACTGCACTTGCCTATCGCGGAGGAACAAGAACTGCAAATGACAGCAGCGTCTTTCGATTCGACCCCACTTATTCAAATATGAACGAGAGCATCTTACTGGTAGAAGACGAAGAAGCATTGCAGATGACCTTGGGCGATCGCCTGCGAAGCGAGGGCTACGTCGTCGACTTTGCTGCCGATGGCGATCAGGGCTTCGATAAGGCGACTCATCTGCCCTTCGATTTGATCATCCTCGATATCATGTTGCCTCATCGTAACGGATTTGACCTCTGTCGCGACATCCGGGTGGCCGGGTTGGCAACCCCCATACTCCTGCTGACCGCTCGCGGACAAATCGCCGAGAAGGTGATGGGCCTCAAGTCGGGGGCGGACGATTACGTTACAAAACCCTTTGATACTCTTGAACTCGTGGCCCGCATCGAGGCGTTACTGCGGCGCGCCCCCACTCGAACGAGCCAAGGCTTTCACCAGTTTGGCTCAATTCGCGCGGATATCCGCGGTACTCAAGTTATGCGCGAAGGCAAACCTGTTTATCTTTCTGCTCGGGAATTTCAACTCTTGCGTTATTTCATTGAGCACGAAGGAGTCACTTTGTCTCGTGATGAGATTTTGCGCGA
>DATNLZ010000133.1:0-3846 GCA_035602605.1 Candidatus Dormiibacterota bacterium
GCGATTACACCCACGACTGCACTAACGATTGAAAAAAATGAGATGGTTCGCGTGCTCCATGAGGAACATGCGTTTTCCGACCGTTTCATCGCTTACATGCTTGGACGGAACATCCGAATCGAGGAGGACTTGGTCGATCAGCTTTTCAACTCCAGCGAGAAACGGCTGGCGCGGACACTGTTACTGCTGGCTCGCTATGGCAAACAAGATAAGCCGGAGAAGATTGTTCCCAAAATCTCCCAAGAAACGCTTGCGGAAATGATCGGGACCACGAGGTCGCGAGTCAACTTTTTCATGAACAAATTCAGGAAGCTGGGCTTCATCGAATACAACGGCGGAATGCATATCAACAAATCCCTTCTTAGCGTCGTCCTGCACGACTAACGAGTCGCACCGCGAAAGATTGCTATCATCCTAAGGCAGGTCAACGCGTAATCATTTGCGCTTCGAACAAATCCCGGATCAAGGGTCATCCAATTGGACCATCAGTAACCTGAAAAATAGCTCGCATTGTTCAAGCGCACCTTAGCCCAAACGGTATTTCGATTCGGCCGCGGTCGGCCTGCTGGTCGGCTGCTGCTTCGGCCCGCGTTCGGTAACGCAATTAGCACCGCGATCGAATCGATGGCGGCCGCCGGTGCGCGAAAGAAGCGCATGAAAGAATAACCACCGGCAGCGACGAACGCAGCTAGGGCCGCAGCCGCGAAAGCAGCCCATTTCCGTCGTCTTCGCTGTGTAGCCCGTACCTCTTCCTCTCTGATTCCCTGCGGGGCGGAACGTCCCGAATCCGTGTCACGCCTCAAGCGTTTCAGGTCGGCACGCAATTCCGAAGCATGCTGGTAGCGTACGTCCCTATCTTTTTCCAAAGCCTTATTGATGATGCGCTCGAGTTCCGGCGGCAAATCCGGATTGACGCGTCCGGCAGGAGTGGGCGTGCGGTTCAGGATAAAGTCAAAGATCACGCCGGATGTTGTTCCTGAAAACGCCATCCGGCCAGTGGCCATCTCGTACACCACTACGCCGGTGGAAACAGGTCGGTGCGGGCGTCGAGTTCTTCACCGCGGGCCTGCTCGGGCGACATGTAGGCCACGGTGCCGAGAGCAACGCCTGGGCTGGTCAAATCCTCTTCGCTGGTTACTGCCGTTGGCATCGCTGAAAAATCAGGCACTCCAGGGCCTGGGGATTGAGGGCGGCGCTTGGCGAGTCCGAAATCGAGAATTTTGGCTTGGCCGCGCTCGGTGACGAAAATATTGGCGGGCTTGATGTCGCGATGGATGAAGGGTTGGACATCTTGTTGGCCGATCTCGTATATCGTGCAGATGTTTGGGTGGTTCAGTGCAGAAGCAGCGCGAGCTTCACGTTGAAAGCGTTCGAGCGACGAACGATCACTAGCGAGTTCCGGGGGAAGAAACTTCAATGCGACGTGACGACCGAGATTTACGTCCTCCGCCTTGTAGACGACGCCCATACCGCCGCCACCGAGTTTTTCCAGCACGCGATAATGGGAGATGGTCTGGCCGATCATTAAGGAAAAACCTGCACGTGGACGGGACATTAAGACGGGTGCTTATACAAGTCAAGGCGATGACGCAACCACATCATCTCCAGCGCAGTCCAACCACGCTAGCGCTTCCG
Organism: Candidatus Dormiibacterota bacterium; assembly: GCA_035602605.1. Taxonomy (GTDB): domain Bacteria; phylum Acidobacteriota; class Terriglobia; order Acidiferrales; family UBA7541; genus DASQHY01. Next base: position 1,636 of record DATNLZ010000133.1, read on the forward strand.
GCGGAAACCCTTTCTGCTGGGATGTGCGTTCCCCATCCGCACAAGCAATAAGGGTGCTATGCCTAGTCTGTGATTACGTGTGCAAAGGCGGAGGCCGTTAAGAGGCGTAAGGCTTGGGAAAAATTGTTCGGCGAAGAGGTCGCACGCGGGCTTATGGAGGCGGCGCGATAGAAGCAGCGCGAGAACACGTTAACCACAGAGCGTTCCCCGGCGTTCCGCAGCGTCCAACTTGAGGTGACGTGTCATACCCCATCCCGGTGCCGTAGGCACCGAGTTGATGTTCCCGCGCGGAGTTGCCAGTCGGCGTCGATCTAGCGAGCACAGAGGGGACCTTCAGACCGGTGAGGAGCGCTTTCGTCTCAGGAAATCTATGAGCGAACCCACAAGAAACCATTGTATGCCACTGCTGACAATCAAAAAATGTCGAACAACCTAATTTCCAAAATTGTAGGAGCAGGTCCTCTGTGTCTTGTAAAAAGGATTTCATTAAACAGATAAAGCCCCACTGTATTTCCGAGGTAATCGAAATAAATCGTTGACGTGAAAACCAAGAACGTTTTGTGAAGTAGTAAATAATAACCAGCAGACAGCAAATTCTCGCACTAGCTAGACCGAATCTCTTTCCCCAGTAAAATCTCAAGGTGGGTACTTCCTGTGCCTCTCGAAAATCTCGAAATATCTGAACCGATGGGGGTTATATTTCTTTCATAATTCTCGCCGATGCTCATTTCTCTCACGACATTCCTCGCAACTCTGTCCTTGATCTTCCGTTCGCGTGCTGCCGTGGAGCTCGAGAACTTGGCTCTGCGCCACCAAATCGGCGTGCTTCAGAGGTCCGCAAGAAAACGCCCGAAATTGACCTCAGGGGATCGCCTGTTGTGGATCTGTCTGTCCCGCCTCTGGCGTGCCTGGCGCTCGGCGCTGGCCATCGTCAAGCCAGAAACGGTCGTAGCCTGGCATCGTGCCAGCTTTCAGCTGTTCTGAACCTGGAAGGTGCGGCGAGGCCAACCCGGGCGACCCGCCATTTCGCGCGAGGCCCGAGATCTGATCCGCAAGATGTGCCGGGAGAATCCCAGTTGGGGTGCACCCCGCATCCACGGCGAACTGCTCAAACTCGGCATCGACATCGGTGAGAGCAGCGTCAGCAAATACATGCTGCGCTTCCGCAAACCACCGTCTCAGACCTGGCGTACATTTCTGGAGAATCACGCCAAACAGCTGGTCTCCATCGACTTCTTCACGGTGCCCACTATCCGTTTCCAGGTCCTATACGTGTTTCTGGTGTTGGCCCATGACCGGACAACCGCTGCGGGAAAGTAAGTCACTGCGATTAATTAATTCTGTAATTAATACTGTTTGAGGGATAAACTCGGAGTGTATGCATAATCACGTTAATATACTATATCACTTGACACCGCGTGGGTGGGTCGTCGGCAACGTGAACATGTTTACGGACCTGAATCTTACAGTTGAGCCTCCAGCAGACAGCGTTGAAACCTGGGAACACGAAATATATCAATCATCGGGATCGCCGTCGGAAGAGGATGCCTGGCATATGGTCTGGTCGTCGCCGACAGTTAGTGCAGACGATCGGAAGGCACTCCACGAGAAGTTTCCCCACGAACAGGACCGCGGATCTGGCGATTAACGCAACACCTCAAGTATTCGGTTGCCTAATGCCACTCGGAGACGCTGCGACAAAGCGGATGCCAACGGTAGTTGCGGACTTCGAACGGAACCGGGAAACAGTCGAAAGTTCCACCAGGTCACACCCACCACAACCGATAAGGTCTTCCAGTTAAAAACACTGAAAACCTTAGGCAGACCATCCACAGGCACCTCCACTTGATTAACTATATATGATTAATCATTAGAATACCCTAAGATTATACTTGACACATCAAGTTAAGTTAATCTACAGTGGTTAAGCGACTGATGGGGCCATGCGGTAACCTAAACTAAAGTGAGTTATCTAAAACTGCCCTTGGCCAAGACAGCCAAGGAGGTTGCCATGAACACCGTTACGCGTTGGGACCAGTACCGCGGTTTGACAGCTTTACAGGATCAAGTCGTTCGTTTGTTCGAGGACAACTCTACTCGCGACCGCTTGGGTCATTCTGACCTGGCAACCTGGGCGCCGCCAGTGGACATATATGAAACCGAGAACGAATTGGTCCTGAAGGTTGACCTGCCGGATCTCGAAGAGAAGGA
>DATNLZ010000006.1:0-3268 GCA_035602605.1 Candidatus Dormiibacterota bacterium
CACAGCAAAAAGCCGGAGGGCTTTCAGCGTTATCGAGTGGCTGATTCGAATACACTGCAAGTGATCTCGTCCGCGGTGATCTGCCCGGCGCAAAAAGTTTATCAGAACCGCGAGATCCAGGACCTGTTTGCCCGCTTTCGAACCACAAAATCGTTCGTCGGCCGCGACCAACTGCGCGAAACACTCTTCATCAAGTAATCGTCCGGAGTTTCCAATCCAAGCCAGCGCTATGCAAATCGCGTGTTCACCCTCTCTTCGCTTGCATTCGACGAATCAGAGGAGTACAAGCGAGACGTGAGCTCAAGGAGCTCCGGAGGGACTATGACTCCACCGGGCTTAGAGCCGCACTGCAACTAATCACACCGCTTTTGCGGTGCGCGTCGCTCGCGAAACATACGTGCTTTTAGCGCGCTTCCGAGGCGACACAGCAAAAAAGCGAAAAGGGGAGCCGCCCGGCTCCCCTTTTCGCTTTTCCGCGTTGATGATTCGAATTAGTGTTGCGCCGAAGACTTGTGATGATGAAGGTGACGCTTGCCACTGCTGTGCCTGCGATGGTGGCGATCATGCGAGGAGGCCTGGTTGGCCGCCTGCGGCTGTGCCGAGTTCGCACTAGTTTGCGGAGCCGACCGCTTGGCAGAAGCTTGTTGCGCGGAGACAAAGAGCGTCGGCGTCGCTGCCAGCAGGAGGAATTGAACGGTACGTTTCACGGCAATTCTCCCAAGAGAAATCTCCCGTGAGGTTATTGAATCACAGGTTGCAGAGAAAGTCTCCGGGAAATGCTTTCCAAAGTGTATCTAAAATTTAAGTGGTGTGGGCCTGCGGTCAAAGCAGGGTTGCTGTTTTCCAGGTATGAAAGGACTCCTGAGACGTCTAGTGAGTCGACAGAAAGGCCGAGACTAACCGCCGAACTTGAGTCGTTCGAGCCACTGGATGGCTTCGCGCTGGTTGGCGATGATCTGCGCCTGCCATACCAGAGCAATGGACATGAAGCTCATGGAGATAACGCAAAAGACGAGAACGAGGCCAATGTTGGACTCGTGAACAGGAAGGCGGAAAACGCGGCGAAGCCAAAGCATGGTAAGGGGCCTCCTAGTACTCGGTTCGATCTGCTAGCGGTTATTCGCGCGAATCCGAGTCGGCAGTGCCGACGAGCAGCGCTTGCCTAATAATCTGAGGGCAATCTAGGGGCCAAGACTCTACGGATGAGTTGAACCTCCTATCCTACGGAAAATGGATGGTTTGTGGCACCAGCGGTGACGACGCGCTCTTTGATTCGAATCGGTGGTGTCCAATTCGACGGGCATGTGTGCAACATTTTTTCCGAGGCGGCTAGTTTCTTGTCGCGATGGCGGCGAGCAAGCGCTCCCAAACGTCCGGTGCATGGAGCGGCAGGAGCCGCGCGTGAGGGGTGTCAGGCTGATCCTGGGAGGCCTCGTCGGACTTGCGATCGGTAAGAAGTATGGTGCGCTCGCAGAAAGGGAAGAGTCCGGCAGCCAAATCGGGAGTGGCGATCCCGAGAGTGTGGGCATGGTAACGGAGCGCCCGGTCGTAGAGCTTCGCAAGCTCACGGATGCAACGCTGCACGCTGGGCCCGATGGCGGCGGACCATAGAACACCGTGCTTGCGGAATTGCAGGTTGCGATTGCGCCCCTCCGTCAGGAACCTGCCGACTTCTTCATCAGAGGCGCCGGCGAAGAAAAAGATGTCGTCAAAGTCGCGTTGCCGGGCAAGTTCGGCTTCCTTCTGCGGCAGGCCCGTGTTTTGCATGAGCTCGCGGGGAGAGAGTGAGCGCAAGGTCACAACGGGCACGCCGGTATCCTGGGAGAGTTTTTGCAGGGCCTCAGTGGCTGCGGGCAGGCCTTCCGCGACAGGAATGCAGGTAAAGCGGCCTAGGCGCAAGGTCGCGGCCTTCCTGGTCCGAGGGGCGTCGGATGCGGGCCGCAGGTGGAAATAGTCCTCCGGCAGATAAACCGCGCAGCCGTCTTCAGCGATGAAGGGATGCGTGTGGCCGTGTTTGCGCCGGGCATCGTCGAATTGGAGACGCGAGCGGCTGGTCAGCCAGACGGCGGGAATGGCTTCGTGGTCAAGTGCCGCGGTGAATTCATCGAGGCCAGGGAGGCTACCTCCGCGGAGGGGGATCAGAGCATCAACCGCGATGTAGAGGACGCTGGAAGTCTGGCGCAAGCAAGGCTCCGAAGTTGCGAAGCCATTCTATCGGAATTCCGCGGGTGGCCGCGTTCGGGGCAAAAGAAATAAGGCGGGCAGAGTAATCTGCCCGCCTTATGCTGTGCCCGGCAATCTTAGCCAGGACGCCTCTCTATGTATTTAGTTGCCAGATTTTGAGGTGCTGGCGGTCGTCTGCGAATTTGCCTTTGGGATGCTGACGTACCCGCTGATAGTGTTCTTACCCACCCTATTGACGACGATTTCTTCGGGAATATGCGTGCCGGAGGTATAGAAGAAGATCGGCTCATTCATGGGGCGGTTCTTCTTTTCGAAGAGCTTGTCTTCGATGGTCACGGCAGCGCTGAACTGATTACGCTTTTCGTTGACGCCCTTCAGTTCGACAGTGACATTGCCCACCTTTTGCGGCTTGTTCTTGCCGATGATGGTGAATTCAATGTAGTCGCGTTCGCCAAGGCGGCGGAGTTGGTCGATTTCGTCATGGTTGCGCGCGATGAGCGTGCCCATCTCGCTGCGAGCCATTTTCAAGTCTTCGCGGGTGGCGTCGAGATCGGTCTTGACGCCGACAACCTTGGTGTCCACGACCTTGACGTCATCGCTGGTGGCCTTGGTAGCGAGCTCCGAGTGTACCGAGCTGTCCAGCGCGGTCAGCTTCTGGGTAGTGGCATAGTTGAGGTTCGCAGCTTCATCGCGGGCCTTCTTGAGCTGCCCCTGTGTGATCTTCAGCTTACCTGTGACAACCTTCAGGTCGCCCTGAAGATCAGTGTTGGTCTTTTCGTCTTGAGCTAAACGGTCCTTCAAGGACGACATGTCTTGCTGTACAGCCTGTTGCGTCGTTTTCAATTGCGCGGTAACCGATTGCTGGGTGGCATCGAGCTTCGAAGAGGCATTCCAGCCAAATGCCAGTCCACCAATGGCGAGTAATCCCAAAACAATGATCGCGGGCAACGTCCAAGCTGGTGATTCCGTACGGGTTTCCACAAATCTTTCATCCGACATAGTCGATCTTTCTCCTCACCCCATCTGGGGGTAATGCCGCTTTAATCGGCCTGTAACGGAGTGATTGCATGCACGGAGCCAAAAG
>DATNLZ010000011.1:0-2381 GCA_035602605.1 Candidatus Dormiibacterota bacterium
GCGTGCAAAGTTAGCGAAAGAGTGTGGTCTTTCGCGCGTAGTTCCGGAGGCTTCGAGAGAAGGCCTGGCGGCTTCCCGGTCATTTCTAGCGAACACAAAACCACAGACGCCCCAATCGCAAGGGCGGGAATGGCGGTTCGTAGGGCCGGCGCAATGCGGGACATTGGCAACTCCGAAGCCCTCGCTTATTCCGCCTTGTGCCAGGTGGAATCCGGGTCATAAGCGGTCATCGCTTCTGCGAGCTTTGTTGTGTCGGGACCGAGATCCTTTTCGTAAATGGTTCCCGATTTGTTGACAATGAAAGTCATTACACCCGAGGATTGGTACTCCGCAGGATAGGCGACGAAGGCGAATCCTGTGGTCATCTTCCCGTCGACCACATAGTTTTTGGCTCCGCCCGGTGCATGAGGTCCTTGGCTAGTGAGGATGCGGAAAAAATAGCCGTTGAAGGGGACCTGATCGCCAGCTTGGTCTTGTGGGTCTTTTGCGGACGCATCGGCGATGAGCGGGTTGATGGGGCTGTCGAACTCGTTGGAAGCACCGTGCCAGTACAGGCCATTGTGGTGGCCCTCATCGCTGACCAGTTTCTGCGCGAATTGCTTGGGGAGGTCGCCCGGGGGGCGCGCAAAATATTGCTTTTGCGCTTCGACCAATTCGCGGCAGGCTTCCAAGGCGGCGAGTTCATTGCTGCCAATGCGGCGGAAAAGGATCTCGTCTTTGCCGGCGTCCGTGTCGAAATACCACGAGCCGTTGTGGTTCACCAAGGGAATCGGAAGCGGCCAGTTTTCGGCGCCGACAACCAGGGTTACCGTGCCGTTCGGCTCGGTGACGAAGCGATGCATCTCCTGGTATTTGACAACGAAGCCGACGCGCGCATCGGAATCTTCCGCTGCGTCGCCAGACGAGAGGACCTCCTTGCCGGCTGGTCCGAGGATGCTCAAGAGAGCTTGTTCATCCTGTGCTTGCATCGCGGCAAAGAAGGTGCTGCCGGCCTCATCGGCGGAGGCAAATGTCCGCTGACCGGGCTCCTGGGCGAACGTTGGCACAAACGAACACCCCAAGGAAAGTACGAATAGAACGGACGCAGCAAATCGAACAAGACTCTTCCATTCAGGTTGAACAAAAATCGAAATCCTCTGCAACATGGTATTCCTTTCCATTCTTGAATTCTCGCTACTCTCTACCTGCGTGTACATGCGATTAGCGATGTCGTCCACCACCGCCACCATGGAAACCACCGCCACCATGGAAACCACCTCCGTGGGAACCGCCTCCAAAGCTCGACTGCCCGCGGGAGGAAAAGCCTCGGGTATTTCCGCCGTGATCAAAGCCACTGAACCCGCCGGAGTGCATTCCTGACTGCCCGTGAAAGCCCGAACCTCCGTGAGAACCCGAACCTCCGTGAAAACCCGAAGACCCGTGGATTCCGCCGGCGTGGTCGGAGCCGCCGTGGCCGAAGTTACCATGGCCGGAATCACCGTGATGGAACCCCTCGTGACCGAAGTCTCGGCTGTGTGAGACGAATTCGTGATGGTCGAAGGATGCCCGACGGCCATGCCAGTCGTAGCCCCAGTGGCCCCAGCCCCACCCAAATCCTCCGAAGAAGCCGATGCCAAATCCAATACCAAATGAAAGTCCGACGCCGCCCCAAAAAATCCCGGGTACCGGATACCAGCCCGGGTAGGCAACGATAGGTGCGCCATACACGAGCCAAGGATCATAGGCAGGCACGTACACCACCTGAGGGTTGGCCGGTTCGATGATGATCGTCTTGCCTTGCGTCGTTACCTTTTCCTGTTCGTTGTCATTTAGATGGCCAGCTTTACGTGCCTCTTGACGCAGGGTCTGCACGGCATCCGTCACATCCTGCGGCTGGTTTACATATGCCTCGCCAAGCGACGACGTCCAAGACAGGTTCTTGTCCATGTTTTCAAGAACCGACGGGAACTGCGCCAGGGCCTTTACGCTCGGATCCCAGTTCTGTTTGTCGACTTCTTTGCCGAGCTTGTCACCCTTGAGATCGGAATGACTTTGCAACCAGCGCTCCGCCTCGACAATCTGAGTTGGATACGTGGAAGCGGCGAGAACCTGCGCAACGAGCGCGTCCGGGTACAAGGCGATCGGCGCCACGAGCTGTCGCAATTCTTGGGCGGACTGTTTCGCGGGCGGAGCTGGTGACTGTTCGTTGGATTGGCCCGTAGGACCGCTGGAGCCGGCTCGCGCTGTGAATTGCACAAGCAAACAGCTGAGAAGTACGGCCAAAACCTGCTTCGACAACTTTATATTCATGGCAAATTCTCCAGTACAAAATAGAGATCATTCCGTTGGTGTCAGGCCCATGTTCAAAAAAACTTCAGGTGACCTCGTCAGCTCTGCTAAGC
>DATNLZ010000017.1:0-5348 GCA_035602605.1 Candidatus Dormiibacterota bacterium
TCTTTGTGATCCGCGCTGACGGATCGGTGATCGCGTCACAGAATAACAGCGGCGGATGGTTTTCAGGCGATCCGCTTAGTGCGTCCCTGAGACCGGGAGATTCGATCGTCGTTCCGGAAAAGGCGCCCAAAATCGGGGGCAAGAACTGGTCCATGATCATGCAGTCGGCGTCACTCGCGTCATCCGTTGCTCTCGCGGTGGCCTATATCCATCCGTGAGGAAGGACGTTTTCGATGCAGGTAAGGGCCATCATGCAGGCGATTGGTTGGGCATCCGTGAGTTTGACGCTCACAGCAGGTGCTTCTCGCGCTGCACAGCCGCCGCAAGCAGAGGAGCGGCGGGATGCCAAAGAGAAGCAGAGTGGCCCCCAAGCTGAAGAGAGAGAAGTGGTTCAGCCGAAGCAGCATGCCAGCATTCCGGACCAGGAGCCCGTTCTAAGGTCGCAACACGGGTTTCTAGGACTGGGGAAGGACTTCCTGCTGGACCAAGAACAGATCTGGACGAGTCCCGCCCGAGTCCGATTTTCAGATGCACAGTGGCTGCTGCCGATAAGCGGCATCACCGCCGGGCTTATGGTGACGGAGCACGAGTACAGCAAGCACCTGTCACACAATCCAAGCACGATCAGCCGCTACAACAATCTCTCAAACGCAAGCGTAGGAGCGCTAATCGGAGGCGCGGGAGGGATGTGGCTGTTGAGCCACGCCACGCACAACGATCACTGGCGCGAGACGGGATTGCTTGCCGGTGAAGCGGCTTTGAACAGCTTCGTGGTGGTTGAAGGATTCAAGTATCCGTTGGGACGTCAACGGCCTTTTCAGGGAAATGGCAGCGGGGATTTTTTCCAGGGTGGCACATCGTTCCCGTCGGAACACGCCGCTGCTGCTTGGTCGGTGGCGGGAGTCATTGCGCATGAATACCCCGGAGTCCTCACCAAGCTGCTCGTCTATGGATTGGCTGCGACGGTGGACTTTTCACGCGTGCGCGCCCGGCAGCATTTTCCCTCGGACGTGTTCGTCGGCAGCGTAATCGGTAACCTCGTCGCGCAGAACATCTACAGCCGCCATCATGATCCAGAACTGGGCGGTGACAGCTGGAGATCGATCAGGGAAGTCTTTCGGGGCGATGGAAGCTCCTCTCCGGCAAACATCGGATCACCTTACGTGCCACTTGACAACTGGGTGTATCCGGTGTTCGACCGCCTGATAGCTCTTGGCTACATAAATCAGGGATTTCTGGGGCAACGGCCGTGGACTCGCCTGGAGTGCGCGTATTTGGTCGGAGAGGCATCCGATAAACTGGCTGAAGACAATTCCAATTCTGCCGGAAGCCATACGTCGCTTGATGACCTCGAACAGGAATTTGCCATTGAATTGAAGGCCCTGGCAGGAGGGTCCGACGAACAGCTTCGAATTGAATCCATTTATACGCAGGCGAGAGGTATCGACGGTCAGCCACTAGCGGACAGCTATCACTTCGGCCAGACGATCATCAACAACTACGGGCGGCCGTATCAAGAAGGATTCAATAGTGACACGGGATTTTCCGCGTTTGCAACCCATGGCAGATATTCCCTATATGTCCGGGGGGAGTTCCAGCACGCACCCTCTGCTCCAGCGTTCCCACTGGCCGCGCGCCAAGCCATTGCAACCGTCGATCAGACTCCGCTCCAGCCAGCTGCGCCCGTGCCAGAGGTAAATCAATTTGACCTGCTCGATACCTACGTTGGCGTGACTCTGGAAAATTGGGAACTCACTTTCGGGAAACAAAGTCTTTGGTGGGGACCCGGGCATGGCGGGGCATTTTTGTTCAGTAATAACGCCGATCCAATTTATATGTTCAGGGCCAGCCGGGTGACACCTTTCACGCTTCCGTGGCTCTTTCGCAAAATGGGGCCGGTGAAGTTGGATTTTTTCTTTGGCAAACTTTCTGGCAACGAATTTCCGCCAAGGCCTTTGATTCATGGCGAGAAAATCAGTTTCAAACCGACACGTAACCTGGAATTTGGCTTTTCACGCACGTCAGAGTTCGGAGGAGTTGGCCGGCCGATGACGCTGGGAGCAATTTGGCACAGCTATACCAGCTACGTGTCGTCAGTGAACTACGGACCTTCCGGGAATCCGGGGAAACGAACAGGGGGCTTTGAGTTTTCGTACAAAGTTCCCTTTGTGCGCAATTGGCTAACGATCTTCGTGGATTCGCTATCGCCGGACGATCCTTCACCCATTGCTGCACCCCGGCGCGCGGCCGTGAATCCTGGTTTTTACATGCCGCGGATCCCCGGAGTGCCCAAGATGGATTTTCGATTCGAGGCGGTCTATACCAACACCCCCTCCCGCAATCCTAGCAACTTCGGCGGACAATACATTTATTGGGAGCTTTTCTACCACGACTTGTATACGAATAAGAAAAACATCATCGGAAACTGGATCGGAAGGGATGGCCAAGGGTTTCAGTCTTGGAGCAAATATTGGTTTAGTCCACGAAACACTCTTGGGTTCGGGTACCGGCACGCAAGCGTAGACAGCAATTTCATACCCGGCGGCGAAACAGTGAACGATGGCTCCATAAAGCTGGATTGGTGGGTACGCCGCGATTTGAGTGTTTCAACGTTCGTTCAGTATGAGAAGTGGAAGGCTCCACTATTGGCGCCGACTCCGCAGACGAACTGGACATCTACTGTGGCGATCGCGTTTTGGCCGCGGGCGTGGAGCAAATAGATTTATGGAATGGAATTCTTCAGTGAATAAGACTGAAACAGCGAAAGGCGCGCAGCCTGGCACTGGCCCGGAGGGCAACGGTATGGGTATTTCGCTGGGAGGAACAACTGAGTCAGGGTCTCCTCGGGCCCGCACAATTGCTCACCTCCGATTTCTTTGGGGACATCGCGGGCTATTGTTGCGCGCCTTTCTCCTTGCCCTAGTCGCAAGTACAGTGATTGCATTTCTCATTCCAGCCCGCTACGACGCAACAACTCAACTTATGCCGCCGGACAACCAGTCTGGAGCTGGTATGGCTCTTCTCTCCGCAGTTACAGGTCGCGCTGGAGGTTCTGGAGGTCTTGAGGGAGTTGCCGGGGACCTTCTAGGAGTAAAGCATTCTGGAGCACTCTTTGTTGGAGTCATCCAGAGCAGGACAGTCCGGGATCGTTTGATCGAAGAGTTTGGGCTAAAACGTGTTTATCACGCCTCGGAAAGTGAAGATGCGCGCCAGGCACTTGCCAATCACACGGGCATCTCAGAGGACCGCAAGAGCGGAATTATCGCGATTACGGTGGATGATCACGATCCGCGACGCGCGGCAGCGCTGGCACAAGCGTATGTCACCGAACTGGACCGTCTAGTAGCCCAAGTGAGTACCTCTTCTGCGCGGCGGGAGCGTATTTTTCTGGATGAGCGGCTAAGAGCGGTAAAGCAGGATCTCGGAGACGCGGCGAAGAAGTTCAGTGAGTTTGCCAGCAAGAACACCGCAATCGACATACCAGCACAGGGCAAGGCGATGGTCGAAGCCGCGGCCACACTGCAGGGGGATCTAATAGCCGCACAATCAGAACTGCACGGGTTGGAAGCGATTTACACAGATCAAAATATACGAGTTCGTGCCACACGCGCGCGTGTTGCCGAGCTACGCAGCCAACTCGGAAAGATAGGTGGCGAATCTGGCGCTGCTGGAGCCCTTTTGTCGAAGAGCGACCCATCTGTCTACCCCTCGATCCGCCAGCTACCGCTGTTGGGGGTCACCTATGCCGATCTGTATCGGCAAACGAAAATCGAGGAAACAGTCTTTGAACTGCTGACGCAGCAGTACGAATTAGCGAAGGTGCGGGAAGCAAAAGAGATCCCTAGCGTAAAGGTACTAGACGCCGCAGTCGTGCCGACCAAGGTGGCGTTTCCAAACCGGCCGATTTTGATCGTAGCCGGAACAATATTTGCAATTCTCGCCGTCTGCGCGTGGCTCTTTGCGAACCGATCTTGGCAAGTGATGGACCCACAGGATCCCGGCAAGCAGTTCGCGGAAGAAGTGGTGGGTACGTTGCGCCTCGAAGTTGCGAGACTTACGCCCGCAGGTGCTGCGATTTTGCGGGCCCTGGCAAGAAGTAGGGATGGTTCTGAATCTGAACCCCGTCGAGTGGAACAGAAGGGCCAGGAAAATCTTTCGACTGCCGCGGAAATATCGCGCGTAGCGCGAAGTGTTCATGAGTGAGTGATAGCGATATGAGAACCGGAATCAGATGAGCGGGACACACGCACATACGCGCATCAAGGTAGTGATGGGTCCTAGACCATGATCGGAACAGCGGTACCTCGATCACCAGCGTCGCCGACGGGAGGATGGGTTCCGTCAGGCGAATTTGCGCCAGATGTCTGGCTTGGCAGCAGAGACAGTCTCGTTGTTCGAGTAAGGTCGGAGCGTCGACGAGCAGGATACTTTCGCCAGGGGCCTTATGTGGCGATCGATGTTATCTTGGTTTGTCTCGGGGCAATTGCCGTATATGGTGCACGTTTCGGTTTCGCAGACCCTTTGGGCGTAGAGATCGCTTCAGTTCGCCAGCTCGTTCATCAAGCATACACCCATACCTACTCCGCCTTCCTACTGCTTTACGTCGCGCTAATCGTGATGGCTTGCATGAGCCAGCATCTGTACCGCACGTGGAAAGAAATTAGAGCGTTGGAAGAAAGCTTCAAAGTGGCCAAAGCGGTCGGAATTGCCACCGTCTTGCTGGTTCTTTTCGTCTTCGTCTCTGGCAACAAGGAAATCTCCCGAATGGTTGTTGCCTCTGCCGGCGTCGCAAATATCGGCACGTTGGCCGGCTGGCGCTACGCCAAGCGGCTTTATGTTCTAAAACGTGCACGCCGCGGTGAAGGAGTATCACGCGCCCTGATCATCGGGGCGGGAAGATTGGGGCAGACGCTGGCTCTCTGGCTCGAGAATAACCGCCAATTAGGTTACTCGGTCTGCGGCTTTTTAGATGCGCATCCCAACGGGGATGCGCGGGTATTGGGATCAATCCACGATCTTAAGAAAGTCGCTCTCGAGCAGTTCGTTGACCAATTGTTCGTGACGCTGCCCGCGGATCGCGAAGTCGTCAAGGAAATTTGGCTCGAAGCACGGCGATTGCGCCTCAATTTAAACGTGGTACCGGACATCTACGACGGACTGGGGTGGCATGCGCCCATAGGGTCGATCGGTGGTTTCCCGATTATCGAACTGCACGGGCAGCCGATTCCGGCGTTCGGGCTGGCCGTGAAACGCGTTATCGATATCGTTGTAGCCTCTGTCGGGCTCATTCTTGCGGCGCCTCTGCTGGCGCTTGCGTCTCTTTGGATTCGGTTGGATTCCCGTGGGCC
>DATNLZ010000022.1:0-4064 GCA_035602605.1 Candidatus Dormiibacterota bacterium
TACAAAAACTGAATGAAATCAAGTCCACTGCGGTGTATCCGAAATCCACGATGCTATTTATTGAGGGCCAACAACCGCGTGGCGTGTTCGTGCTCTGCGCGGGAAAGGCGAAACTCTTCACATCTTCGAGCGATGGTAAAACCATTATCACCAAGGTTTCGGAGGCTGGGGATGTCTTGGGTCTGAACGCGACCATCTCCGATCGGCCCTATGAGGTGACGGCCGAGATGATGGAGCCCGGCCAAGCGAATTTCATCGCCCGCGACGCGCTCCTGCAATTCCTGCGCGAATACGGAGAGGTGGCATTGCGAGTTGCAGAACAACTCAGCCGCAACTACTACACCGCATATGAGGAAATCCGCACTTTAGGACTGTCGAGTTCGCCTGCAGAGAAGTTTGCAAAGCTTCTGCTCTCCTGGACGCCAGATAGGGGCAACGGGAATGAGCCTGTGCATGTGAAGATGACGCTGACACATGAAGAAATTGCGGAAATGATCGGCACGACGCGCGAGACGGTCAGCCGCTTGTTCTCTGATTTCAAGAGGAAGAAGTTGCTGGAAACAAAGGGATCCACCCTGATCATTCGCAACAAACCTGCCCTGGAGAAAATGTTGAAACTCCTAAGGGGTCATGTGTCGGCGTGTCTTGGTTCAGCCTGAAATGGAGAAGCGACGTTCTCCGTTAGTGAGTATTCCGCCCTTCGGGCGGGGATTTTCAAGGCATGGGGTCTTTCGATCCGATGGAGGTTGGGCGGCGCAAGAACGAGCTCTCACGCCCCCGTTCATCGTCTCGATGAGCCCACCGGGATATCCCTCGGCATGGTTGCGTCCCCGCAGTGCCCGCTTCCGTTTCGCCCGGCAAAATCATTGTAACTCCGCAACGAGCTGCCGTTTCTCAACATCCGGTTTGCCCGTGACTCCGCCGGAACCCAGACCGGCCAGACCCGAATCGTGAGTTGTGATCGCCTGGTTTCGACAACTATCTATGCTATTTGGGGTCTGCCAATAAACGAGTTGTACACGTCAGGCCCTTGCCGCCCATTAATCCGATATCCGTCCGAGGCAAATCTTAGCGTGATTTTTCGGTCAAAAGTTGAGTAATCCGCCGGGGTTTGATCGTATACAGGATATATGTTGGCTCTTCCCATGACATTGAATACGACAGCCGAAACCGAAACGGCAAAGATTGCGCGAGGCTTACGTGAGAGGGATATGGAGCTTCTTGCAGACCTGGTGGAGCGCTGTCAGCATCGACTGGTGCGCTACCTGCTATACCTCACCGGGAGGCGAGAGTATGCGGAGGACCTTGCGCAGGAGACCTGGATTCGCGTGCTGCAACGGGGCAGCCAGTACAACGGGCGGCAGCGGTTTGATCCATGGCTATTCGCGATCGCCCGCAATTTGGCAATAGATTACCTCCGGAAAAAACGAAAAGCGGTGGCAACAGTATCCTTGCCAAATGATCGCGATGCAATGCTGCTGTTACCCTCTTCCGATCCTTCCCCATTCGAAGCCGCGGCCCGAAGCGAAGACGCAATGCGTCTGGCCGGCCGGCTGCAGATTCTGCCACCGCTGTATCGCGAGGCTTTGCTGCTGAGGTTTCAAGAAGACCTGTCTCTTGCGGAGATGGCTCAGGTCTTGGGCGCCCCTACTACAACGGTGACGTCCAGAATCTATCGCGGTCTTGCAGCACTGAGATCCGCATTTGAGGAGGGTGATTCGCATGGAGGGTGACAAGAGATTTCGCGAGCTTATCGACAGGTCTTTCGTAGAAGAGGTTTCAGAGGGCGAAAGACAGCTCATCCATGACCACATCCGCGACTGTGATGGCTGCAAGCGCTACCTCGAGCTAACTGCGCGTACGATTCGGGGGTTGCGGGAATTCACCTTTACGAGTGAACCAGATTCGAATGCCCAGGTCCGTGAGATTCTTGCGCATCATACCGAGACAATGCGCCAGCACAACGTGCAATTCAAGGTCTGGGCTGCATTTGCTGTAGCGCTCTCGATGTCAATTGTGGGATCGGCACTTGTCTACCAGGTGGCCAAGCTCCTGACGGTCCCAATGCATTTCGACACTGCTCAAGTCCAGGCAGGCGTGCTCGTCTTTTGGCTGCTGCCATCTTTTTGCTCGGCCTTACGTCTGCTCGCGGCGCCTGGTGAGAATAGAGGTATTGCATGACACAGCAATCGGCGGTGCTTTTGATAGCGTTCTTGGCCGGGCTTGTAGTTGCGGCTGTCTTGTTGGGAACCGCAAGACGGAATGTTCTACCCAGGTCTGCAATGGTCATCGCAGCACTGGCGATCCCGATTTGGGTAGTCTATTTTGCTTCCAGCCAGGGCCGTTCCTTACTTGCTTCCAAAGGATTTCTCAGTACCATGCCAGAAGCGCTTTGGTTTGGCTTGACGTTTGGCGTCTTCACCGCGGCTTTTTTCCTTGCCCTCGGATATATTTATGGGGACGCAAAAAGGCGTCAAATGCCTGCTTGGGCCTGGGTGATTGCCGCTTTCCTCATACCCAATTTGATTGGATTCATCCTTTATTTTGTGTTCCGAGGGCCTCTCCTTGGGCCTTGCAGTTCCTGTGGCAAGCCTATTCGAGGGGGAGAAGCATTCTGCTCACACTGCGGATGCTCGCAGGGTTCCAGTATCGGACGCATCACAGCTGACAATCGCACAATCTGAAGTAAAAAAGGTGGTAATAACCTTGCATCGCACAAAACGGAGGACGGTATGAAACGTGAGCGCGCCTTACAGGTAGTGTTGGTGTTGGTGGGCTTGTTTTATTGCTTTTGGGGCTATCTCCTGTTCGACGATCTGTGGCACTCTAGGTGGCTTAGCGGGCATAGTGACGTCATGCCGATGTTCCTGAGCCTTAACACGGCGCTTGGGGTCTGTCTGTTGGTGGCCGTTAATCAGCCGGCCAAGCATCGCTTGATGATCGCCTATGGGGCGTGGTCAAGCCTTGCCCATGGGTTCACGATGACAATCATGTCGGCGCAGGCCGTGGCGCACGGGATGCACAGGAAGGATAGCCCCCAGGACATTGTGATCTTTGGCGTGATTGGAGTCACGCTGCTTGCACTCCTCCCGGCAAAACAACCATCGCCGGCCGGCGCGCCTATCAGTGAGCCGCGCGTTGCCGAACGCTAGAGGACCTGGTCCACCGCCGCGCGCATACCGAGATGCAGGGACTCCTCACGGAAGCGCGGCGATTCGCTTCGTTGACTATATGCTTGGCCTTGCCGCTGTGTTAATTCTGCATTGTCGGCTAACGGGAGCAATCCGTTTCATCCATCACGCCGCCCCCTGGCGGCGATTCTTCCGCTGTTCCTTCGCCGCGTCCAACTTCCGATCCCGCTCGGCTTGAATCTCCTGCTGGTGCCCGGCGAGCATGTCCTTTGGAGTGATGTAGCCGATGGCACTGTTCAGGCGAACGTTGTTGAAATGCTCCACATAACCCTCTACCAGGCGCCGTGCATCTTCCAGCGACAGCGGCGTTCCCGGCCGAATGCACTCCCCTTTCAACGACTTGTGCCAGCGCTCAATCTTGCCGTTCGACTGTGGATAATAAGGGGAGGTTCGGACGTGCGTCATGCCCGAGATGCGAATGAACTCCTTGAAGTCGCGAGCGATGAACTGCGGGCCATTGTCGGAGATGATTCGCGGCTTGGCTTCCAGGTACTTCTCCTTGGCTCGCTGCAGGATCACTTCGACATCGGTTTCTCGCATAGACTCACGCAGATCCCAATGCACGAGGAAACGACTGAATCCATCCAGAATGCTGCACAAGTAATAGAGGGTGCCGCTCAGGTTGATGTAGGAAATGTCGATATGCCAGTGCTGATGGGGCTGCAGCGGCTGCTCGAAACCGGTTCCCTTGCGCGATGGCTTGCTCTTCCACCGGGATAATAATCCAGCTTGCTTCAACACTCGCCAAACACTCGCCGGACTAACCGCCGCAACGTCAGCGTCGAGCATCATGAACGTCAGCCGCCGATAACCTTCCAGCGGGTTCTTCAAATGGAACTCGATGATTGCTTCTTTCTCCCACAGCTCCAACCA
>DATNLZ010000041.1:0-33780 GCA_035602605.1 Candidatus Dormiibacterota bacterium
CGCCTTTCTCGCTTACTGCTTGCAAGTGACGCTGAAGCAGCGTCTGTTGCTGCACGCCCCGGGGTTGACGCCTACGGCGGTGCTGGAGAAGTTGGCCGAAATCAAAATGATCGACGTGTGGATTCCCACGGTCGATCAACGATGGTTGATTCTGCCGCGCTACACACAACCTTCTCCAGACGCCAAGCTACTCATCGAGAAGTTGAAATTGCAGTTGCCGAGCCAGCCGCGACCGCGTCTCGTCGCGCAAAAAGATAGCTACGAAATCGAGGTACGGCCCGTGCGGTAGGAGGTCGTTTGTGGTGAAGACCTTTCCCTAAGCTCGACTGATTCCAAAGCACTTAACCGGCTCAGATGTGCTCAACTGCGAAAGTTGGGCTAAACTGAAGTCGCTGCGCTATGGCGCGACTCGCACAAACAGAAAAGCCCACGGGGAGGCTGTATTTGGTCTCCACCCCGATCGGGAACCTCGAAGATATTACTCTGCGCGCCCTGCGCATACTGCGTGAGTGCGATTTGATCGCTTGCGAAGACACCCGGCAGACGCAGAAGCTTTTGAATCACTACGAAATCCGCAAGCGCCTGGTGAGCTACCACGAGCATAACGAGATTACCCGCGCTTCGGAATTGGTGATTGAACTTGAGCAAGGCGCGCAAGTAGCACTGGTGAGCGATGCGGGCACACCGCTTGTGTCCGACCCTGGTTATCGTCTTGTGACTCTTGCCTTGCGGCACCATATTCCCGTCGTTCCCATTCCAGGTGCTTCCGCTCTGATCGCCGCGCTAGTTGGGTCGGGCATGCCGAGCGAAGAATTCCTCTTTGCTGGATTTCTTCCTTCGCGCGGAGGAGAACGCCGCGCTGCTTTGGAAAAATACTCGGGCGATCATCGTACGCTAGTCTTCTATGAGGCTCCTCACCGCCTGGGGGATACGCTCAAGGATGCATGGGAAATTCTTGGCGACCGGCCCGCTTGCGTCGCACGAGAAGTGAGCAAGATTCACGAGGAGTTTTTGCGTGGGCGTCTTTCCGAATTGCAGGAACACATCCGACAAAAACCTGCGCGTGGAGAACTTACGCTTCTGATCGGGCCGGCAAATGAAGAAAGCCGGCACGCTGAGACCGCTGTGCCGAAACCGCTGGTAAGCCGCGTCGAGGAATTGATGCAGGAACAACAGATTGATCGTAAAGCCGCACTGAAACAAGCGGCGCGTGAGCGCGGATTGACGAAGCGCGAGGCATACAAGCAATTGCTTGTCTACCGGAGCAGGTCGATTCATTAAGCGCGGACATTGCGCCTGCAGCAACGAAACTGCACCAATGAATTACGCCGAGGTCTCGGGACGGAAGATGCGCTGGAAGCGGCGCCCGGTGAATTGGACTCCAACGATGCGTTGGCGGCGGCCCTCGACCGGGACAACGTGGATAACTCGCCCTCTCGTGGCAAAGTCTTTTTCGGCGGTATTCCCTGGACGAGCCAGGGGAATAGTGATCTCAAGATCCGCGCCCAAGTCAATCCTGTGGCGAGTAACAAACGCCGCGCCCGAGCGGCAGAGGTTTTCGCTCGCGGTGCTCTCCTCGAATTGCATTCCGTCGCAATCGCGGCCGCGAACCCACATCGGGAGATGCACGGTGACACGGTGATCGGCACGCTGCTTCGTGGGCAATGGCGCGGCTTCGGTCATTGCTGGGTATTCTCCTGAGCCGCTGAATGAGCGGCGAAAAAAGCCTCCACGCGGTCAAGCACTTCCACGGGCTTGCGGGCCGAATGAACCGCGCGGCGCAACTCGCTTCCATTCCGGACGCCGTGGGTGAACCAACAAGCAAACTGTTTCATCTTACCGATGGCATCCGGCAATTCGGCATCGATAAGCCGCCGAAAATAACCAGACAGTAAGAAGTAACGATCTAAATCAGAAGGCAGGTCATACCGACCGCAGCCAGCATACTGCGCCATCTGGGAAAAGATCCAGGGATTTGTAGCTGCGGCGCGCCCAATCATAACTGCATCGCACCCGGTCTCACGAAACATTCGCTCCGCGTCCTCCGGCGAATTGATGTCGCCATTGCCGATGACCGGTATGCGCACGGCTTCTTTCACGCGACGAATTACCGTCCAGTCCGCGCGACCGTTCAGACCCTGCACGCGGGTACGCGGGTGCACCGCGATGCCTTCGATGCCAATCTGTTCGGCCATCCGCGCCACTTCCGGGGCCACAATAGTGTTCTCATCCCAACCGGCGCGGATCTTTATAGTAAGCGGAATGCGCACGGCCCCGCGGACAGCGCTCAAGATGTGCTCGAGAAGCTTCAAGTCGCGCAGCAGGCCAGAGCCGCCGCACTTCACCACCTTCTTTGCAGGACAACCTAGGTTGATATCTACCATATCGAAGCCCAGCTGCTCCACTTGCGCGGCAGCAGCGGCCATCGAATCGGGATTAGCGCCGAACAGCTGCGCCGTAATGGGGTGCTCATCTTCCTGAAAATATAAATAATGAAGGGTGCGCGCTGAGTCGCGAGTGATGCCCTCGGCGCTGGTGAACTCGGTCATGAGGAGTCCACAACCGCCGAGCCCCCGAATCACGCGACGAAATATGGTGTCGGTAATGCCAGCCATGGGAGCAAGCACTGCCGCAGGGTGAATCGACAGATTTCGAATTGTCAGTGCGCGAGGAAACATTCCATTCGCTTCGCTTGAGCGGCTTGGCACAAGCACGTCGAGATTATCAGATTCCGATCACTGCGTTCGTAGCTTTATTTTTTTACCGGACCGGTTTGGTAGGACTCGCCGTCCGAAGTGAGGTTCAAGCTGCGCTGCACGGTTTCTTCGGGTGAGCCTACACCCTGCTTCAAATATTCTTCGACGCGCAGGAGACGGCGATCGAGCGCGGAGCTTCTTTCTGTCCACTCGCCATCACCTTTATCCGACGCAAAAGCGGCGCGCATCGCCGCCATTTTTGAGTCCAGGTCGTCAAGATAATGGAGCAGGAGAGCTTCGCGAAACATTGGCAGTTTAGGCGAACCGAATGCATATTGCCCGTGATGACTGATGAGCATGTGTTGAATCAGGGTTTTCAGTTCCGTTGGAAAGTTGGGGATAGCGTCAATCCTCTTGCTGACAGTCTCAATCTCCATCACGATGTGTCCAAGCAGTTGGCCGGAGGTGGTGTAGCCAAGTGAGCGCTCGTAGGACAGCTCATCGATTTTACCTATATCGTGAAGTATGGCTCCAGCAATGAGGAAGCCCGCATCGGTCTCCGGATAATGCGCAGCCACCACTTTGCAGAGTCCGCAGAGGCTGACCACATGCTCAAGTAAGCCCCCGAGGTAAGCGTGATGCATGATCTTGGCGGCCGGGGCCCGCTTCAGCTTGACGGCAATCGCGGGATCGTTAAGCACATCCTCAGCGAGCCGGCGAAGCCAGGGATTCGGAATGGAAGCGGCGCAATCCTGAAGCTCCGCGTAAAGCTTCTCGACATCTTCTTTGGTACAGGCAAAATAATCGGAGAGATCGACTTCCGCAGGCTCGGCGAGCCGTAAGCGATCAAGAGCAAGCTGCATGCGGTTGCGATACGCTTCCACTCGAGCTTGCACTTTCACAATATCGTCGCGGCAAATGGCGGCGGAGTCCTCAAAGCGGTGCCACATGCGCGCCTCAATCGAACCGGTGCGGTCGCTTAGCTCAAGACGCAGATAAGCCTTGCCTTCACGCGTGGAGCGAAGTTCCTTTTCGCAAACGAGGAAAAACGAAGTGATCGTCTGATCGGGAGCCAGATCGGCGACGTATGCGGGTTTCATGCGCCTGAGTTTTTGCGTTTCCCGAATACTCCAAACTTCTTGTGACCTTTCCTAATTTTGCTTTCTTCGGGCTGAGCCTGTACTTCTTGAATGGGAGTTCCAGATGCGCCCGCGCTATCCACGTAACCGGGCTTGACGACAACGTAACTCTCCTCGCGGAGCGTCTTCAAATATTTTCTGAGAGCAGGGTCCATTTTCCCCTGGTAGAGCTTGTTCATGATTTCAGGCTCAACCTTGGCGAGCGGTTGCAGCCCCGCGTCGTAATGCTCCTGAACTTGCAAAAAGAGAAAACCCTGCTTGCTGCGAATCACCTCGGTGTATTCATTCTTTTTGAGTGGGAATGCGGCATCTTCGATTTCTTTCGAAAGTTCGCCGCGTTTGAAAAGCCCCAACTCGCCACCTTGCTTTGCAGTGCTGCCGTCGGAGCGCCGTCGCGCGAGCTCGGCGAAATCATCGCCATTCTTAATCTTCTCGAGCAAATCATTCGCTTTTTTCTCAAGCGCCGGGATTTCGGCTTCGGTTTTGCCTTCTGTGCTGACGAAAATTTCGCGCAAATAGACCTGCTCCGGCCGAATAAATTCACTCTTATGTTCGTTGTAATATTGTTGGACGGCGGACTTGTCAATCATTATCCGCGAGCTAACTTCCCTTCCAATAACCAACTCGGTGAGCAGATGATTGCGCAGATTGTTCTTAAAGTCTTCGAAATTAGTTCCCTGCGATGTCACCGCCTTCTCGAGCGCCTCCATATCAGGAAGGTTATTTTGCTGGCGAATCTGATCAAGCTTCTTGACCAACTCGGATTCGACGCTGACCCCCATATCTTTGGCTCGTTGGACCAACAATGATTGGTCAATCAGGTCACGCAGTGCATTTTTATCTTTGTCGCCGACCAACGTTTGCAATTGCTCGGGAGTGCAGCGCGGGCATTCCTGGCGCCCGTCCTCATCGGCGCTGCCCCGGGCGCGCCGCAGGTCTGACAAGGTGATGACTTCATTATTCACGCGCGCCACAATTTCCTCGACAACCTTGCCGCCTTCTTGCGCCGAGAGTGCAGCGGCGGGGAGAAATATCAAGAGCAGAAGAGTAATTTGTTTCATAGCTATCCCGATAATCGATTCTAACCTTACGATTGCAATTGGAGCAATACGTTTCTGACTGTTTCGATCATGCTTCCTTGCACTCTCTTCCAATCCAGCCACATCACGCCGGTTGGGTCCAGCCGAATCCCTTTTTGTTGCGCCACCAATTGGACGAGCCGAGAGAGATCCAGTTGCGTTTCCGGATGAAATTTAACGGCGACCTTGTCTCCCTGGCGTTCTACAGATGAAACCAGGAGTCTCTCGCATTGCGCTTTGAGGACCGCGTAGTCGAGAAGATTGGCGACCGCCGGAGGCGGCGGGCCGAAGCGGTCGGCCAATTCGCGGTGCTCGTCTTCTCTTTCTGTGTCGTTCGAAATTCCGGCAATGCGCTTGTACGTGCGCAGGCGCAAGTTTTCACTCGGGATGTACTCCGGTGGAATGCGAATATCCAGTCCGAGATGGAGTGTGCAGCGCCGCTCCGGCAACGTTTGCTCGCCCTTCAATGAAGCCACCGCGCGCTCCAACATCTGGCAATAAAGATCGAAACCGATCGCGTTGATGTGCCCGTGCTGTTGGCGGCCGAGAAGATTGCCCGCGCCACGCAATTCCAGATCGAGTGCGGCAATCCGAAAGCCAGCGCCCAGTTCGCTGAATTCCTTAAGAGCAGACAGTCGCCGCCGCGCCAAATCGGAAAGCGAGCCTTCGGGAGGAACCAGAAGATACGCATACGCGCGCTGGTTCGACCGGCCGACACGTCCGCGAAGCTGGTAGAGCTCACCGAGCCCAAAGCGATCGGCTCGGTTAATAATGATGGTATTGGCTCGCGGGATGTCCAGCCCATTTTCAACAATGGTGGTGGAGACAAGTACGTCGGCTTCGTCTTTGACAAATTTGATCATCGCGCTCTCGAGATCGCGCTCGTTCATTTGGCCATGCGCAACTACGATGCGGGCCTCGGGGACGAGCTTCTGCAGAAGACCCGCCAGGGAATAAATGGATTGCACGCGGTTGTGGATGAAAAACACTTGTCCTTTGCGAAGCAGCTCTTCCCGAATAGCCCGCTGCACCAGGGCTTCCTGAAACGGAGCGACCACGGTTTGAATGGCCAGACGATCTCGCGGTGGTGTCTCGATAACCGACATATCGCGCAGCCCGGCGAGTGACATGTGCAGGGTGCGCGGAATGGGCGTCGCGGAAAGAGAGAGCGCATCGACGTCTTTTTTCATTTCCTTCAGGCGCTCTTTGTGAGCCACTCCGAAGCGCTGCTCTTCGTCAATGACCAGCAAACCCAGGTCCTGAAAACGTACGTCTTTGGATATCAGGCGATGCGTTCCGATGACGACATCGACTTTACCGGCCTCGATGGCCGCGAGAATTTCTTTTTGCTCACGGGGGGTCCGAAAGCGGCTGAGCATCTCGATGCGAATGGGAAAGGCTGCAAAACGCCTGCGAAAGGTTTCGTAATGCTGGAATACCAGCACGGTGGTGGGTGCCAGCACGGCTACTTGTTTCGAATCCGCAACCGCTTTAAAGGCCGCGCGCATGGCTACTTCGGTTTTGCCGTAGCCCACGTCTCCGCATAACAATCGATCCATCGGCAGCGGCCGCTCCATGTCACGCTTGACGTCAGCAATGGCATTGGCCTGGTCGGGCGTTTCATCGAAGGGAAAGGCATCTTCGAATTCGCGCTGCCAGTTGCCGTCAGGGGCAAATGTAAATCCGGTGGCCGATTTTCTTTCCGCATAAAGCTTGATGAGTTGCTCGGCCATATCCGCAAGCGACTTGCGCACGCGGCTCTTGCGCGCAACCCAAGCCGTGCCTCCAAGCTTGTCGAGCGGTGGCGCCGCTCCTTCCACGGTGTGATAAATCTGGACCAGATCCATGCGCTCGAGCGGCACATACAGTCGGGCATCATCGGCGTAGCGCAAGGTCATGAATTCGCCGCGCGCACCTTCCGATTCCAGGTTGCGCAGGCCTTCGAATTGACCGATTCCGTGGTCAATGTGTACAACGTAGTCCCCGGGCTTCAGTTCGGAGAAGTCGCTGAAGAAACCCGCGGTTTTGGCGCGACGCTTGGGTCTCTCGGCGGGTAAAACTTCGAAGAGGTCAGCTGTTCCATAAATGACTAGCTTGCTGTCTGGAAAAGCCACTCCTTCGGTTAACGGAGCGCGTGTCAGGACCACTACTGAAACGGTGCCGGCGCTGGAATCATCGGTAAGCCGCACACCGGTTGCGCTGTCCTCCAGTTCGCCTAACAAATAAGGAAGTTCGTAGTCGCGGCAGAGATCCGCTAATCGCTCTAGCTCCCCCGTGCTCCCGGCGGAAACCATCACCTGATCGTCTGCGGTTAACCGCGCGCGCACTTCGCTCATGAAGCCGGGTACGTTGCCATGAAACTTCTGTGTCGCTTGCACCGGCATCTCTTCGGCGGGTTCAGACTGCCGAAGATGCAAGTGCTCAAGCGCGAGGCGCTGGTGAGAGTCGAAAAGCTCCTTCCATTGAGTCTCGGAGAAGAATAGAGTTTCGTATCCAGCAGCGTCTTCGGTTTCGGCTTCCGAAGAGGCCCTGCTCATATTCGCAAAGAATTCGGAGCTAGCGCTCTCGAGTGCGTCTGGTTCATCGAGTACAACCAGCGGCGCAGACGAACCGCAGCAAAGTTGAAGAATATTCGTGGCACCAGGATCCAGGCGCGCGGCCTCGAATTCCCAGCCCGGCAGCGCGGCCGCTTCGCGCAGTTCTCGCTCGGCAGCATCGGGCGACGCGTGAGCATAAACGCGCTCGAGAACTTCGCGCCGTCGCGGGAATTCCGTGAGCGGAACAAACGTAGCCCGAATTACCGGGGAAATCGAACGCTGCGATGCCGGGTCATACTCACGCAAGGACTCGACGGTGTCCCCAAACAGTTCGAGACGCACCGGGTGCATCGCTTCCGGCGAAAACACATCGACGATTCCTCCGCGCGCGGCGAATTGGCCGGGCATCTCCGCAGTCTCCACGCGCTCGTAACCAACCGCAGCGAGATGCATGAGAAGCTCATCAAGCTCGACTACCGAATCGCGCTCGAGAGTGCGCCCCAAGCCCCGGTAAAATTCGGCTTCGCGCAGACGCAAAAGTGCCGCAGGGAGCGAGACGATCAAAACGTGGATGATGCCGCTCGAGAGTCGCCACAGTGTGTCTGCGCGGGTTTCAAGAATTTCGGCGTGTGGTGAAAGCCCTTGCCAAGGCAAGACGTCGAGCGCCGGTAACATAGCCACTTGCGTGATCGGTCCGGCTACCGCGTGGCAAAAATAACTGACCGACTCTAGCAGATCTTCAGCCCGCTCATTCGACTTCACTAGAAGTATTACGGGACGACGCAACACTCCGACGGCGTGCGCGGCCACAAGCGCCTTAGCGGGATCGTTAAGCCCTGCCAGCGTTTGTTGAGGAGAATTTTGGCGCAGTGCTCCAAAAGCTTTTTCTACGGCCGGGTGGCGCGCAATCCGTGCCAGCAGCTCTGATACGGCAGGCAGAATCATGATTTGCGGGGCGAGTGAGACGCAGAAAGGTTTTGTCCGCGTGAACTCACGCTTCGAATACGCGCCAGAATTCCCGATGTTGAATATCCCGGCACTATAGGGACCGACGTCACCACACCGCCAGCGGCCTCGACCTCGTGGCGACCTACAATTTCCCCCGAGCCCCAATCTGCGCCCTTCACCAGCACATCAGGCAAGACGCGCGCGATGAGCTCTTGCGGACTTAGTTCATGAAAAATCACGACGGCATCAACGGCGGCAAGCGCCGCAAGAATTTCGGCGCGTTCATCCTCGGATACAAGGGGCCGATCTGCTCCCTTGATCGCGCGCACGCTGGCGTCGCTATTGATGCCTACGATCAGCAAATCTCCAAGGGATCTCGTTTGCTCCAGGCAGCGAATATGCCCCGGATGAAGCAAGTCGAAACATCCGTTGGTGAACACAACGCGACGCCCGTTGCGTTTTTCACCCGCCGCGTAGAGAATCGCTTCCTGTTGTGACATTACCTGGCCCACTGAACTCCTTGTCAGAATCCGTAAGATTTCGCAACGCCATCATCTTCAACCATCACCGCCGTTCGGATTTCCCTCTGCGCGTATCTCCATCTTATCATGCGCATCACCGTCACCTATGAGACGCCGCGAAGTGCTCCTGGCGTTGGCCGGATTGAGTTTGTTGTCGATCGGCGCGCGGCTTTCACGGCGTGGTGACATTTCCGAGCGGGAAACCATAGTTGATGCGAGCGACTGTAAACTACCGGTAACAATTCTCGAACGCAGGGGTAGATCTCCAGAGGGCTTTGCCGTGGTGCTCCATGGATTCGCCGGGAACCGCCGCGCCATGGATCCCTACGGCGAACAGCTCGCCGCCATTGGTATTCGCGTATTCTTGCCCGACCTTCCCGGACACGGGGACAATTTGCAACCGTTTTCTTTTCCTCGAGCAGAATCCTGCGCTGCCAGTCTCCTCCTCTACTTAACCGACCACGCCGAGATTTCTCCATCGCGAACAGTACTCGCCGGCTACTCGATGGGAGGCGCAATCGCGATTCGCCTTGCAGATCGCTTCGCCGCTGCTGGGACCATCGCCCTCTCGCCGGCACCGATGAGTCCCGTGCCCAATATTCCCCCTCAGTTTCTCCTCTATTCCATGCCGCAAATTCTTCCCCAACATTTGCTGGTACTTCGCGGTGGGCTCGAACCCTCAGCCACGGCCGAGGCCGATCGCGCGCTTATTAAACTCGCAGAAGGCACCGTCCGGAGATCGGCCGGCGAGTCAGAATCGGGTGGCAATGCTGAGCGGTCGTCCGCGCGCCACGCCGAGTGGAAGCTCATCCCCTTTACCACGCATGTGGGAATTCTATGGGACCCCCGCGTAAGCCGTCGAAGTCGGGAATGGACTCGCGAGATTCTGCGCATAAGTCGTGATCCGCAACAGAGCGACGCGCCACTGCCGCTCGGCGACCCAGCTCTCGGCGGAGCTTTAGGTATCGCCGGTATTTTTGCTCTATTCCCTCTAGTCGCAACAACGCTGGCAACTATGGTGCTGCCGGTGCTTGCTCAATCGGGCCTGCCGTCAGCGCCGGAGCAAGAATCTGCTCGCAGGCGCCTCTTGCTCCCGCTGGGACACATCGCCATGGCATCGGCACTGGCCGTCGCAATATTGAATTTCTGGATTCTTTTACGACCGCTGAGAATTGTAACCGGTGACTATCTCGGTAGCTTCTTCTTGCTAGCCGGCTTTTATCTCCTGTTCGTCTTGCGCGACGGCCTGGCGAGAAAGCTCGCCGCCAGCGGAGCATCCTGGCTTATCGGCGTGATTTTATCGTTCACCATCGTTCTAGGCCTCGGCGCCTGGTTGAGCTGGCGGCTGGGCGGCGTATGGATGAATGCGGCGCGATGGCCTCGTTTCGTAACACTGATCCTCGCTTGCTTCCCGTACTGTTTGGCCGAGCAAATTCTCCTGGGGCCGATTGTATCTCAGCGCCGTGTCAGCCGCTTAATGCGGTTTGCGACCTTCCGCTTTCTTCTGTGGGTAACACTCGTGCTTGCCTTCCTTACGTTTCACAACAACCAATTGCTGATCATCTTGCTGGCTGTGTTCCTAGCTCTGTTTTCACTCCTCCAGTATCTGGGAATGGCCGCCGTGTACCGGCGGACCGGCTCGCCCGCAGCAACGGCTATTTTTGGTGCTATACTACTGGCGTGGTTTCTCGCGGCTGTGCTTCCCCTGAGTTAAGCAGTCCCCGCTTCTGTCGCTGAGAACCTAGAAAAAAAGTGATGGCCCTACGGACCCTGCCCACTGGTGCCGGAACAGTGGCCTCTTTAATAGAGTACTATTTTGCTCTGCTCTTAGTTGAATGAAGGATCTGATGCGTAAGATTGCTATAGTCGGGGGAGGGCCTTCAGGTGCGGTCTGCGGAGAGCGACTCGCGCGCGCAGGATTTGATGTCACCCTGTTTGACGAGCACCTGGCGTGGGAAAAACCGTGCGGCGGCGGGCTTACCCACAAGGCGATTCAAGCTTACCCCTTTCTTCTCGACGGACCCCACCCGAAAAAACTCATTTACACCATTGAACTGATCAGCAGCGGTGGACACCGCGCACTGTTGCCGATGGAACAGCCCATCGTGGTTTATTCGCGAGCAGTTCTAAACGGCCTGCTGCTGGACCGCGCTAGTGCGGCGGGGTGCCGTGTCCTGCGTTCGAGGGTCACCCAGGTCGACACAAAGATTGACACGAGACCCGATAAGCAAGCCAACATCAAAGGCCACCGGGTCCGCTTACAAATCGCCAGCGGCGAACGCGGTGGTGAACATTTTGCCGATTTCGTGGTAATTGCTTCGGGCGCGCGAAATACCCTGCTCCCCGATACGCACCCACTCAAGCCTGAAGACCTCGAGATGACCCTAGGGTACTTCGTGCCCGCGCAGGCCGCCGGAATTAAGGTCAAGTTCTTGCGTCGATTCGAAGGCTACCTCTGGTCTTTCCCCCGATGTGACCATCTTTCCGTGGGAATTTGCGGGAGCATGGCTCGTCACACCAGCCAGGAACTCCGCAATCATTTGAATGAGTTCATGAGGCAGGAGAGCCTCTCGCCTGACGGTGCGCGGTTCTACAGCCACGTTCTCCCATCGCCGCAGCCTCAAACGCTGAGCGCGCGCCGGGTTGTTGGGGAAAACTGGGCGCTGGTAGGAGATGCCGCGGCGTGGGTCGACCCGATAACCGGGGAAGGCTTGTACTACGCTCTCCGCTCCGGCGATTTGCTCGGACAAGCTCTTGCCGAGGGACGCCCCGAAGAATATCCCGCACGCGTGCGCGCCGATTTCTCGGCCGACTTGGAATTTGCTACCCGTGTGGCGCGACGCTTTTACCGCGGGCGCTTTTTAGGGGGCGCCGTAGCTACGCGAATGATTCAATTCGTACAACGGAGCGCCACCTTCCGCGAATTGATGGGCGACGTCTTCAGTGGCACGCAAGATTACCGCAGCCTCAAACGGCGCTTGTGGGCCCAGTTCGGTGTGACGATTGGCGAAGTTGCTTCCAGCCTCCTAAAGCTCGCGCCGGCATTGCGCGATACCCCGCCGCGCGGTATGCAAACGTCGTGACACCAGATTCGGCGAATTCCCAGAATTCCTTGCCCATTGGCCTTGAAGGACGTGTCGAGCGTTCCATTCCTCGCGAGTGGACCATCGCGGCATACGATCCTCGATTGCCGGATGTGCTTTCTACCCCGGCGATGGTGGGCATGATGGAAGTTGCCGCAGCGCAAGCGGTGCAGCCCTCACTACCGCCAAACACTATTACCGTCGGGACGCGCATCGAGGTGGATCATCTCAAGGCCGTTCCCACAGGCACCCTCGTTGTTGCCACTGCCCGCCTCACCCAACTGGTTGGGCGATTCCTTGTCTTTGATGTCGAAGCCAAATCTCGAGACATGCTCATTGGTCGCGGCCGTGTATTCCGCACAGTCGTAGAAATAACCCGCTTCTCCACGGCGGCAGCCGCTCGCAAAGATAGCTAATCTGAAGGTGTCATTGGTTGGCTGTGGGACTCACAACAAACAGTGAATTGGTGCTGAGATTGGGCCTCGCGTCAAGCGATTGCTAAACAGCGGCTCGCCGCTGAATCACTCTACGCGGAGGTGGAGGTAACAGCGTCGCCATCTTGCGAATCATGGCGAGAACCAGTCGTTTGTCGCCATCGGAAAGAGTGGTGCTGTACTTTTTGATTTCAGAGAGGAATCGGATTTCGTCGTCCGACAGCTCGCCCAGCATTTTCTGCGTGTCGCGGTCGCGGGGCGTTTCCGTGCCTGGGAAGAAATCGGCCAGGCTGATATCCATGGCCTCAGCAATCTTCGCCAGCGTTTCGAGCGAGGGAACGGTGTGGCCATTCTCGACTCGCGACAGATAGCATCGGAGCAACCCCGTTCGCCGCTCGATGTCACCTTGAGAGAGTCCGCGTTGACCCCGATAGCTTCGGATAACTTCACCGATATTAACTTTAGGTTTTTCTTTTGGCACGTTGGGTTTACTCGTACGACCGGGTTATCTTATTCATCAACCCCTCTGGGGGCAAGAAAATTCTTCATGGGATGTTACCTCTAAGGCACAACTGCGGGCCGGATGCTTCGCTGTGCACGATCTCGGCCCGCCAATAGAACTAAGGGTTTCTAGCGGTTGGTAGAAACAACAGAAACAGGCTGAGTGAGCCGGAATTCGAGCAAGGTTTCGCTCGGAACGCGCACTTGCTGCCCGCGAGTCATTACGTTGACGGCCGCACCAGCACCACCGCCAACCCCCGCACCAATCGCTGCGCCTTTACCGCCGCCGGCAATCGCGCCAATGATGGCGCCGACAGCCGCCCCTCCCCCAACCTTTTTCGCCGTGTTCTCGCCGCGGCCTTTGCCTTTGGCTTCATACTCGCCCGTCATAATCGGATAACTACGATGATCAATCGCCATGTCAGTTAACTCGAGCTTAAGATCCGCGCTACCTGATACGTGCCCCGCTTCTTTCGCTTCGGCCAGACGGCCGTAGAGATCGGTACCGCGGCGCGCCACGAGGATATTGTCCACAATCAGGTCATTTTCCAGGCTGGCGTGAAACTTGTCGCCCACATGATTTTTACTCGAATCCACGCTGTCTATCATGCGCACCAACAAGGTTGTTCCTGCTGGGATGATCACTCGTTGCGACTCACCGGACGACACCGAGTTCGTGGATGAACGATGGCCCGGTGCCAGCGTGGGCGCAGGCGCATTGTAGGTATTGGCCGTATTGCCGGAATTGCCGGTTCCCGTAAAACTTAGCGCCACGATTTGCTCTACGGAGTAGGACTCGATGCTTCCGCTCGATTCAAAGCGCAACTGGGCTGCCGTGCCACCCATGAAGCGTCCGTTGATCACCCGTCCATCCCTCAGTTCAAGCGTATCGGCCGACGCCGGCACGGCTGCGGCAACCAGACCGCCAACCACCGCAAGGACCAGACCTAGAGACATTCGTTTCATGCGACACCTCCGAAAAGTATGATTCATTCTCATTACTTCAAGTTGGCTGGACCTGCGCAATATGTACTTCAGATTACTACCCCCTGACTCCGTATGCCAAAGATTTTCCTGGTCGAAGGTGCTTATCTGTATCGCTACCCTCTATTGGCTGGCGTCATACAGTAGCGTCGTAATCCTGGCCATCAGCCCGGAGCTTTGTTT
This sequence comes from Candidatus Dormiibacterota bacterium, assembly GCA_035602605.1. Taxonomy (GTDB): domain Bacteria; phylum Acidobacteriota; class Terriglobia; order Acidiferrales; family UBA7541; genus DASQHY01. The sequence continues at coordinate 14,106 of DATNLZ010000041.1, forward strand.
CGGGTCCGCGATACCGCGAACCAAAATCACCAGGATAAAGGGCTTCTTAGCGTAAACAATCGCCGCATCGTGATGTATTTTTGTGATTTCGCCGGTTTTATGGGCGACAACAACTCCAGGCGGTAGCCCCGCGGGAATCGCTTCATGAAATTTCTGCCGCTTCAGTATTTCGATCATTTCGCACGCGGAAGGCTTGTCCACCGCTTTCTTCTCCGCGATAGCCCGCAGAAGCACAAGCAGCCCGCGCGCCGTTGTCGTGTTATTGAGTCCTTTTTCGTAAGCCTTGCCGTCCTCGACGCCCCGAAGAAGACTCATCCCATCGGCGTGGAGTGAAACCACCCGCGCACGAATATTCTCAACGCCTAATTTTTCGATTAGCAGATTGGTTGCCAAATTGCTGCTCACCGTAATCATGGCTTCGCACAATTGTGCGAGCGTACGCGTCTGACCCACAGCTTTGTAGAGATCGCTCTCTGAATCGTCGCTGGCCGTCAGTGAATAGCTGCTCCCGTCCACAATACTCTTAAATTCGTTTTTCACTGGCAGCTCGTCGTGCAGACGCAGGTTCTTGTCGTGTACCTGTTGAAACAATTCAATCATTACTGGGATTTTCATGGTACTAGCAGCGTGAAAAGAGAGGTCTGGCTGGATCAACACTTCATGGCGACCATCGAGTGTACGGAACGCAACCGCCACATCAGCGGCGCTGGACTGGATTTCGCTTTCGACCCTCCCGCGAACCTTGGCAAACTTCGATTTGGCTCGGGCCGGCGCACTCAACAGGCCCAATCCTAAAGAGATGAATAAAAAGGCTTCCAGACGAATTGCCAACCGAATTCGCGCCGACCGTAAGCGGATCATAGACGCGATTTAGCTTACCAGAGAAAACCCTGCGCGTCGAAGCAGACAAAGGTGGGGGATATCTTTGACCGTAATCGTTAGTAGGTGTCCGAGTTACGAAGAAACTGTACAACTTGAGAGTGTCGCGCTTTCCGGCCGGCTTCACTCCGCTATTGCCTGGAGACGAGGTAGATTCCGCAACGTCAGCGCTCCGCGCTCTTTCTTGACGATGCGGGTGCGCTCCCAATTGCTCGTGACGCGGCTGGCTGTGAACAGCGTCGTACCGGTGATCTCCGCCAGGTCCTTCAGTGTGAAGCCGCCATCGATAACCGTAGCGTTCCCCGATCTTTGTCCGAATTCATCGGCCAGTTGTAGTACGGTTCGAGCGAGCCTCTTCTCGATTGGCAAGGTTATCAGGTCTCGCAGGCGCACTTGATACTCATCAGCCCGATCGAGCATCACGGAGAACAGATTCGACACCAGTTGCGGAATGTCTTCCAAAAGGCCCGATATGAAATCGCTCTTCCACGCAATAGCTTCGCTCGGTCGTATGGCTTGCGCAGAGAAATGATAGGGCCCCCCGCCGTTGAGCGATCGAAGGCCAAAGACGTGTCCGTTGCCAATAAGTCTAAGTAAAACCTGATTACCTCCGGCGGTGGCCTGGCAAAGCCTCATTCTTCCGCTAACAAGCTGGAAAAACGTCGTGGCGCGATCATCCTGACGAAAAAGAACGTCTCCTCGTCCCAGCTTTATGGGGCGACCGTGCTTGAGAATCGCTTTCGATTGTTCGCTGGTGAGACCAGCCAACAGTTGATCAGGCCTGTCAAAACGACGGGACAGACCTATTCGGCGAGACATCGGGGCAATACCTCCGCTTCCTGAAATCCGCCTAAGCGTCCTATCGTTAGCTGATCGTTCAGGCGCGGGTACCCGCATCGCACGCAATCAACTCACTAAACGATATACCACGTTGGCGGATATCCTTTCCCTCTGGCGGAACGTCTCAGAAGGACGATACTCCTACTAAATCAACGAGTCCTGCTGAACCAAGCTTGAACAGCGTTGTTGCGCTAGAACAAAGCACTTTAGAGTTTTGACTCGGCTCTAGGTGCGCCTGGGCCGCAAACCTTGCTCCGACGCCCTACTCCGGAAGGGATTTCGGGGGATGGCTGACTCAATGGCGGATCGTACTGGGAAAGTAATGAGATGTAAATTGGTGAGAATGCTGACTCACATCCTACGATCTCAAATCATCCCGCCTGGGTCACGAAATAACCCTCCAGTGAAGCAATCATCCTCTCAATGCTTAGGGATGGCAAGAAGATAAGTTTGGGACACAACATCAGGGACCACATCTTGCGGTGGGGCCGGACGAGGGACTGGGACTCTACATGGCCTGATACGCAGCCCTACACGAGCCGTTCGCATTATGACGAACTCTTGCTTGCGGAGTTCCCTAAAGTGTGCCTCCAGCATGATGAGGTCCTGGATCAACCGCTATTGAGAGGAAAGTCATAGGGGTGTCCGCCACTGGGATAAAGCAGGGAAATCCCTTACTCCAAATTGCTCGATCCACCCGATTGGCTCATTGCGGCAATAATACCTAAGCTGACGGAAGCCCCCCTTTAGGAGGCGCCGTGAGCGACATTTATGATGTCTTCAGAAAAGGTCCCAACGGATTTGAGTGGATTGAGGCCGTCGAAGGACTCCAAAATGCCAAAACCGAAGTGAAGATCATGATGAGGGCCGACCCGGGACATACGTATGTATACGATCTGAGACGCACGACTGTGGTTCGGCAGGTTCCCGCAAATAACTTAACGCTTTTTTAGTTCCCTTTGCGTCGAGTCACTCCACTGCGCATAGGCCACTGCGCCATGCGGCCATCACCTGGTTCCGTCTGTAGCTTCTGGTTCCGCCCTTGTGGATGCCTTCCCCGAACAACTTGAAGGGGTGGCCGATACGTCTAACTCACGTCCTCACCCGACGGGCTCGCCAATTATGAAGCGCGCTCCCCACCCACAGCTGGTAAGACGCACCAACCACAAACGAGGTGATCGCCGTCGTGATGGACGCTTGCCCTGCGCGAAGAAAACGCACATACCCATAAACCGTCAGGGGCACGTACAGCAACAACCCAGTGAACACACCAGGCGAATAGCTCCGGGTCTTGACGGAGCCAATAACATGCCAGACTGCGTTGGCAAAGAGCAACGTCACCACTGTAAGCCAGGCCGCAACACCTATCGGACTTGAACGCAGCGCCCCCACGTCGTAGCAAGCAACCAAGAGCAGACCATTGATGATCACGTGAAACCGCGGGGTGATGTTTTTCCGGATGCCAGGTCTATGCCGCCGATCCCAAGCCGCAAAGCCGCCCGGATAGACGAACTCCTCGACGATGTGAAGGCTCGCGGCCACAAAGGGCGCCCAATACACCCAGTTCATCACTCTGTCGGCTCCGCAGGCCTTCGGCCCGTGAACTTACCGCGATGGCGCTTGATGTGGTCGCCCAACGTTGTGCCGCGAGCGGAGCTAGAAACGCATGGCGTTTCTCATTATCGGCCCGACTGCTCGCGGCTGAAGGCAATATAAACGATAGTGCCGGAGGAGGGACTTGAACCCACACGGCCTTGCGGCCACCGGATTTTGAGTCCGGCGCGTCTGCCAGTTCCGCCACTCCGGCGCAATTTCAAAACGATAGCACGCCCTTGCCATTCACTACAAACATTGCGAACCTCGCCTTGCGGCGCATTCGGCCCATGGATACACTCGCGCCATACTAGATTCGGGTTAGATTCAAGATCCTTTTTATGACTACCGTACCGCTGAGCCCTGCTGAAGTGGAGCACACTGCGTCTCATCCCAGTTATTCCTCCCCCGATCGCAAACATTTCGGCTTCTGGTGCCTTATCGCCACACAGTTTCAAGGGGCCTTTAACGATAACGCCCTGAAATACTTGGTCATCTATTTGATCATCGCCATGGACATGGTTGAGCAAGAGCGCAACCTGCTCATACTGGTCGTCGGTGCTCTCTTTGCTCTTCCTTTTATTTTCTTTTCGATGGCCGGCGGATTTCTCGCCGACCGCTACAGCAAGCGCACAGTCACCATCGGCACCAAACTGATGGAACTTTGCGTCATGACATTCGCCCTGCTCGCTCTCGCCTTGCGCAACCTACCCATGGAGGCAACCGCTGTCTTCCTCCTCAGTTCGCAAGCCGCCCTGTTCGGCCCTTCGAAGTACGGCCTGCTCCCAGAATTGCTGCCCGAAAAGGAGCTTTCCTGGGGCAACGGCATCATAGAACTCGGCACTTTTCTTGCGGCGATTACTGCCACGATAGCCGCCGGCATTCTCGCGGTGACTTTTCAGGGTCGTCAGGTTTGGTCGGGAGCCGTCCTGTTAGGCTTTGCTCTCGTCGGACTCCGCACCAGCTTCGGTATCTCCCGTGTTCCCGCAGCTAACGAACAAAAAGCATTCCGTTGGAATCCTTTCGGCGACCTCAGAGCGCAACTTCGCCTCATTGGCCAGGATCGCGTTTTGAATTGGGCGGTGCTCGGAAATACTTACCTTTGGTTTCTCGCGGCCCTGCTTCAATTCACGATTGTCGTTTACGGCCACGATGTTTTCCATGCCAGTGAAGACCGAATCAGCTATCTACAAGCTGCTGTAGGAATTGGCATTGGCATCGGAAGCCTCTTAGCCGGATATCTTTCCGGAGGAAAGATTGAATACGGCCTAATTCCTCTCGGCACAATCGGCATGGCCGTTTTTAGCTTCTTGGTCGCTCGGCCCGGCCTGGGGTTCTGGCATGCGGCGGTTTTGCTTTCCTGGCTCGGTTTCTTCGGCGGTTTCTTCGCCGTGCCCATTAACGCACTCATTCAACACCGTCCGGACCCGTCGAAAAAAGGGGGCGTAATCGCGGCCGCCAATCTTCTGTCATTCGTCGGCGTCTTCGCGGCTGCCGGCGCTTACTATCTTTTCGCAAGTGGCCTTCGCCTCAATCCACCTGCTATTTTCCTCGCCGGGGCGGTGATGACCCTGGTCGCATCCTTTGCCGCGATCCTTCTCTTGCCCGATTCCCTGCTGCGCCTGATCCTCTGGATGCTCACTCATTCGATTTATCGCATCCGCGTGGAAGGCCGCGACAATGTGCCCGGGCGCGGCGGCGCGCTGTTTGTCTCCAATCACATGTCGTTCGTCGACGCCTGCCTGCTCATCGCCGCCACAGATCGCTCCATCCGCTTCATCATGTTCAAAGATATTTACGACTACCCTTTCATCAAGCCCGTCGCAAAAATGCTGCGCGTCATTCCCATTTCCTCGCAACTTCGCCAGCGCGACATGCTTCGTTCCCTTCGCGATGCCGCCGAGGCCATCCGATCCGGCGAAGTGGTTTGCATTTTTGCCGAAGGCCAGATTACCCGCATCGGCAATCTCCTTCCCTTCCGCCGTGGTTTCGAGCGAATCATGAAGGGAGTTGACGCCCCCATTATCCCTGTCAATTTAGACGGCGTCTGGGGCAGCATTTTCAGTTTTGAAAAGGGACGCTTCTTCTGGAAGCTTCCCCGCCGCATTCCCTATCCCGTCACAGTCAGCTTCGGCTCACCGCTCCCGCCCATCGCCACGCATTTCGAGGTGCGCCAAGCCGTTCAGAACTTGCACACCGAAGCTTTTCGCCATCACAAACATAGTATGCGCCTGCTGCATCGCGCGTTTATCGCCACGGCGCGTCACTTTCCGTGGCGCTTTGCCATGGCCGATGCGCGGGTGCCTCAGCTGCGTTTCGGAACCGCTCTCGCGCACACCGTTTTTCTCGCACGGCGTCTCCGCGAGTTCTGGAGTGGCCAGCAATCTGTCGGGATTCTCTTACCTCCTTCGGTCGGCGGCGCGCTCGTAAATTTCGCCGCATTGATGTTGGGAAAAATTCCCGTCAACTTGAATTACACCACCTCAGAGGAAGTTCTCGCTGCATGTGCCAAGCAATGCAGGCTCGAAACCGTGCTCACCTCGCAAGCTTTCCTCGCGCGTGTGCCGCTTCGCGTGCCGGGTCGCACTCTTCTCCTCGAAAATATTGCCCAATCCCCGCGCCCCGCCGAGAAGTTCGTCTCGCTGCTGATGGCGTTCTTACTCCCTGCGCGGTGGCTCGAGCGCTCCCTTGGCCATACGAAGCGCCCATCACTCGACGACCTGGCAACCGTAATCTTTTCTAGCGGCAGCACCGGCGACCCCAAAGGAGTTATGCTCAGCCATTTCAACATCGGATCAAACATTGAGCAGGTCGGTCAAACCTTTATGCTCGACCAGCGCGATCGGCTTCTGGGCGTGCTCCCTTTCTTTCACTCCTTCGGATTCACCGTCACTCTTTGGCTACCGGCAGTTCTTGGCGTTGGAGTCGTTTATCACCCCAACCCGCTTGACATGGCCGCCATCTCCGAGCTCACTCGTAACTATGGCCTCACGTTTCTGCTCGCCACCCCTACTTTTCTCCAAGCGTACATGCGTCGCTGCGCACCCGAGGATTTTGGCAGTCTGCAATATGTGGTCGTAGGCGCCGAGAAGCTCCCGGATCGCGTCGCCGCCGCGTTTGAGGATCGGTTTGGCTTGCGTCCGGTCGAAGGTTACGGCTGTACCGAGTGCTCCCCCGTCGTAAGCGTAAATCGCCACGATTTCCGCGCCCCGGGTTTTCGCCAAGTAGGCGCCAAGCGCGGCTCCATCGGCCATCCCCTCCCGGGCGTTAGCGTGCGCATCCGCAACCCCGACAGTGGCGAGCCGGTGCCACCCGGCGCGTCGGGCCTCCTCTGGGTGCGCGGACCCAACGTTATGCAAGGCTATCTCGGCCGCCCCGGTAAAACCGCAGAAGTCCTACGCGATGGCTGGTACAACACCGGTGACATCGCCAAAATCGATGAAGACGGCTTCCTCATCATCACCGACAGGCTCTCGCGCTTCAGCAAAATTGGTGGCGAAATGGTGCCGCACATTCGCGTGGAAGAAAAACTGCAGGAGCTTGCCGGCATTACCGAACAAACCTTTGTGGTTACCGGCGTTCCTGATGACAAAAAGGGCGAGCGTCTGGTTGTTCTTCACACTGTCGCCCTGCCGGCCCTCAAGGAAATTGTCGAAAAACTTGGCGATTGCGATTTGCCCAATCTGTGGGTCCCGCGTCCCAACCAATTTTTCCAAATTCCCACGCTGCCAGTCCTCGGCACCGGAAAACTCGACCTGCGCCGCATCCGCGAACTAGCCGTGGAACTTTCACAGCCTTGAGCGCGCCGACCCCGCTCGCGTTCCGCCATGCACCACTTCAGTCCTGATGGGGCGACTGCACACGCCTTCGCTGCTAAGCGCCGTGAACCAATGCGAAACTCTTATCGCGCGAATCCGTAATTCGAATAGATTCTATCTACTAATTCCTTGACATTGCGGCTTCCCAACACTATATAGCTCTCAAGTTTTCGCAATGGTCTTTCTAAGGTTGCCAAAATGCGAGTGGGGGTGGTATTTTATGCTCAAGTCTACGCGAATTTATTGGGTTCTGTTGTATGTGGTCGTAGCTGCGTCGGGATCTGTCTGGGTTCCTGCCCCGATCTATGCACAGGCCTCCTCGTCGGGAACCGTTGTCGGGCAGGTTACCGACCCGACAGGCGCGGTTGTCGGGGGCGCCACGGTCTCATTGATTGACAACACGACCGGCACTACCAAAGCGACGACGACCAACGACGCCGGCCGCTATATTTTCGTGAACGTCAATCCCGGCACCTATGACATCACCGTTGAGAAGGCCGGCTTCGCGCAGGCAAAATTTGCCCAGCAAGAGGTAAGCCTCGGTCAGCAACTGACGGTCAATGCCGCTCTGAAGGTGGGCTCGACCACCGAACAGGTCGTGGTGGAGGCCTCTGGCGCGACCTTGCAGACGCTGAACGCCACGGTGGGAACGACCATCGGCTTCCAGAACCTGCAGGAATTACCCAACCTGAGCCGCGATGTTTCGAGCCTGCTGACTCTGCAGCCGGCCATCTCGCCGAACGGTTCGGTTGCCGGAGCCGTCCGCGACCAGAACACCTTCCAGCTCGACGGCGGCAACAACAGCAGCGACATGGACGGCACCCAGAACACCTACACTCCCAGCTTTGCCTCCACCACCACCGGTGGCGGACCCACGGGCGTGATGCCCACGCCGGTGGAAAGTATCGAGGAGTTCAAGGTCAACGTCTCTAACCAAACCGCCGACTTCAACGGCTCTTCCGGCGCACAGGTGCAGCTGGTGACCCGCCGCGGCGGCAAGAGTTGGCACGGGGCTGTTTACGAGTATTACCTGGGCAGCAACTTTGGCGCGAACACCTGGCTCAACAACCATACGTCTACGCTCGACGCCCAGGGCAAGGTGCTTAGCCCCTCAACCAAGTTGATCTCGAACCACTACAATCGCTTCGGCGCTTCCGCCGGCGGACCGGTCGGACCCTCCTTCTGGGGCGGCAGGACCTACGTCTTCGCCAATTACGAAGGCCGCCGTTATCCGCAAAACACGCAAGTTCTGAAGCGTGTGCCCTCAGCTCGCTTGCGCCTGGGCTTGATCACCGACACGGTCGCTCCCAAAGGGGTTTACAATATCAACGCATTCCCCGTCGTCGATCCGGTGACGGGCGCGACCATTCAACCGGCGCCGTGTCCAAGCAGTCCCAACAAGCTGTGCGATCCGCGCGGTGTTGGTCTCAATCCCCTGGTAAAACAGCTCTGGGACAAGTACATGCCGCTGCCCAATGACTTGTCGAGCGCCGCGGGCGACGGCGTCAACACACAGGGTTACTTGACCGGCCTGAAGCTACCCCAGAACGACAACTTTGGCGTCGTCCGTCTCGACCACGACTTTGGCGCTAACTGGCATTTCATGTCCAGCTACCGCTATTACCATCTCGAGCGGTTTACAAACAACCAGTACGACGTCGGTGGTCTGCTCGGCGGCAAGTTCGGCGTGGCGACGTCGACGTCGAAACGGCCACAGGTGCCTTGGTTCTTCGTGGTGGGCGTAACTACCAATATCAGCCACAATCTGACCAACGACTTCCGCTATAACTACCTGCGTAATTTCTGGGAGTGGACGACGGCGTCGGCTGTGCCGCAGTTACCGGGCCTGGGCGGCGCGATGGAGATCGGAGGGGAAGGATCGTCCGGCGGGATAATCGGGTGCAACGCGTTGATCCCGTACTGCGTGCGCACCCAGGACACGCGCCAGCGCTACTGGAATGGTCACGATCACGTCTTCCGGGACGACCTGACGCTGATCCATGGCAACCACCTGTTCCAGTTTGGTGGCCAGTATCAGCGCAACTGGAATGCCCACCAGCGTAACGACAATGGACTGGGCATCATGGCCGCATATGTTTACCAGATCGGTGCCAGCACCGCTGGCTCGAGCGCAGTCAGCGGCTTGAATATCAACGGCTTCGTACCAGCAGGCTTCAGCAGCCCCAACAACTGGAGAAACCTTTACGCGCAGGTGCTGGGCATTGTGACCCAGCCGCAAACACTGTACTCGCGCAAGTCGCCCGATATGACCCTCGAGCCGTTCGGGAGCCCGGTAATCGCCCACAGCATCACACCCTCGTATAACGTGTACTTCAGCGACACCTGGCACATGAGACCGAATTTCACGCTCACCTATGGGCTTGGATACCAGTTGGAAATGCCGCCCTACGAGGTGGACGGCAAGCAGGTCATGGTGGTGGATTCGGCCGGGAACCCAATCCGCGCGGAGGACTACCTGGCGTCCCGCAAGCGCGCCGCGCTGGCCGGGCAGGTGTACAACCCGACCCTGGGCTTCGCCACGATTAGAAACGTAGGCGGTGGGCGCAAATATCCCTACGAGCCGTTCTATGGCGGCTTCAGTCCGCGCATTTCTGGGGCCTGGAACCCGCGGTTTGACACCGGTATTCTCGGGTCGCTCTTCGGTCAGAACAAAACGGTAGTGCGTGGGGGTTGGGGCCTTACCTATGGCCGTATGAACGGCGTCATCAATATCCTGACTCCGTTGCTGGCGCCGGGCTTATTGCAGGCGGTTTCCTGCCAAGGGGCTGTGAATGCAGCGAGCGCACAAGGTGGCAACCAGTGCCTCGGCACCGGTCGCGCTACTCCGGTCACAGCGTTCCGCATCGGTGCTGGCCAGGGGCTCGATGGTCTCGCGGCGCCTCTGCCCCCCGCGGCGCAAACCCTACCCCAACCCTTCCTGCCCGGCACTAGCGGCTGCTCGGGCGCTGGCTGCGTCAACACGACGTACTTCCCAAAATCGGGCGACGCTTCGGCGCTTGACCCAAGCTACCGCCCCTCCAAGGTCCATTCGTTCGACCTCACCATCCAGCGCGAGCTGACCAGCAAAATTTCCGTGGAGGTTGGCTACGTCGGGCGCCTGATCAGCCACGAGTTGGTGGATCTGGACATCAATGCGGTGCCGTACATGACCACAGCAGCCGGTCAGAGCTTCGCCGAGGCTTATGCCGCCCTCTACACGTCGGTCTGCGGGCTCAATGGCCCGACATGCGCCAACAACAACATGAGTAAAACCTCGCTTGGCCAACTGTGGCTGTACACCGGTCCGGCGCAACCGTTTTTTGAACAGACGATGGGCGGTCCTAGCTCCGCGTTCTGCGCCGGCTTCAGCAGTTGCACAGCTGCGCTCGCTAGTCCCAGGAACCCTGCAGACCAGCAGAAGCAGAACCCGAAGAGCCAGTTTTCGAACCTTCAGGTCGGCGCGGCGTACTCGCTCTGGACGTCGCTATCGAGTGAGGCATCCTGGACGCTCGGGCGCACCCTGCCCGACTCCATCGTCCCGGGGACGTCGGCGTGCCCTGCGGGTTCGCCGGTCTGCAGCCAGGTGACCTCGGTCGGCATGAGCCTGAGCAACGGATACGGCAACTATCACGCCGCGTTCGGCACCGTGAGGCTCCGCGACTGGCACGGTATCGCCGGGCTGGCCAACTTCACCTGGGGACGGGCGCTCGGCACCGGCGCTACTACCCAGTCCACCAGCGGCTACACGGTCGTCGATCCGTGGGACCTGCAGGCGATGTACGGTCCGCAGTCCTACGACATCCTTTTCCTGTTCAACTCCGGCTTGGTCTACCACCTGCCGTTCTTCAAGTCGCAGCAGGGCGTGCTCGGACACGTCCTCGGAGGATGGGGCCTGGCGCCGCTGTTCACCGCGCAAAGCGGCTTCCCGCAGCAAGTGGATGTCAACAGCGATTGCCAGTCCTTTGGCGAGTCCAGCTGCTCGACCAGCACGAACGAGAATGCGATTCTGATTGGTTCCATCCCACGCATGTCGTCCCACCGCAACGTAACCGTTAGCGGAACCGGTGTCGGCAGCGGTGGCAACACGACTGGCTTGAATGCCTATGCCGACCCCCAGGCAGTGTACAGCCACTTCCGCCGACTGGTGCTCGGTGTGGATCATAGCGCTGGTGGCGCGGGCAGAATTCGTGGCTTCCCGCGCTGGAATATGGACCTGTCCTTCACCAAGGAGACCAAGATCAGCGAACACGTAGGGATCGGATTCTACGCGCTGATGAGCAACTTTTTCAATCACTTCCAGCCGTCCGATCCAACCACTTGCCTGGATAACGATACGAGTACCTGCCAGCAAAGCCAGTGGGGGGTAATCAGGGGTCAGGCGTACGATCCCCGGCAGATGGAGTTCGGCCTGCGCCTCCACTTCTAAACAGCAGGAGGGCGCAGCAAAACGAGAGGCCGGGCGCACCATGTGCAGCCCAATTGGTTGCACAAAAACTGCAAGTTTTGTCTCGTTGAGCCTTTGACGTTTGCAATCGTTTTTTGGAAATCATAGATTGTAGGGAATTTAGCTGCACACCCAAGAGGCGTTTTGATTGGCCCACGGCGTGCCATAGATTACTACAGCGTGAGGTGTGTGATGAGGCGTAAGCGTTTTTTGATCCCTCCTTTTCTTGCTTTTGTACTGATGGCGTCGGCTGCCTTAGTTCGCGCAGATAACATCCCGATAGATCCGCTTATGGACGTCAGCGACCCATTTTGCGAAGTAGAGTGTCCAAATCCCGTGGGGCCGGGTGAAACCTTCCAGTTCACCGTGGGTGCCGATGGCGGCGGGATCTTCACGTTTACCAACCAAAGCGGCGGAACCTGGAACTCGTTGCTGTTTGTATTCCCCGCGAGCGGTCTCAGATTAGAAGATATTAACTGTATCAGTAGCGGAACTCCCAGCGATCCGGCTCCGTTTGCATCTCCGTGCACCAAGTCATTTCAAAACGAAAATACCATGATTACCCTTTTCTACAATGCTTGCCCAGACGGTTGCATCTTCAACGGCATCCCCAATAACCACACCCTTACAATCAACCTGAACGATGTACTACCAGGCGGGGTGAGAGCGCCGGGAGGCTCTTGGCCAGTGGGACTTACTATGACGGGGACGGGGTTTTCGAGTGTCCCTGAGCCCGGGACGCTCACGCTTCTTGCCGTAGGACTAGTCGCATTGTTAGCAAAACGCAGGTTCCCGGGCTGGCGCGATTCCCGAAGTTAATTCCCTTTTTTAGAAAAGTTCTTCACCAGCTGGGCGAATTGCGGAAGCCTTTGCAGCGGGACGAGTTCCGGATCGTTCTTGGTTTCTTCGAGGGAATAACCTTTCTGGAGAGCTTCGTTTAGCGCGGCCAAAGATTCCGCTTCCCGGCCAGCCAAGCAGTACACTACAGCCTGGGTGTACAATAGAGAGATGTTCTGCGGTTCGATGGAGCGCGCGTGTTGGATAAATTCGAGCGCTTTTTCTGAATCCCCTTTTTTCGCGTAGTATAGCGCGAGGTGTTCCATGGTCGCGGCCGCGCGCGGGTTCACCTGTAGGTCCTTGTACGCTAGCATGATGGCCTTATCGTACATGGGCATCGCTTCTTGCTTCCGCCCCGACCAGCGGTACGCGTCCGCCAAATTCCCGACTGCGGTTTCATAGTTCGGGTTCATCTCCAAAGCCTTCTCAAAGTTTTTGACCGCCGCGTCATATTGCTTCAGGTAGAAGTATGCCGTGCCCAGGTTGGAGTAGGTGACGCTGTGCTTTTCGAGCTCTAGCGATTTCTGAAACGTGGGTATGCACTCGCTCCATTTGTCCTGCCGAAAGTAAACCGCACCCATATTGCGGTAAGCTGCGGCATTGCCGGGCTCCAGTTCAGTGACGCGCTGGAAGGCCTGGAGCGCTTTTTGATTGTCTCCGAAACGGTAATACGCGGTGCCGAGCGCGTTCCAGTTGAACCAGTAGTAAGGACTGACTTCAACCCCTTTTTGATACGCTTGGATGGCTTCGTCCCGCCGGCCACTGGCTCGGTAAGCATCGCCCAGCCGTCGGTAGCCCTCGTCCGAGTTCGGAGCCAGCTTAAGTGCGCGTTGCAATTCAGCAATGGCCCCAGCCGATTTGCCGGTCGCGCTGTAAACGCTACCGAGAGCGGTATGCACCTCGGCGAGATTGTCGTCAAGCCGTGCCGCCTGCTGGCTAGCGGATAGAGCCTTTTCTGCCCACACGGTGTCCTTTTTCTCGCGATATATTCTGAGGCTGGCGTCGGCCAATCCCGTATAGGCGAGCGCAAATCCGGCATCCTTCTTTATTGCCGCTTCAAAATATCCGATGGCCGATTCCACATTGCGAACGTCTAATTGCCCCCGCATGGCATTCCGGCCCCGCAGGTAAAGGTCATAGGCTTCTATGTTTTCTGTGGGATGCATGCCGCCGCGGGCCGCCTCTTCTGGACTCGGCTTTAACGCTAGCGCTTCAACGAGTTTCGCGTAGATCTGGTCTTCCAGCGTGAGCAAATCTTGTTGCACACCAGAAAACTCCTGGGTCCATAAACGCCGGCCATTTGTCACATCGTCCAGTGAAGTGACCACCCGGAGCTTATCACCGCCGCCCTGAATGGTTCCGGAAACGACGAGATTGACTCCTAGCTGGCGGGCCATGTCATCCATAGAACTACTTCGCCTGACCTTCTGGATTTCGGATGGAGACGTGGTGTGCAGGTCGCGAAGTTGAAAGAGCTTAGCGGACAGGGCCTCCACTAAGCCATCCGCCACGTAGTTCAACGAGGCCTGATCACCCAGGACACGAATCGGCAAGATCGCCACAAATTTTCCGTCGCTGAGCGGAGGGATTCCGGAGATCGGCGATCCGGTTTTTCGGCCGAATACAAAGTGGCGCACCTGAGGAATGCCGAGGGCCCCTACGACTGCGGCCAGCACAGCGGCAGCAGCAATCAGCCAGGTCCGCCGTGTTAGCACCGGCAGATTGATTTGGACGGTTCGGGTATTGCCGGACGAGCGCTTGGCCCGTAAGTCGGCGAGGATATCGTCAGCAGTCTGGTAGCGTATTGCCGGATTTTTTTCCAGACATCGCAGACAGATGCGCGAGAGATAGCTCGGTAACTGGGGATTCAACAGCTCCGGTCTCTTGGGAACCTGGTGCACGCGCTGGTACATCACTTGATATGTGGAATCACCGGCGAACGGAAGTATGCCGGTGAGCATCTCATACAGAATCAAACCCAGAGCGTAGATATCGCTTCGCTGATCAACAGGCTTGCCTTCGACCTGTTCCGGCGACATATAGTGTGGCGTTCCGAGAACAACACCGGTTCGAGTCACTCCAGCTAGGTTCGCTTCTAGGCTCTTGGCCAATCCGAAATCGGACACATAGATGTGGTCGTCGCGATCGACCAGAATATTTTGCGGTTTCAAGTCGCGGTGCATTATGTGCGCCGCATGCGCAGCGGCCAGCGCTTTGCACAGCTGCTCCATGATGCCTATGGCCCGTTCCGGCGCCAGCCGCCCTTCCCGCTTCAAAAGCTGCGTCAGGTCTCCCCCCTCTACGTAGGCCATGGAAATAAATTTGACGCCTGCAAATTCGCCCAGGTCATGAATACGCAGAATGTTCGTGTGAGAAATCTTACTGGCGAGTAGTAGCTCCTGTTTAAAGCGTTGCAGAGCTACGGGCTGAGAAATTACATCGGAGCGTAAGACCTTGATGGCCACCATGCGACCGAGTTCCCGATCGTGCACCTTATAAACTTTTCCCATGCCTCCGGAGCCCAACACTGATTCCACATGATAGCGGGGGCCGAAATCGACCCCCGCGGGAATCGAGGTCGAATCCAGGTGTTCGAGTGTTGCGCCGTCGTCGAGAGGCAGCATCCCGCTGCCGCATTGCGAGCAGTTTTGCGCACCCGCGGGATTGGGTGTCTGGCAATGGGAACAAATCATAGCGTGAAACTACCGTCGTTCAGGATGGCCTGATCACGCAGGATTATTAGCTACTCGTTGCGCGCCTGCAAGTAGAAAGGTTGACTGATGAATCTGATCTGCCACACCAGAAACTCCTCAGCGGCGAGACCGCTAGACAGGCGCGCTCAGCGAATGGTTTCCGTGTTCGACGTCGCCGTTTTGGTCGATTGCCACGCGACCACTTGCCACACTCCATTTCGCCGCAGAAATATACCGGTGTTCCGATAGTTCGTTTTCTCAAGGTGCGCGTCCTTGTGTTGAGTCTCGGCGACAAGGGGAAATGCGACACCGGCGGTGTCGCCATAGTCGTGGATAACGAGGTCCTCGGCCGAGTAGCGAGTTTTGCCTTCCTCTGTGGGCTTTAGTGTTTCGACTCCCCTTAAAACGTCCGCCTTATTCGTGACCAATCCGTTGGAACGGGTGCCGGCTTCGCTGCGATCACGGACTGCCGCGCACACCTCCGGAAACCGCATCCGCCATCCGCGTCGTCAGCATGTTAAGTCTTTAGCAGCGTCACGTCGAGCACCTGGTGGCCCTTCACTTACCTTGAATGAAGTATCACATCGTGCCGGAATTATTCTGATCACTTTCTCCTCCTGCTTGTCTAGAGGGGATGATTGCCTATCTTAAGATCATCAACCTATGCACGTTAAAACGACTTAGGAGGAAATGACAGTCCCAATGTGTGCAAAAGAGTTGCTTGGGGCCCTTTGCCTCCACCCTAAAACACCAATGGAATCAATAACTACAGGTACGTATTTGGTGAACGGACATTGGTCTCACACTTGCAACATCTTCCATGGGATGTTTGTGCTTGGGGGGACGTGTGAAGCTAACCTTCGTCGTTTTTCTTCTTATTATGCTTTTGGTCGGAGGTGGAACCGCCAAGGCTGACTCGGTTCCCATTGATCCCGACATGATTCCCACCGATGCTGGTGGCTGCGGAGTCACGTCTTTTGGCCCAGGGCAACCAGACCCTGCATTTTCCCCTCAAATCGTCCAAAGCATATTTAACTTCAGTGCTAATGCCGTCGGTGGCGGAGGCGCCAGCTGTCCCGAAGCCTTCCGCAACGGCAGCGGAAGCAGCTGGACAGGATTAACAGTCACCCTGCAGGGCTTTAACCCGAGCCCTTGTAACGTCAGCGGCTCTGACCTTTTTCTCTTTCATTCGTGTACTTTTGACGCCGACACGAACACTGCCACGATGGCTTTTTGGGGTGTTGGTTGGGGTACCTTGAATGATCAGAGATTTTTTTTCAAGGGGATTCTGGATGGGGGGGACTTCTTCATGAATCTTGGCGAAAAGGGTTGGCCCCCAGGAGATAACAGCCGGACAATGGGACCCTTTACAGCCGTTGCAACGGTTCCCGAACCCGCATCGGTCGTGCTTATCTCCGTCGGTTTGGCGGCATTTGGTCTGGTTCGTCGCAAGCTCACGAACGCACGTAACGTTGCCTAGTTTTTCTTGGCTTCCGGCTTAATCGCTGCAAGCTTTGCGAAATCCGGAAGTGCCTGAATCGTTTTCAGTTCCGGGTCGTTCTTTACTTCCTCCAGCGGGTAACCTCGCTGTAACGCTTCGTGTAAAGATGTGAGGGATTCCGCGGTTCGTCCCGCTAAGGCATAAATCACCGCCTGTTTATCGAACAATCCAACATCGTTTGGGTCGATTGCCAGCGCTCTTCTTATGAACTCAAGCCCCCGGGCAGTGTCACCCTTTTTTGCATAGTAAAGCGCCAGGTGTCCCAAGGTTACGGCATCCCTCGAATTTACCTGAAACTCCTTATAGGCCAGCCCGATCGCTTTTTCGTACGTCGCGCTAGCCTTCTCTCTTTGCCCGGACCAGCGATAAGCGTCTGCAAGATTGCCAAGCTGAGCCTCCGACGCCGGGTTCAGCTCTACTGATTTTTCGAACATTCTGACGGCGTCGTCATAGCGTCGCAGGTAAAAATAGGCCGTGCCCAGATTGGAATAAACTGCGGAGGTTGGTTCAATCTCCAGGGCCTTCTGAAATGCCGGCACGCTGGCGTCCCACTTGCCTTGGCGGTAGTAGACAATTCCAATATTATTGTAACCCGTTGAGCTTTTCGGGTTGAGCTCGGTCACTCGTTGAAAAGCTGCCAGAGCCTTGGTGTTGTCTCCAAATTGCAGAGCCGCAGTCCCAAGCTGCGAGTAATTAAGCCAGAGGTAAGGGTTGATGGCTATGGCGCGTTCGTAGGCCATGAGCGCTTCTTGCTTGCGGCCCGCTGCCTTGTACGCGCTTCCGAGCCGGCGGTATCCTTCGTCCGAGTTTGGCGCCAACTCAAGCGCACGCTTAAACTCAGCAATGGATTCCGATGTTTTTCCGGTAACCCGATAGACGCTGCCAAGTGAAAAATGTACCTCGGGCCGATTCTCCCCAAATTGCTGCGCTTGAAGCGCGGCTCCCAGGGCTTTCCCGGGCAATGAACTGTCTTTATTGCGCTCGTACATATAAATGTAGGCGTCAGAAAGCCCGGAATAGGCAAGCGCAAAGCTGGGATCTTTCTTCAGCGCTTGTTCGTAGAAGGAGATGGCGGTTTGCAAAGTCTCCACGGTGCGCTGGTTCCTAATAGCGGCGCCCCCGCGAAGGTACAGGTCATACGCTTCAATGTTTTCGGTTGGGCGAGTGGCGCCGCGTGCGAGCTCCTCGTTGCTTGGTTTCAAAGCAAGGGCGGAGAGCAGCTTGTTGTAAACCTGATCTTCCAGGGTTAATAAGTCCTGCGGAACCCACGAGAATTCTTCAGACCATGCCGTGCGGCCGGTCTTCAGCTCGGTTAACTCTACCCGTAACCAACGCTTCTCCCCCCTCTGTCCCATAGTTGCTGCGAGCATCAGATCAGCGCCGGCAGCACGCGCAACTTCTTTCGGCGGATCCTTAGAAGTTCTCTCGAGAGATGAGGCGGGAACCAGACGCAGACCCTTCATCTGCGAAAGCTTTGCCGATAGAGCCTCGGCAATTCCTTGCGCCTCGTAAGTAACCGTGGACTTTTCGACCGGCGCTTCGATTTGAAAGGGCATGATGGCCAAGGATTTCTGAATAGAGATCGCACTGTTTCTGCGTGCCAGCTCTCGCTTGATGGCAGGTACGGTTACTACCAAAATCGTCAGAATCACCAGGCTTGCGGCGAGCGCCCAGCCAACTCGCTTCACCGTGCGCCCGGCAATCCATTTGCCCCGCGGACCACTCGAAGCCACTCCAGAGCGCAAGTCGGCAAGAATTTCGCGAGCATTCTGATAGCGCATCGCCGGATCCTTGTCCAGGCATCGCAAGCAAATGCGTGAGAGATATGGCGGCAGGTCCGGATTCAACAGCTCCGGTTTCTTGGGGAACTGATGTACGCGCTGGTACATCACTTGATACGTGGAATCGCCCTGGAATGGAAGCACGCCTGTCAGCATCTCGTACAAAACCAATCCCAAAGCATAAATATCACTTCGCTGGTCGACAGGCTTGCCTTCAACCTGCTCCGGCGACATGTACAACGGAGTTCCGAGCACAGCTCCAGCTCGCGTCATGCCCGTCAGGTTCGCCTCCAGGGTCTTGGCTAAACCGAAATCGGAGACGTATACGCGATCTTTGCGGTCTATCAGAACGTTTTGCGGCTTCAGATCGCGGTGCATTACATTCGCGTCATGTGCAGCAGCCAGCGCTTCGCATAGCTGTTCCATGAGGCGCACGGCTCGCTGTGGGGGCAGCCGGCCTTCCTGCTTCAAGATCTGGTGCAGATCACCGCCCTCTACGTAAGCCATGGAAATGAATTTGACGCCTGCAAATTCACCCAGGTCGTGAATACGCAGAATGTTCGGATGGGAAATTTTGCTGGCGAGCAGTAGTTCTTGTTTGAAACGCTGCAGCGCCGTCGGGTCGGCCATCAAGTCGGGGCGCAATACTTTGAGGGCGACGGTGCGGTCCAGCTCTTTGTCGTGAGCTTTATAGACTTTTCCCATTCCCCCCGCACCAAGTAAGGATTCAACGCGATACCGCGGTCCGAAATCTTCGCCAGCGGGAATAGACGTGGAGTCGAGATGCTCGAGCGTGGCGCCTTCCTCGAGGGAGACAATTCCGCTGCCACACTCCGAGCAGTTCTGCGCACCCGCGGGATTAGGGGTCTGGCAGTGGGGACAGATCATAGCGTGAAAGCTAGCGTACTGCAGGATGGCGCGTTGTTAAGACGCGTCGTTCAAGACGTAATGCTCAACGCAGAATTATTAGCCACTCATTGCACGTCTGCAAGTGCAAAGAGTGGCGCTTGCGCCGAATTTGCCCTTGCGAACGCCGGAAACGCCAGCGGAGGATACTTTTAGCCCGACTTGACCAGTTGCGGACGTTTTTCGGCTTTTTTGCGGTATTTTTCGTTGTTAAGTCGCGTGTTTCCATCGCCGCGGTCTGAAAAAACGGTTGAGTGGAGACCAAGTGTCTTCCCTTAGCCACCGGACTTCTGGCAATCTGCCGTCAGCATGTTTCTGCGCAGCAACAATCGCAAAAAAGACGGCAAAGAGCATCGCTACTTCAGCATCGTAGAAAACCATCG
>DATNLZ010000059.1:0-22970 GCA_035602605.1 Candidatus Dormiibacterota bacterium
CTGGTCGGGCAAAAACAGAGCTACGAAATCGAGGTACCAACCATCCGGTAGGAGGCTATTTGTGGTGGAGACCTTTTAATAGCCTCCACTGATTCCAAGGCACTTAACAGGCTCAGAGGCGCCCAACTGAGAAAGTTGGGCTAAGTCCTGGTGGGTGACCAGAGCATGCGCGCGGAAAGTACGTAGTGAGCGAGCGCCATGCCTGCCGGCTGCTGGGGCAGTGGCACCGGTGGAAATTGGATTCACCGAAAACGTTAGTCGTCACGGCTCGCGCGTATTGACGAGGCGAGCATGGCGGCCAGGCCACGATATAGTTATTACATCGCGGCAGGGGGACTTCCGGTCTCGGGCGCGCGTAATCTACTGCCACCATTTGACCGGCAACGCAACTGCGATTGGGCTGCATCTGTCCTCGCCAAAAGGAGATTGGGTGGGCAACGGTTAGCTGGGGCCTGGGCGTGCGAAAAACTGCTCGACGACCTTAGCGTATGCAATTCCGCTCCCAACAATTCCCACCCATTTTGCTGTCCGACTTGTCCCAAAATTCAGCCGTCAGGCTTTGTTGGTGCGTAAGAGCCTTTGAGGCGGAACACCAGGTCCAAAGCCCTCAAACGAGCACTCCAGGCAACGACATTCATTTGGTCCGTTATCTTGCCACCTCTCTGCACGAACTTCGTTTCTTGCGCTTCGAGTGCCGGGAGTAAATGTTTTTCTATGAGCGCGCAATCGGTCAGGCCATGCTCATCGAGGACTTCCGGCATCTTATGACGAATGCTTTCAAGAGCTTGCCAACCTGATTGGCCTGGGTGTTTATCGCTGTACCCGGCAGCAAGGGCAGATTGGGTCACATTCAGTCCTTTGGCGAGATTGCGGACTAGTGCGCGCTCTCTGTATGTTGTGAGTCTTCTTTGTCTGGCCAGTCCCATGTCTACCTTGCATTGTAACGGGTTGGGACCACGCAAGGACTGAGAATTTGACCTTTCCGTCGAACAATTCCTCACTCAGCGATGGCAGGAGACTGACTTGAAACCCTTCGGTTAACAGTTGCGGCGTCCGGTTTTCCCGCGGAATGCTACAGTTTGCTACGGCGTTGATTTTCCGTGCCGATAGGTCGTTTTTGACGCTCCCCACTTCTACCATTTGCGATGCTTTTCTGCTGAGAGTAGGCACAAAATGGGGCACGGTTTGTGCGAAATCTCAAGATTCAATTAGAACCGAAGCTTTTCTCGAAGCAATTCAGGATTCGAAAGCAAAGGTGTGTACTCATTTGGCTGTGCGTAGAAGCTCCGCGTTCGGATCCACTACGCAACTTTCAGTTCACAACGGGAGTCCAATTCGATGCAGCAAATCCTGGAAACGCGGATGCGCCCGCATGCTGTCAAATTCCGGATCAACTTTGATGAATACCAGTCCGTTTGAACGGTCTTCGAAAGCCTTTTCCAGCCATTCCATCGTTCGGTCCGTTTCTCCCAGGCCGGCATACACTACAGCCATGTAAAACGGCGAAACATAGTGTCGCTTCGATTGTGCGCTTAGCTCATTGAGCACTTGGTGTGCTTGCGTTCTATTTCCCGCCGCGGCATAGGCTCGCCCAAGAGCCGCCAACATCAGTGGGCTTCGATGGGAGAGCGTCGCTGCCTTTTGTAGTTCGGAAATCGCTTGCGCATGCGCGTTTTTCTGTTCATAGGCTTGGCCAAGTGCACGATGCGCCAGCGCAAAATCGGGATTCATTTCGATGGTGTTGCGCAATTGTTGTATCGCTTGGTCATACTGGCGGGCCATGTAGAGTCTCCAACCCAAACTGAAGTTAATGCTGAGGGAAAGAGGATCAAGCTCGCGTGCACGGCTAATTTCTGCCACGCTTTCCTGAGTGCGTCCCACCGCCATTAGGTACAACGAATACCGCTGGTGGGCCGTCGCGTACCTGGGATCGAGCTGCAGGGCGCGTTTAAAACCGCCTTCCGCCGCCGGCCAATCCCAATCGTAGTTGAACCTCATCGTCGCTAAGGATGTTTGAGCTTCTGGGAGCGTATTGTCGATAGCCAATGCTTTCAGCGCCGCCGCTTCGGCCTTCGGGGCCGCCTCCTTCGACGGCACTGCACCAACAATCGCCGCACCCATAACCCCGTAGCAGTCGGCCATCCCAGCATATGCGAGAGCATACTGCGGGTCCTTCACAATCGCTTCTTGGAAATATTCAATGGCCTTGTTCATTCCCTCCTGGGTTCTCTTATTCCAGTAATAGCGCCCCTTGAGATAGTCTTCGTAGGCACCAGCCTTGACGGCGCGATTTTTGCCCAGCCGCACCTGTTCTTCCGGTGTGATCTTGATCCTGATCTCATCCGCGATTGCGCGCGCCACGCGGCTTTGCAGTGCAAGGATATTCCCAACATCACTCTCATAGGTTTCGGTCCAGAGGTGCTGGTCGGTGGACGCCTGAATCAATTTGGCGGTGATGCGCACGCGATTGCCGGAACGTAAGACCGTCCCTTCCACCACGGCGTCGACGTTTAACTCCCGGGCGATCCGCCCTAAGGGCTTGCGGGTGCCTTTATAAGCCATTGCCGAGGTACGAGAGATCACACGCAAAGCCTGAATCTTTGCCAGACTGGCAGTCAGCTCATCGGTCATCCCGTCGGCAAAATACTCTTGTTCTTTGTCCCCCGAGAGGTTGTCGAGCGGCAGCACCAGCAAAGATTCTATGTGTCCCGCCTCGACTTTGCTCACCAGCAACTTGTGAGTTCGAAGCCAGCTCAGACTGAGCAGAAGCACCGCTGCCGTTGCCCCGAAAACAATCAGCGCGGCGACGCGCTTTGGATGAAACCCTTTGTAGTGCGGCTTGCTAGCCGCCAGCTCACCGAGCGCGCGCGGGTCACGCGCGGGGCCCCTCAAAATCGCACTCATGTCTGATGGACCAACAGACGAGGGTGGCGCGGGCTCCGACCCCGGTTCAGCGACTTGGTTAACCGGTGCAATGAATCGATAGCCCTTTCGCGGCAGCGTTTCGATAAAACGTGGGTTGTCTCGGGAGTCGCCGAGGGCCTCTCGGAGCCTCATAACGGCGGTATTCAGGCTATGGTCAAAGTCGACAAAGGTATCGCTGGCCCAAAGCCGGTTTCGCAGCTGCTCCCGGGTGACCAATTCACCGGGATGTTCGAGCAGAATCCCAAGAATCTGACAGGGCTGTTCTTGAAGCTTGATCCTAAACCCCTGCCTTCGTAACTCGCCGGCGCGAAGGTCAACTTCAAAAACCCCAAAGCGAATGAGTTTCTGCGACGTGGCAGTCTCTGTCATGGCTCTCCTAGGGCGGAGGGGTGGGAGTATAACGCCGGTATACAGTTGGGGTCAAAGTTTTCATGTTATCGACAGCCGTAACTTGTTCACTATAAAAACTTAATTGCGTTATTCACAATTGACCCTCAGTGCATTGAATTGGTTCGCCAACTCGGGCAAAAGGATTATCTTGTCCGCAGTCTTACAACCCTTTGGATGATTTACCTATAAGCACGAGTGAAGCGGGGACTTCGCGTGCTGGGGCGCTTGGGGATTTGATCCCAAGGTAATCTTGAATTTACAGTTGTTTCAATTTCCAAGACTAGGAGCAGTGATGACTTTCATAAGAATCGAAAAGATCGGCTTCGCAATTGCTATGCTTACTCTTGCCTTGCTGCTGGGCATTGGCGGGGGCAATACAGCGCTTGCCCAGGTGGCTGGCGCAACGCTATCAGGACTCATCACCGACAGTTCGGGCGCTGCAATCGCGAACGCCAAAGTATCGATCAAAAACGTGGCGACCGGCACGCTTCGGGAGGTCAATCCCAATAGCGATGGATTCTTCACCGCGCCCAACCTATTGCCCGGCGAATATGAGGTCACGGTGTCCGCTGTGGGGTTTAGCACTGCGGTGCAACAGGGTATCAACCTCACGGTCGGCGCGGAACAAGCGATGAACGTGACTCTGCAAGTGGGCCAGGTGACCGATAAAGTCGTTGTGAGCGGCGGAACTCCGACCATCGAACTGTCAACGTCGACGGTGAGCGGGCACGTGGATTCCACCACGGTTCGCGAGCTGCCCCTGAACGGCCGAGACTGGACTACCCTGGCGACGCTCGAGCCTGGTGTCGTCAGCATTCGAACCCAGGCATCCACCGGCAGCAGCTCAAACCGCGGCAATCGCGGCTTCGGCAACCAATTATCGGCCAATGGACATCGCCCAAACGAGAACACCTACCGAATCAATGGAATCAACATCAACGACTATTCCAATGGCGCGCCCGGCAGCGTGCTGGGTGTCAACTTGGGCGTGGACGCGATTCAAGAGTTCACCGTTCTGACCACGAATTACACGGCGGAATATGGAAGGACTTCCGGCGCGGTCATCAACGCGATCACCCGCTCGGGCACCAACCAAATGCATGGAGGAGCGTACTTTTTCGATCGCGACAAGATTTTTGACGCTAAGAACTTTTTTGATGATCCTTCTAAACCAATACCCCCGTTCCGGCGCATCCAATTCGGTGGTTCCGGCGGCGGCGCTATCATTAAAGATAGAACCTTTATCTTCGGGGATTACGAGGGGGTTCGCCAGAATGTATCGACCCCATTACTGGTTACAGTGCCGTCCGAAAATGCCCGCAGCGGACGAATGTGCCCGACTCCAGGGGAGCAAGCGGGGTGTGTGGCACACACCTTAACCATAGACCCCGCAGCCCGGAAAGCTCTGGACCTGTGGCCTCGTTCGAGCAACGTTCTAACCGGAAAGACTGCGAACGGTGACTTAGCAACTCTCTCGGTCTCCGCGCCTCAAGTACTGACTGAGAACTATTTGAGTGCCCGAGTGGATCAAAAAATCGGAGAAAAAGACAGTCTCGCCAACAGTTATTTGTTTGACCAGGCACGCCAAACTCAGCCTGACGACCTCGCCAATGCTATTCACAAAGCTTACTCACGAAGGCAAATGGTCAGCGCCGAAGAAACTCATATCTTCAGTTCCGCGTTCGTAAATTCCTTCCGGGCCGGCTACAATCGCGTCCTCGGCATTGTCAACACGCCTGTCACCGCCCCTAATCCTGTAGCAATGGATCCCTCTCTCAGAGCCGTTCCTCGCTCGGGCTTTTTTGTGCCTCAATTGAACGTGCAAGGCGGACTGACTGGAGCAGCAGGTTTGGGCGCACCTTCGTTCTTTAATCACGCTTGGACCTCGATTCAGCTGAATGACGATGCCTTCTGGGTTCGCGGCACTCACTCGTTCAAGTTCGGCTTTGCGTTCGAGCGCATGCAATACAACTTGCTGGGGAAGTTCCGGCAGAATGGTTTTTTCCAATTTACCACGCTCGATAACTTTTTACTGAACCGCCCATCGAACTTCAACGCGCTTGATCCCGACACTCTTGCGGAAACCGGAAGCCGTCAAAGTCTTTTCGGGGGCTATGTGCAAGACGATTGGCGCGCCCGCTCGAACCTTACTCTGAACCTAGGCTTGCGCTACGAAATGGTGACGCTCCCATCGGACTCTGCCGATCGCTTTTGGGTGGTTCAATCCTTGCAGAACTGCGCCGCGAGCTTAACCGCCTGCACGCAAGTCCCGGTGAAAACCCTGTGGGCGGATAACCCGACACTCAAGAATTTCGAACCACGAATCGGCCTGTCCTGGGATCCCTTTGGCAGCGGGAAAACCGCGATCCGCGCCGGCTTCGGAATTTTCGATGTTTTTCCGCTGCCTTACGTATACACGCAGTACAACTCCTCAAGCTTTCCCTTCAACCGCCAAGCCAGCACATCGACAAACCTGAACGGCACGTTCCCAAACGGTCCTGTCGCAGGCGGTAACCCCACTTATCGAGCCTTTAATTCCCTCAACTTTAGGGACCTGCGGCAGCTCCGCAGCCGCTACGTCGAGCAGTCCCCTCACCGCAGTTATGCCATGAACTGGAACCTGAACATCCAACGCCAGATAACTTCCTCTTGGATGGCCATGATCGGGTACGTTGGTTCGCGCAGTTTGCATCTTTCCAATACCGCTGACGATAGCAACATGGTCTTGCCCGAAGGACACTTTCAAGGGCGTCCTTACTGGCCCAAGGGCACCGGGACCAGAATCGATCCCAACGTTGGTGAAATCCGCCCGCTCATTTTTGACGGTGCCTCCACCTACCATGGCTTTCAGGCTCAATCCAAAAAGAGTATGCAGCACGGTTTCCAAATACAGGGTTCCTATACTTGGGGGAAGTGCCTGGACACGGGTACGACGGGGACCGTCGGCGATATGTTCTTGAATTCCATTCGCGCGCTCATTTTGTTTGAAAGGTCCGCTCGGCAGGGTCCCTGCGATTTCAACGTTGCCCACAGCTTCGTGCTCAATTATCTTTGGCAGCTTCCCGGGCCCAAGGCCGGCGGTTTGCGCTGGATACTTGGAGGATGGGAGTTTGGGGGCATCGTGTCCGCCAGCACCGGAACACCGTTTACCGTACGCATCGATGGTGACCCTCTCGGTCAGCGCAACATCGAACGTGCCGCCGTTCCGGATCGCTTACCTGGATGCGATCCGATCAACCACAATTTCAAAAACGGCTCTAGCCCCTTCTACCTCAACGTAAATTGTTTCGCTCTCCCGACAGCTCCCACGGGCTTCACCGGCTGCCAGGTTTTTGGACCGTCGTTCCCAGGTACCTGCCGGAACTTACTGGGCAATTCCGGGCGAAATCAACTGTACGGGCCGGGCCTGATCAACTTTGATCTCTCCCTGTCCAAGAACACCAAATTCACGGAGAGGTTCAACGCGCAATTTCGCGCCGAATTCTTCAACATCTTCAATCATCCGAATTTCCAGGCTCCCCTCAGGAACAATCGCCTTTTCCTGCAAGACGGAAGCAGCATCTCAACCGGGGGTTTGCTCGACTCCACAACCACAGCTTCGCGCCAGATTCAATTAGGGTTGAAGCTTGTCTGGTAGCAACTCGCGATTCGAAAGCAAAGGTGCGTATCTCACTTGGCTGTGACTAGAACTCTGCGTTCGAATCGACGTCGGAAAGACCGGTTGCATTCATGAACCCTCCCGTTCTGGCCGAGCACGGCGCGAAGCTCGGTACGACAGGCATCAAAGCTAGCCGTGTTCGAACGCGCATCATGGCGCTCATTGTGGTTTCGGCAATTCTGACGTACTTGGATCGCCTCAACTTCAGCTTCGCCGGAAAGTCGATCCAGGAAGAATTTCACCTCGATGCTCAGACGATGGGATGGGTGCTCAGTGCATTCCTGCTGGGGTATGCGCTCACCCAGCTTCCCGGCGGATGGCTGAGCGACAAATTCGGCCCTCGCAGACTTCTGGTTTTCGTGATTATTTGGTGGTCTATTTTCACGGCTGCAACCGCATTGGCACCCAATCTTCCGACAGCTCGATGGTTTGGAGTGGCTTGGTCGTTTGCAATTATAAGATTCCTGATTGGCGTGGGAGAAGCACCCAGCTCTCCGTGCTACAACAAAATCGTGAGCTACTGGGTCGGTTCATCCCATCGAGGGTTCGGCAGTAGTTTGACCCTGCTGGGAATCGGAATCGGTGGAGCCTCGACCAGCGTATTGATCGCATGGCTCATCTATCACTGGGGCTGGCGGTTTTCCTTTTACGTTTGTGGATTTCTGGGACTTTGCCTTGCCGCGACTTGGTACTTCTTCACCACCGACCGGCCCGAAGAGCATAGCGGCGTTAATGCAGCCGAGCTGGCGCTCATCCGCGAAGACATGGATACCGTGCACATCGGCAAACGGGCTCTTACAAAAGTGCCTTGGGCGATGCTTTTAAAAAGTAAGTCCGTATGGGCTCTGATTAGCGGGTATTTTTGCCAGGGGTTTCCAATTTATTTCTATCATACTTGGTTTTTCATTTATCTGACCAAGGTTCGCGGATATTCGGTTGTGAAGGGCAGTCTGTGGGCTACCACGCCTTACATTGCCATCGCCCTCTTGTCTCCGCTCGGAGGCTGGTTTTCCGACAAATGTGTTGCCAGGTTTGGATTGCGCCGCGGGCGGCAGCGATCCGTGTGGATTGGAATGGTTCTCTCTGCCTTTTTTCTATGGTTTGGTGGACAAACCCCGACTCCCTATTTGAGTATCTTGCAGCTTGCTGCCGCGGCCGGGCTCAATATGTTTGCGGCAGTAAGTTTTTGGGCCGCCTGCATCGATATTGGTGGGGAGCACGCGGGCTCCCTTTCGGGTCTCATGAACACCTGCGGGAACCTGGGGGGATGGCTGTCTCCCATTATCACCGCGTACGTAGCCACCCATTATGGTTGGAATCAAGCGATCATGACAGCAGCTGTCGTGACTTTGTTCTCCGCCGTCCTTTGGATTTTCGTTAACACCGAGGACAAACTGCCGGCCCGCGATCCCAGGGATCAAATTGCGTAACCTACACGCCGTATAAGGTTGAGGAACGGTAGGTCTGGCCATTTCCTGGATTTCTTCGGTGAGAGTGACTTCGATCCGGATACAATTCGAGCGTTTTCCGGGTCACCTCGATAGCTTGTTCATATTGGACCTTGGAAACGTAGCGATCCGCACCGCCGCTCGGGACGAGCGAGACAGGATCCAACTCATTTGCTCGCTGGCGCTCCGCGAGCCATTCTTCATTCCGACCCATCGCTCTCAAGAAGAACCCGTAACGTTGATGACCCATACCATGACTAGGGTCGAGTTCGATGGCTCGCTTGTACTCTTTCTCCGCGCCAGACCAGTCCCAGTCGATATCCAATCGGATGCTTGCCAGGGTCATATGCGCTTCGCCGACCGTGTCATCAATCTCCAGGGCCTTCCCCACGGCCGCCTTCGCTTGGGGAAAGGCTGCGCTTGGGGAGAGGCCGCCCTCGAAGCCCAGCACAGCATAAGAGTCGGCCAGCCCAGCGTAAGCCAAGGCGAACTTCGGATCCTTTGCAATCGCCTGCTCGAAGTACTCAATACTTTTCAGCAGCGCGGCATCGCTCCTCTTGTTCCAGATGTCAATTCCGATTGAAAATTCCCCGTTGTACCGGTCGAAAATTCCCCACCCCTGAACTTCATGAATGGGCCTCCTTGGCCTCAGACGGAGTGGAGCCCAGCGCCGTCTTTTGGCGCGTTTTGGGCGTAACGGAGTCCGAGGCCAAGGAACGAGCCGCGGCCTCCGCCCCTTCCTGCCCTCGAGGCGGCACCAGGCCGGCCTTACGGCGATCCTTCAGCCGGTAACTCTCGCCGCGAATGTTGATGGTCGTCGAGTGATGCAGCAGCCGGTCCAGAATCGCCGTCGCGATGATCGAATCGCCGAAGATCGATCCCCAGTCTCCGTAGCTTTTGTTCGAGGTCAGAATGATGCTCCCACGTTCATATCGCGCGCTCACCAGCTGAAAGAAAATCGTCGCTCCTAGATCGTCCAGCGGTAGATACCCCACTTCGTCGATCACCAGAACTTTCGGCGCCAGGTACACGCGCATCCGGCGATCCAGCCGGCCTTCCCGATACGCGCGCCCCAAATCCGCCGCCAGATCGTGTGCGGTGATGAAATATGCACCCAGTCCCGAACGGATCGCTTCTTCCGCCAGCGCCACGCTCAAATGCGTTTTCCCCACTCCCGGTGGTCCCAAGAAAATCACATTGCTGGCTTCGTGAATGAACCGCAGCGAACGCAACTCCCGAATCTGCCGATCATCCAGCGATGGCTGAAAACCAAAATCGAACTGCTCGAAGGTTTTCGCAAAGGGAAAATGCGCTAGCTGCAGCCGCGCCCGCAGATAACGAGTCCTTCGTGCTTCGACCTCGCAGTTCAGCAATTCATCGAGAAAGTCCGCGTAGCTCGGCTCTTTTCACCGAAATGTGTGCGTATCTCATCGACGTTTCTAAGCGTCAGAGGTCTTCTAAGACATGACATCTCAACATGTGTTGTGCCAGGCTCCATTTCAGGTATCGCGTAGGCCGGAAGGTCCCAATCCTCGGTTTGAAGCCATTCCTGCGTGATGTTCAATTCTGAGCTTTCTTCGTCGAGAAACCGAGTCTGAATCGTTACATGTTCCGCCAACGCAATGCCCGCACGCTTGCCGCCAACTCCGAATATGCCGATGATTTCGGCAGCCATATCATTCTTGCTTTCGCCAGGCGCAATCAACACGCGAAGGTCATCACGTCTGACACCGCCTGCGTTGTCGGTAACTGAAATCAGTTGTCGGTCGGTATCTAGATCAACGCTGACCACAAGAGGTATTCGGCGATCTCCGTTCATCCAGAGATCAAGAGCGTTGTCCACAAGCTCACAGAGACCGGTCTTAAGATCGTAGTCATTGATAATTGACAAGAACATCCGTTTTTTCGGTGTCCCGTCAATCGGCTCGATTTCGGTCTTTCTATCGACCATTTGTTGAAACAATGAGGCGAAAAGAAATGGTCGTCAAGTTTGTTAATTGTGGTCCCGTTCACAAGAGTATGGCGTCGCCGCCTGGTCGCAGTTCTTAAGTTTCAAGCCCTTCTTAGATTGCTCCAAAGTTGCTCCGAAAAGGGCCGTCTTACGCGTAAGTCATGGCTCTCAGAGAGGATGAAAATGAGCCCGAGATGGCGTTAGGAGCGCCTTCTTCCGGGATGTCCATTATTTCCGAGTGGCCCGCTGGCAATCGACGGCAAGCTCCAAATGGAGCTTCATCCTGATATCATCGCTGGTCAAACGGAGATAACCATGCGCAAGTTGATTTTCTCTCTCTTTCTTCTGGCGTTATTAACCCCCATCGTATCAGCACAACAGTTCGATCTCGTGCTGGAAGGCGGACGCGTTATGGATCCCGAAACCGGCGTGGATGCCGTGCGCAACGTCGGCATCCGCGACGGAAAGATTGTCCGCATCTCGTCCGAGGCGCTGAGCGGACGCCGTGTCGTCCATGCCAGCGGGCTGGTGGTCGCTCCCGGATTCATTGACCTGCACCAGCACGGCCAGGACCTCACCAGCCAGCGCGTCAAGGCGCTCGATGGCGTCACCATGGCACTGGAGTTGGAAATCGGTGCGCCCGACGTCGCTAAGTTTTTGAAAGCTAAAGAAGGCCACTCGCTGATTCACTACGGCACCTCGGCCAGCCATGTCGCGGCGCGGGCTCTGGTGTTCGGTGCGCCGCTGCCGGCCGGGGCCATCCTGCCTAAGAACGGACCCGCGACCGATCAGCCCGCCACGCGCGAACAAATCGAGGGCATGCGGGAGCGCCTGCGCGCGGAGTTTAGCGCTGGCGGCTTGGCCGTCGGGATGGGGATCGAGTACACGCCCGGAGCAACTCGGCTGGAGGTGATTGATATGTTCCGTCTCGCCGCCGAGCGGAGGGTGCCGGTCTACACGCACGCGCGCAGCTCGGGCCGCGTCGAGCCCGGTCCCACCGTTGAGGAGATCAGCGAAGTGATTGGAGCGGCTGCCATCACGGGCGCTTCGCTGCATGTCGTGCACATCAACAGCACCTGCCTGCGCGACGTTTTCGAGTGTCTCTCCATGGTCGAAGGAGCGCGCGCCCGCGGCCTCGATGTGACCTCCGAGGCGTACCCCTACATCGCAGGCATGACTTCCATAAACTCAGCGCTGTTCAACCCCGGCTGGCAGGACAAATTGGGCATCGGCTACGGCGACCTGATGCTTCCCGAAACGGGCGAGCGCTTCACCAAGGAGCGTTTCGAAGAACTGCATAATTCCAGCACGACGCACTGGGTGGTGATCTTCAACAATACGCAGGAAATAATAGACAAAGTGATCCCTCACCCTCTGGTGATGATCGCCAGCGATGGCCTCGAAGGCCATCCCCGTAACGCCGGAACCTATTCGCGCGTGCTGGCCCAATATGTCCGCGAAAAGGGAACGATCACGCTGAAGGATGCTCTTCGAAAGATGAGTCTCATGCCGGCGGAGATGCTGGAGCGTTCGACTCCCGCGGCACGGCAAAAAGGCAGATTGCAAGAGGGCGCCGACGCCGACATCGTTGTGTTCGATGCTGGAACTATCAGGGACCGCTCCACTTTCGAGAAGCCCATGGAGCCGAGTGTGGGCGTGCGCTATTTGGTGGTAGGAGGAACCGTAGTCGTCGACGAAGGCAAGATCGTGCCGGATGTGTTCCCGGGCCGTGCGCTGCTGGGGCCGGGAAAGCGCTCAGCATCGCACGACTAGCTACGGCCTGCTGATGCGGGGCAATTGCCTCTTGGTCACGCGGACATTGAATCAACCTCGCGTGCGTCCTCACAGCCGAATGCATTCTAGATTGCGTCCGTCCAACAAGCATAGAAAAGGAAAGCGGTCGAGTCTTGGATAAATTTTTCCTACGCCTTCTTAGGAGAAAAGAAACTGGGGATGGCGCCAGGCCCTATGGGATATCCAGTGGGGAGAGAAGGTGTCAGCGGCGAAGTTGGCTGGAGGGACCAGCTTGCCGTCGATTGCACCCGCAGCATAACCGCAATTAAGGAATCGCCTCAGGTATCCCAGATTCACAAAGTTTCCATGGAAGAATTGCGAGAAGCGGACCAGGTGGAATCGCTTCTCAAGAGCGTGACGGCCTGACAGTCTATTTAGGCGTTCTTCCCACCACGCGGCGGCGTAGCATCTTCGTCACATTCAGCTAATGATTGAAGTGCAGGGAGATGGTTGGTGGACGTGGCGGGACTCGAACCCGCGCCCCCCTGCTTGCAAAGCAGGCGGAAATTCAAGCCAAGTCGTTGCTTCGGTTGCGCTTACGAGTTCTGAGCCATCCTTGGCTTGCTCCAAAGTTGCTCCAAAATCGACCAGGCGGGGAATCTACTCTCACAATCGACTCCGCCCTGCCCATTTCCAACGTATAGCTACAATGCTGAAAATCAACTCACCGTTGCAGCGGCCGTCACCTATAGTCACGACGGCGACGGAAAGCGCGTGCTGAAGTCGAACGGCAAACTCTACTGGTACGGCATGGGCAGTGACCCGTTGGATGAAACCGACTTGGCCGGGAACATAAACAACGCCAGCTTCTTCGAGTACGTTTTCTTCAACGGCAAGCGCATCGCTCGCCGCGATTTCAACAACGCTGTGAACTATTATTTCGCGGACCACCTGGGCACCGCTCGCGTCGTTACGGACGCCGTTGGCACCGTCCCTGTCCTCGACGACTCCGACTTTTACCCCTTCGGCGGCGAACGCGCCATCCGCTCCTCCTCCGGCAACAATTACAAATTCACCGGCAAAGAACACGATTTGGAGTCGGGATTGGACGACTTCGGGGCA
Source organism: Candidatus Dormiibacterota bacterium (assembly GCA_035602605.1). Lineage (GTDB taxonomy): Bacteria > Acidobacteriota > Terriglobia > Acidiferrales > UBA7541 > DASQHY01. The sequence continues at coordinate 13,229 of DATNLZ010000059.1, forward strand.
AGGTATTTCGCTTCAACCATGGGCAGGTTCACGAGCGTTGATCCGATTTGGGTCAAGATAGACCGTCTGGTGGATCCGCAAAGACTAAACCTTTACGCCTACGCAAGAAATAACCCGCTTACTTTTCTAGATCTCGATGGCATGGACGTCACGATCGGAAGATGCTCGGTCGGCCCGACGCAAGATTGTTTCGACCACCTTCAGGCAGGGCTAAGAAAGGAAGACAGGAGTCACGTAAAGCTGGTCACCGGGGACGGCAAGAACGGCTGTCGCAAAGGAGTGTCTTGCGTTGTCGTTGACGCCAATTACAAGAGCGATTCAAAGAACTTTCAAACTCTTCAGACGCTCGCGAACGATCATTCTGCTACTGCAACCGTGGATGTGGTGAAACCAAACGACAGTTTCGACTTAAAAGTGGTATTATCCGTCAACGTCAAGAAGGGTGAAGAAACCACTGGAATTATGAGCACCACCCTTGGGAATCCTAAAGAAGGTACCGGTTTCGCGGGCTTAACATTTTTTCCATATCGAAAGGGCGATCCGGGCCCATATTCGCCCGATGACATCACGCATGTCGTAAACACCGTTTCGCTCGACGACAGCATCGCGGCAACAATCCACCACGAATTGAGACACGTGTTCCTTGGAGACTTCGGTCGAGCAGCTAAGAAGGGTGGCCACGGGCAACCTGGAGTTGATAAAGAGACCAAGGCGGCGGACGATGAAGCTATCAAGAATCAGAAGCATAACTAAGATGGGACCGTTTCTTGGGTTGTTTTCGTTTGTTTGTGTTTTGCTCGTGTTGTCTGTCCCAGGTTTTTGCAATCAAGCCGCCGAAACGACCAAGTGCTCCTCACTTGGTTCAGAAGAGCTTTCTTCAAGAGAACTAAGGTTAAGGTTGCTGCACACAGCGCCCCTCGACCCGCCTTGTTGTGCGGAAAAGGCGAACCTTAAGGGTACGATCATCCTGCAAGTCACAGTCAGCGAGAACGGCGACATAAGTTGCGTTGACCAAATTTCAGGTCACCCAATAATCGTTACTTCGGCAATCCACTCCGTATCAAAATGGAAATTCAAACCTTACGTCGCGCAGGGACAGCGAAAGCCCTTCCATGGAAAACTTGCCGTAAAATTCCGCGCGACCGAGCGGGCAGTGTCATTCAAAGTGATAGATGCTCCGTAGCAAGGCGTGATCGGGGCTATTCTTAGGACGCGCTAAACCGCATCGCTACTGCGCAGACCGCTGCGACGACGGGCACGAACTGCTGGGGCGAACAATTCGGCTACGACGCATGGGGCAATCTGTTGTCCATCAGCGGGACCCAACATTGCTACACCCGCACTCGCCCCTGCAAGATGCGCTTCACGTAGCGCTCACATCTGAAGTAAAAGAGGGCAATCTCCAGATACAGTACTACCGTGTGTCAAGCAAGCCTTGCCGATGTAAAAAGCCACGATAATGAGAACCAGATATACGACGGTTACGATGAGGCCTGTTTTGGAAGAATAAAACTTTCCCATGGGAGCTTTACTGAGATTAAAGCCGATGTCGAACCGTCTGGCAAGGCGACAATATCCACACCCCCTCAGGTCGGGACGAGTGGATTTGAACCAGCGACCTCCTGGTCCCAACCATGCGTGCAACAACACATCGGTAAAACAATCTCATAACAGAACCTGCAGCTGCGCTGGTTGTTGAACCTCGAGGATTTGACCGCCTACAAAATTGCCTACAGCACTGTAGACGAAAAAACAGACGAGCGCATAAATTGTTGAAAGGATTGGTGGACGTGGCCGGGATCGAACCGGCGACCCCCTGCTTGCAAAGCAGGTGCTCTCCCAGCTGAGCTACACGCCCACGATAACTGTATGATTCTAATAGATTTTGTGGAACATGACCAGGCTATTGACTACCTACCGGCGAAATAGGTGCTCTCGCAAACTGGGCCGCCGTTTGCCAGACGCAACCGTTATCCTAATCAGATAAGTACACCCATTCACTGAACAGGCTTAACGTTGATTCTCGGTCCATTCGGTCCAACAACGCATTTTTTCAAAAGAATTAGAGCGTTGGCTAGCCGACTCATCGGGACCAATCGATGGAGGAGCGATAATTGAGACGGCCACCATATTGGCTGATGACCGCTGGCATCGACCGCCAGAAGTTCAAGAGCGCTTCAGTATCTGCAGAAGCCGCGGGCTACGAGTATCATATGCCGCCTATTTGCACTGGAGGACCTGGAAAATGATTCCCGAGATCCTAGCGACTTTGGCTTGCGGTATCTTCGCCGGAGGTGCGATTTATATCAATTTCGTTGAACAACCCGCGAGACTCTCCTGCGGAATTACTTTGGCGATTACTGAGTGGCGGCCAAGCTACAAGCGAGGATCTATAATGCAAGCATCTTTGGCTCTCCTCGGATCTGTTCTCGCGTTCGTATCTTGGTGGATAAATAGAGACTCAGCTTGGATGATAGGCGGCATGCTCCTGTTTGCTGTGATTCCGTTCACCTTGATCGTGATTTTCCCAACCAACAAGAAGCTTCAAAGCGAAGAGCTAGATGTGGCCTCGGCTCAGGCGGAACGGCTTTTAAGCCTCTGGAGCAGACTCCATGCTGTCCGTGCGGCACTCAGTTTTTTCGCTTTCTTGATTTTTCTCTTTGCACTGAAGCATAAGCGCTGACGACGATATCCTGTCCCGGGCGATGGTGATTGGCAAGGATCCTTCGAACCATGTCTTTGTCGATTGGGATATGGAACGCTAACGCGATCTGTTGCGCGATTCGCGGACAGCCCCAGTGGGGATTACGTTTTCGTTTGGGTATTTTGGGGATTGTTATCGTCCCAAATGAACTTTTTGGGCAACCCGAACGAATAACCGTATGAGGAGCGCGCGTGGCTGACGACCACGAGCTGTGGGAGCGGATTCGCGAACGCGATGCGAATGCCTTTGAGGTGTTCTATCGCGACAATGCGGGACGGCTCTGCGCCTACTTGCGGCAAATCGTAGGCAACACGCAGGCGGCAGAGGATGTGATGCAGGAGACATTCACGCAAATCTGGAAGTCGCCCAACGGCTTTCGGCCGGAGCTGGGATCGCTTCGCGGGTATCTCTTCGGAATTGGGCGGAAGCGCGCGGCGGAATGGTGGAGAAAGCGGGAGCGCCTTCCCGAGGAGCAGCCGCGAGAGCATGAAGGAGAAGTCGCGGACAGCGCAGCAAGCTCTTCAGCGATTGGGGACGCGTTCGCGCGCTTGCAAGAGGAGCAGCGGTCGTTGCTGTGGCTGCGTGAAGTCCAAGGCCAGTCGTACGCGGAGCTCGCCGCGATTCTTCAGATTCCGGTGGGCACCGTGAAGTCGAGGTTGTTTGCTGCCCGGGAGGAGCTACGGCGCATTTGGCGCTCTCCCAGAAGCGGAGCAAGGAGTGAGAAATGAACTGCGCTGAAGCGGCGGAATGCGTTTCCGCGCTGTTTGATGGCGAACCGATTTCGCGCGAGGTAGTCGCGCATCTTTCGGATTGCAAGGAATGCCGCGCGCGGCTGAACGACTATGCGGAGATGGGCGCGGAACTGCGCGAAGCAGCCAGCGGCGCTGGCGCGCAAACCATCCCGGAAGGGAGATGGAGATTGGCGGAACCAGCCGCTGCCACAAATTGGTTGAGGAAATGGAGGGGAACGATGCGGATACCAAGATTTGCGTTCGCGCTGATGCTGATTGCGATTTTTGCGCTTTCCGGAGGGCTCGCGCTGGTGAAGGCCCGTCCAGGGGGAAACGGCCCGGTGCTGTTGCTGTCGTTTAAGATTCCGCAAGGGGACAAGGCTTGGGATTGCGCTCTCAGAACGGATCGCGGGCCCGACTCATGTGCCTTTTTCGGCGCTAACTTGCCAGGCGAGCTAGCCGTTTCCGCGCGGTTCATCCGCAGGGAGGGTGAACGCGTCCAGCTAGGGATTAAAACGAATTTCACACCTGCAGCCGCGATGCAACGCCAGTATACACATACGTTTGAATTGAAGATGTTCGACGGAATCTCAGAACAGGAGTACTGGCTTGAGCGGGAAGAGAAGCTGAACGTCCCGGTTGCGCAGTTCGGAACAGTGGAAGTGTCAGGAGAATACCTGGACCACATGCCAGTCATGGCATCTAATCCGCGGGAGACTCTGGACCCCGGCAAGGCCGAATTTCGTATCCTGTCTCCGGTGCTCATTCGTGACCATCAGATGCTGGTCAACATGGCGCGTGCGATGGCCATACCAGACGAAAAGGATAACGGCGTGATGCTGCACATACCTAGGGAAGGGCTGTTCATTTTTTCCCCTGTTCCATTTGAGGAAGGAGCCGAGGTCGCCGTTCGGCATGGGTCTAATCAGATTGAATTCACCGCCGAGGGCAAATCGTATCTGCTCGTAACAGGGGCGCCGATAACAAGGGCCGAACATGTTTGGGTTCGGCATCTGCCCGATTGGCACCCCTCAAACAATCAGGGGTGGTTCCTGGGCGGCGTCAACGTTCAAAGACTTCGCGAGTTCTTAGAGAAGGTTCCTTGAGGGATTGATGGCACTTTTCCAGCGTTCTGTTGTGCGAGGGAGAGGCGTTTGGCGTTGACGAGGACGCTCAGGTCGGCGGCAACTTTGCGGCAACTTTCTGGAGTTCTTCGCCGGAAGGGATCCGCCGCGCCCGCTTCGGTATTCAATGAAATCGTGCTTCGAGCCGCCTTGCGGCTGCGTTCACATTACCTGGACCTCAGTTTCCATCTCAGGAAAAACCCCTTTAAAGCCGAACAGTTTCGCTACACCAAACCACGGGGTCGTATTGCCCGTGACCGAGCACAGGCGCGGTAGGTCAGAACAGATCTCGCTCGATCAAGGAGGCTGAGAAGCAAGAAAAACTCCGCACTGACAAGCGATGGCGTCCTTGATTGCTGTTTAGTGACTCCTGAACCTTATGCCAGTTCCCCTATCTAGCCTAAACGTGCACCCTGACAATATGGCACCGTGCAGAAATTGGCACGGCTTAGTGCATCGAATGACGATTGTCTCGTCGCCTCGACAGGAGAACCACATCAATGTCCCGCTGGAAGCGCGTTCTCATCTTGGGATTGTGGTCATAGCGTGTGTGACCTATCTTTGGCTTTTTGGCACTCAGACCCTTTTTGCTCTAGAAGCGCATAATACGGCACGGAAACTTCCGTTTGTAAAGCGAACCCCTGTTCCCCTGCCAGATTTATCCGTTTCACAAGTATCAGGCACAACCCTCTCTTATTTCGGCTACGAATTTGAGGTTCCCTGGACCGATATCGATAGGGAGAAAACCAAAATCGTTGGTGGGAATAAGGCGATTATTGCTTTTCGTTCGGGAAATGTTCTGTCCGTGTGGAGTGGACAACCACACGAGTTCATGAATTATCTCATTGAGGAAGGTAAAGTCGACAGAGACACTTTCCGAAAAATCTATGGCGATGAGGCATTGCAGTCCGATTACAATTTTAAGCGCCTCATCCTTGAGACAACACCGGACAAAATTACTTTCTTCACTAACAGGAGAACGGCCGTGAGTCAGAGTGTGTTGCTCATGGTTAAGGCCATTTGTGTCAGCGGGGACCCGAACTCTGGGATATTTGCCGTTCAGGGAAACGGGTTCAAAGGATTTCAATACGGGCTTCCACAGAATCCCCCAAAACAATTAAGCGTCGAACTCTTTCCAGCGGATGGTCACCTGGATTTAATTTTTGGTCAAAAGAAGAATGGACTCACGGTCATTTCGCAGGCTGACATTAACCGTATTGTCCAAACGATTCACAAGGTGCCAATCGAAGTAGCAGTTCGCAGTGAAGACACGCATAAATAGCCAATGCTGGCAGCCTATGGGTGGCGAATTGCTAAATAAGGCCATAATTCCTTGTATTCTCAGTTTTGCTAGGATGCGGAGATGCGCGACTTCGTCATCCTTTTCGTCCCTCTCATCGCGACCGTGGCTCGGCTTGCGGGTCCGGGCGGGATCCGCTCTTTAGTTGCCGAGTCTGTGCTCGTCAAACATCAACTGCTGATTCTCAATCGTTCGCGGAAGCGGGCTGTGGTTCGCCAAAATTTCATCCGTGCCAAAAGTGGCGCGATCCTCTTTCGCCACAGCGTAAAAACCCTGAACTCGACCAGAATGGTTCTGAGGAGCGCGAAGATTCCTTTGGGCGGGAAGCTGTTGACACGTGAGCGACACGACCAAGGAACGGATCATCTTCTCGCGGAGCTTGTTATCGGAATGCGGACGCATCCGCCGATTGCAGAAACGGAAGCCGACGTCGTTCTTCCGGTAGTGCTTCACTCGACTTGAATCGAGTCCATTTTTCGGAGTATTTGTCCAAACTTGGACCACGTATCCTTATTACCTGTAGCCCAATGAGTAGCCCAACTAGCAGAGGGGTTTGCACTCTTAAGAGACGCCGATTCAACGGCTTAGGTGAGATGATGGCGTGCTTGCAAAGCAGATGCTCTCCCAGCTGAGCTACACGCCCATCCTTATAACGAATTTATTCTAAACCACTTTCGAGCGCAGCGCACTTCCATTCACACAAGACAAACACAAAACAGAGCACCTTCGATCCAGGCAGGTGCTCTCCCAAACTGAGCTACCCGGGCCTACTTTCCCGGCATGCATTTCCCGGCGATTCCGGTAGGCACAGAGAAAAAGATGAGAGACAGTTATGCCAAACGTCGGGCGGTCCTAGCGGCCACACGAGACACAAACAAGCGGTCGCGGACAATAGTTTGAGTTCGCGACGATTCGGCGGCCCGGATCGTGCCGGCCACGACGCAGCGCAGGACGATGGGTCGGATCTTTCCAGCCTAGCGGTCGTCGAAACTTATCGCTCCTGACGGGTTTCTTTCATCGTACGAAGGGAAAAGCTGTAGACATTTCTGGCGACAGCGATGCTCCGATTGCGTTCGCCATCGAGAGGCCGAAGCGGCAGAGGAAGCTCGCGAAGAGGGAGCAGCTTTGTAGAACTTTTAAGCCCTGGGTGCTGGCCCTTAGCGTTCGATTGCGGAACAACCTTTGTCAATTGAGCACAGCCCGTGAGAACCTCGCAGCGCCCTTAGCTTTCGCCGCTGCGCTGGCGGCTTCCACCAACGCCGTCTTCAGGTACACATTGCCCTTGGGGATGCGGCTGCTCTTGCGCTTGCCGGCGGATTCGTTGTTGCCCGGACAAACGCCCGCCCAAGAAGCCAACTGCGAAACACTCCCGAACACGCTCATGTCCACGCCTATTTCAGCGATGATCACCGCGGCCAGCGTCCAATCTACGCCCGGAATCTCCTGTAACAAGGCGAGCTGGGCTGCATAGGGCTTGAGCTTGTCCTCGATGCGTTGCTCGAGAACCGCCAGATCTTTTTCTGCCGCCTCGAGTCGCTGCAGTTGCAACCGCAACAGGAATCGATGGTGCTCTTCCAGTTTCCCTTCCAGGGCTGGACCCAGTTCGGGAATCTTGTTACGCAGACGGCCTTTGGCCAGCTCGGCCATTTCCTGCGGGGTCGCTTTGCCTTTTACTAGCGCGCGCAGCATCGACTGGCCGGAGACTCCGAAAACGTCCATAGCCACGCTGGCCAACTTGATGTTGGCCGTCTCCAGCAACTTCAGCAGGCGGTTGCGCTCCGCCGACCGGCTTTCTAGGATCCATCAGGCGAGAATGCTTGGATCACATGATTGTGTTCAATGAATCTTCGCTGCAACGGATCTTGAATTTGTACTTCGCCTATTACCAACGCTCGCGCACTCACCTGTCGCTCGCCAAGGATGCCCCCGAGCCAAGACAGATTCAGCGACCGGAACTTGGCGAGGTGATCGAACTGCCCCAGGTTGGAGGGCTTCATCACCGCTACGAACGACGAGCTGCATAGAGTTTTCTTGCAGGAGATCGTCTTCCTCTTCTTTTCCCTTGGACAAATCCGCGTCTGCGCCTGTCAGTCGCCGGTCGCCGTCGTCTAGCGACGCTTGAGACCGGCGCAGTTTTTAGGGACCCTCAGGTTTTCGCAGCTGGTTTTTCGCGCAGACGATGTTTTTGGTAGGGACAGGAGAACTCACGCCTCAAACGTGAGAAGGCACGTAAAGAACATATTTGCGTCCCATTGAGATTTATCATAACATGTTCGTAAGTGAAATGACAGTGAGGCAAACAACCTTAAGCGGAAACGAGATTCAGGCACCTCCTAATGCTCTTCTCCGACGGTTACGTGGCTTTTGTCTGTGTGCGAGCGAGTGAGCTTTTGCGGAACGGGTGTCTGTTTACTGCGAACCATTGTTCAGACCGACGGTCTGCCGTCGTTGCAGATAACCTGCGTCTAGGGCATGACAGCGCGACGAGCGCTACCAGAAGCTTATAGGGAAAGGCTATTTTCATGTCTAGCTCAACTAGCAGCGAAGATACATCCGTACTCCTCTCGCGCATCGCGGGTCTAACGACGGCGATCAACACTCCGCTAACGGCCGCTGGGGACTTGGACCTCGCCGGTTTAGAACGATTGATCGACCGTGTAATTGAGGCAGGCAGTTCGTGCATCTTTCCTTTGGGTTGGAACGGAGAAGGTCCCCTCCTTAGGGATCAGCTTCGAATGAACGTTATCCGTCAAACCTGCCATATCGTCCGCGGCCGAGTGCCAGTGATGGTCGGCGTCAGCGAGCAGAGTTTGCCACGTGCACTGGAAATGATTGCGGTGGCACGCTCGGCCGGTGCCAGCTTGGTGCTTTCGACGCCGCCCTACAGCTACGCGATACCGCAGGAGTTGATCTATGAGTACTTTCGTTCGCTGGCGGCCGAGGCTGGATTGCCCGTAGTCATCTATGACAACGGTGAAGTTGGTGTGCGTCCTAACTTCGAAACGCTGACCCGCTTGAGTTCGACACCTAGGATTCTGGGTGTTAAATCATATGCGCCTTGGCAGGAAATGCAGCGGCAGTTTCAAACCATTCATGTGCCAGGACGGTTTGCAGTTATGAGTGGTGACGAATACTTTTACGGCCCAGCCCTATGCATTGGAGTATCGCACTTTACCATGGGCGGCCCTGGAAACGTCTGCCCTCGATGGTGTACCCGAATGCACCAGGCTGCGCTCGCCCGTAAGTGGGACCAAGTCTTATCGATGCACCTCAGGCTTACTGCATTCTGCGACGAACTTTACAAGGATGTCGAAACACCCTATGCCGCTATTAAGTACGCATTGGAGGTATTGGGTATTTGTTCGGCATTTATATCCTCTCCTCACAGAATGCCGGAGGTGCATCATCGGGAACGGATTCGCGCGGCTTTGTCGAACTTCAAGGATGTCGTTAACGGGTGATGGGTGCGATCGTTCCGCCAGCTGATTCGGCGTGACGAAACGTTTGTGCCGTGTTGTGCGCCTTTCGCTTCCATTTTTCCTTTTCTGGGTGTGATCAAAGCCCGAAAACTCCGGTCAGAAGGTCAGAAAGCTAGATATGAGCTTGGGTGGAAGAGTGGAAGGCCTGGGGCAAACAAGGATCGTGCTCAAAGATAGGTCACACGGAAGCGCAAATTATGGCCATGCTAAGGGCAGGTGCTGGCGGGCGAACGGGTGGCCGACATTTGCCGAAGGCTGGAGATCTGGGGATTCCGGCGAAGGTAATCGGGATTCCGGGCTGATCGTGATCAGCATTCCGGATCGAGGTGATCAGTCGTCGGAGCGAAGCGACGCTGGCCGGAGGATCTTGCAGAAAGTGATCACGATCGTCAAGGAAAAAGTGT
>DATNLZ010000073.1:0-4074 GCA_035602605.1 Candidatus Dormiibacterota bacterium
TCCAGCGATTGAGCGCTCCGATGACATCGCGTTTGATGCCGAAAAGGGACGCATCTACGTTCCGGGCGGCGAAGGATTTACGTCCGTGTTCCAACAGAAGTCCGCGGACCAGTATGAGTTGCTGGCAAAGGTGAAAACCGAACGCGGCGCGAAGACCTGCCTTTTCGTGCCGAGTCTTGCTCGCTTTTATGTTGCTGTATCACCCGGTGAGACGAAGGCCCCGGCAAAAGTTTTGATTTATCACGCGCAGGAGTAACCCAACCAAAGCGACGAGAATGCACGATTAGGTTTTTGCGGTTTGGAGACGATCACAGGAAAACAACGGGAAAACAGCCTTGAAGGAGATAGAGATGGCCAATTCAATGAGGTACAAAAAGACATCTATTGAGATCCGGGCCCTCTCCGCGATGATCGGCTTAATTGTTGTTCTTATGATTGTGCCGTCGCCTCATCTTCGAGCTCAGGAAGCCGGTGGCACCATTGTCGGTACTGTGACGGACCCGAGCGGCGCAGCAGTCTCAAGCGCCAATGTGTCCATCAAGAATATCGCCACGGGTGTCGAGCGCAGTGTGCCGACGAATGACGATGGACTCTTTGTAGCGCCAAACCTTGTGCCCGGAAGTTATGAGATTCAGGTCACCGCGAAGGGATTTTCCTCCACGTTGGTGAGTCAGGTCGTGCTTACGGTGGGTGAACGGCGCGAGATTAATGTCACCCTCAAGATTGGACAGGCCAGCGACGAAGTGACCGTTGAGGGTTCTCAGATTTCCGATATTCAACTGGCCTCGTCCGCCGTTGGAAACGTGGTGGATTCGCGGACCGTTGTGGATTTGCCTCTGAATGGTCGCGACTGGACCTCCCTCGCTCAATTAGAACCGGGTGTTGCGCAAGTGCGCACGCAAAAATCTCTTGCGATCAATAACGACCGTGCGAATCGCGGCCTCGGTGTTGACATCACCATCGGCGGCAATCGTCCTCAGCAGAATAATTACCGGCTGGATGGGGTCAGCATCAACGACCAGACTTCCGGCGCCCCAGGCAGCATCCAGGGAGCCGTTCTCGGCGTGGATGCGGTCCAGGAGTTTTCCGTGGTGACGAGCAATGCCCCAGCCGATTATGGCAAGACTTCCGGTGGAGTAATCAACGCGGCTTCGCGCTCCGGCACGAACTCTTTTCACGGCACGGCGTACGAATTTCTGCGCAACAGCGTGTTTGATGCGCGGAACTTCTTCGACAACTCCAATCCTGCCAAGGGGCCGACGATCCCCTCATTTAAACGCAATCAGTTCGGCGCTTCTGCCGCGGGGCCGACCATCAAGGACCATACATTCTTCTTTGCAGATTACGAAGGTCTGCGGCAGGGGCTGGGCGTTACTAGCCTTATCTCCACGCCTTCGGATAACGCCCGTAATGGCCAACTGGCAAACGGGTCGATGATCACTGTGAGTCCTCTCGTTAAGCCGTACCTTGCCCTATATCCGCATGCGAATTGCCCAAACGGCGTAGACACTTGCACTTTCATTTTTGCCGCGAACACGATCACGAACGAGGATTTTGTTACGACGAGGATCGATCATAAGTTGTCGGCGTCGGACAGCCTGTTTGGGACCTACCTGTTCGACAAGGGCAGCACTGCAAGTCCTGACACGTTTGACCTGAAGAGTATCGGCACGCAGTCGCGCCGTCATACGGTTGCACTCGAGGAATCCCATATCTTCACATCGGCATTGCTGAACACGGCGCGGTTCGGCTTCAATCGCACAGTCTCGATCGCGCCTACAACGCTTGGCGCGATCAATCCCGCCGCGGCCGACACTTCACTCGGATTTGTCACTGACTCTGCTGGCAAGCCGATCCTGCCCGTAGGCCTCATCAATGTCACCGGCCTAGGCACGAATTTCCCGGGCGGCATCGGAGCACTCGGCGAATTCGACTTTCATTACAATTCATTCCAGGTCTACGACGATCTCTACTGGACGCGGAGCAAACATTCGCTCAAGTTCGGTTTCAATGTCGAGCGCATTCAGTCCAATCAGTTTAGCAGGGGCGCCAATCCCAACGGCCAATTCGTTTTTAACAGCGTCAGTGATTTCCTGACCGACAACCCGGCATCTTTCAATGCCGCGAGACCCTCGACGCGAACCCCACGTGATCTCCGCCAGACTCTATTTGGCCTTTACGTTCAAGACGATTTCAAATTCAGATCCAACCTCACGCTGAATCTCGGGCTTCGGTACGAGATGGCCACTGTGCCGACGGAAACTGCTAATCAACTTACGACACTGGTTAATCTGACTGACACCGCGCCAAAGATCGGCTCTCCCTATTTCTCCAACCCGACTTTGCGCAATTTCGAGCCGCGTGTCGGCTTCGCCTGGGATCCATTTAGGACTGGCAAAACATCCGTGCGTGGGGCCTTTGGCATCTACGATGTGTTGCCTCTCCCCTATCAGTTCGAACTCCTTTCGCTACTTTCTGCGCCCTTCGCGCTAGCAGGAGGCATTTCATACGACACCGTCAATAAAACTGGGCAGGATAAGTTTCCAACGAGCTCGTTTTTGCAGACGACTCTTCCGGGAGCCCTGCGCTTTGGCTACGTCGAACCGGCTCCGCATCGCAACTACGTGGAGCAATGGACCTTAAACGTCCAACGTGAATTGGTCCAAAATTTCACGTTGACCGTGGGCTATATCGGATCCCATGGCGTTCATTCGCCGTTCCATGCCGACGAAGTGAACTTTGTTCAGCCGACGCTCACCTCGGCAGGCTATGCGTGGCCCGTGAACAAGACTGGCACGCGGCTCAATCCGACTGCCGGCCAGATCAGCGCGGTCATGTGGTCCACTTCTTCGACCTACCATGGTTTGAACTTGGAAGCCATCAAGCGTCTGAGCCACGGCTTCCAGATCCAGGCCTCTTATACATTCTCGAAAAGTATTGACACGAGTTCGTCGGGAATTGCCGGCGACACCTTCGGCAACTCCGTTTCCAGCCCGCCCGTGTTTGACCCCAGGTTGCGCCGTGGGCTTTCCGATTTCGACGTGCGCAATATCCTGGCGATCAACGCTCTTTGGATGATTCCGAGCCCCCAGTCATGGAGCAGCGTCCCGAAGTGGGCGGCATCCGGTTGGCAGGTTGGTGGGATCTTTATGTACGCCGGTGGCCTGCCGTTTACTCCGCTTATCGGAGGCGATCCGCTGGGTCTCAAGGCCGCGAGCACCGAGTCTTTTGCTTTCCCGAACACGGTGGCCGGATGCAATCCCGTGAACGGCAACTTCAAATCGACTGCCAATGGCCCGCGCTATATCAATGCGGGCTGTTTCACGTTTCCGGCAACTGACCTTCCTTCGAACACAACCTTGCCGCGCTTGCTCGGCAATTCGGGCCGCAATACGGTGATTGGGCCCGATCTCAAGGACCTTGATTTTTCCCTATTCAAAAACAACCCAGTTCATCGCATTTCCGAGTCATTCAACGTGCAATTTCGATGGGAGATCTTCAATATCGCCAACCATGCAAACTTCAATCCGCCACCACCTGGGAACCGTCAAATTTTCTTGGTGACTGGGGCCGTGAATGCCAACGCAGGACTCTTGAACGCCACCTCAACCACTTCGCGCCAGATGCAGTTCGCCCTAAAATTCATCTGGTGAGTGACTTTTGTGTTCAATCAGAGCGCTTTATCTGAGCTCTAAATCTGATCCGGAGGAAAATAAAATGACAGCCCACAAGAAAACTCTCTGTCTGGCAACTTTTGCCATCCTATTCGCCTCTGCTCAATTTGCTTTGGGGCAGGAAGGCAAGAAAATTTACGCCCAGAAACTCTTGGACGAAACGCTCTCGAAGCACAAGGATGTGGTGATCATGGCCATGCACGTCACTCCGCCGGGCAAGACCGACAATGTGATCATCGCTTCGAATATCGGGCGCATCGGCAAAAAGGCAGACGAGGACGATATGCGAGTGATCGAGACGGGCAAACCCAACCTTGAGGTCAACAAGAAAGGCGACCATTTCGAGGTTGAGCTAGTTATGCAAGACCAGTCCGGCAAAACCATCGGGGCCGTCGGCATC
>DATNLZ010000079.1:0-115944 GCA_035602605.1 Candidatus Dormiibacterota bacterium
ACCAAACAACTGAAAATCTTGATACTATTGAAGCAGTAGAAATCGGAGAAATCGCCAGCATTCATGCGCTTTTGATGCATGTTGCTGAAAAGATTGCAGGGTGCTCGAAGAGACTGGGTGAGTATCCCACCCTCTCCGCCATACCCTTCAGGTCCTTTATTTTTGGTGATTTACAATTTTGGTGTCTGTCTAAGTGGCGAGCCCGCGGTCCTTAAGGCCAAAACGCCAACGTAAGCGACACTTCCGAAACAAGCAAGAAGACCAACATTACACGGTTTTTTGAGCTTGGCCTCGAAGTACTTCGGCTTGAAAAAGGTGCCTGGGTGAGAGTGTGGAACTCTCCACTATCCCTCGGATCGGCTGCGGACAAATCCACCTGTTCCATAAACGAAGGAATCGCTACTCGTTGGGTAACTGAGGCGAGGTGTCCAAATTCTTCCGTAGTTCCTGTGGTGCGCGCTGCCTCGACTGCTTGGCTGTATGGCTTTGGGCCAAGGCGTCACGCAATGCTGTTTTGCGAGTTGCGGAGATAGGCTCACCCTTGTGAACGGCCTTGGCGGGGGTCTCGGCTCTCTCTGGGGCGAGCGATTCGTCGAACTCAATGCCAAACACGTCGGCAAGGTCCGCGGCTGCGATTGACTTCCGCTTGCTCGGAGCAGGTGTGATGATGGGCCTGCCCGCCTGAGCTATCAATTCCATCTGGTCCACTTGTCGAAGCGTAAAGAGCAGTTCCGGCTGACCGTCCAGGCGATTACCTACACCATATAGCGCTGCTGCCAGATGCTTGCACATGCCCGCCCAATCTGGACACGAACAGGACATCTCGATTTCGTGAGGGGCCGGAAATAGGCCACTCCGACGTTCCGTGACGATCGCCATGACCTCCTTGGATAGTGTGCCCTGCAGCAATTCAACCAGCGAGCCAATCTGCTGTCCGCACTTTGTTCGAATCGCTTTCCAAGCAGGCCCGTTCAGAGGTTTGATTTTGATCGTGATTCGGTAAAGTTCCGACCCGCAGACCATCGAACTCACTCTTCCGGCTGCGATCTGCAGGTCCAACACCGATCCGTTGCGAACGTATGTTCGGCCGCGAGGCACCCGGTTACTAAAATCGCTGTACGATTCCAGATTGTTGCACCAAGCCTTGCCCCAGAAAGTCGTGGCGATCTTCCGGCCGATAATTTTCACCGGTGAAAACTTCTGCCCCTTTTTGGCCAGCTTTCCCATTTTGCGGATGGCCTTGGCGCGACGCTGCGCCACGGGAACGTAAGGCCGGTAACTCCACCAGGACATAGGTGCTCCTTTCAGGCGCTCACGATTCCATTGCTTTGTTCATGTCTAACGACACGAAGCGAAGCAGTTGGTCATTACTCATCTCCGTTAGCAGCGCGTCCACGCCGCCATCCAGTAACTGGCGAGACAAGTCCGTCTTTTGCCCGATCAATTCGTCGATTTTATCTTCCACGGTGCCGCGGCATACGAATTTGTGAACAAAGACGTTGCGTTTCTGGCCGATACGGAACGCCCGGTCCGTTGCCTGATTCTCTACGGACGGATTCCACCAGCGATCGAAGTGGATAACATAGGATGCGGCGGTAAGGTTCAGCCCCGTGCCCCCCGCCTTGAGGGAAAGAACAAAAAACGGCGGGCCGTCTTCACGTTGAAACGCTTCGACCAATTCGTGCCTTTTTCCCACGGGCGTTTGCCCATGCAACACCAATCCCGGCTTGCCGAAGACCTCGCGAAGGAACTCCGCCAGCGGCGCGGTGATTTCACGAAATTGAGAGAAGATCAGAACCTTCTCCTGGCGTTCTGCCAATTCCTGGCAAATTTCGGCCAGCCTTTGGAACTTTCCGCTGTGTTCCGCCGCGTAAGCATTATCCCCAGTGAGTTGCGAAGGATGATTGCAAATTTGTTTCAGCCGCATCAAGTACGACAGGACGATCCCGCGCCGCTGGATGCCGTCAACTTGGTCGATTTGCTGGGCGAGTTCTTTGACCGATTGCTGATACAAAGCAGCCTGCTGTTTGCTCAACCCGCAAAACGCATTGACTTCGGTCTTCTCCGGCAGATCGGAGATGATGCGCTTGTCAGTCTTGAGACGCCGCAGAATATAGGGTTGCACGAGCCTGCGTAGTGGTCCATACGAATTAGTCTCGCGAGCATTCATCTGCTTCACGAAGCTCGCAAAGGCCTTGGCTCCCCCCAGCAGGCCAGGGTTGAGAAAATCGAACAGGGACCACAAATCCGACAGCCGGTTTTCCACAGGCGTTCCTGTCAGAGCGATTCTGCAGCCGGAACGCAACTCCTTTACCGCCCTAGCTTGGCGTGTGCCGGCGTTCTTGATGGCCTGTGCTTCGTCGAGGATAACCAGCCTCCATTCGCGCTGCCGGAGAGAATTGACCCTTCCCAGCATCGTGTAGGTAGTAATGACCAAATCGCAGTCCCCGCAGGCGTCCACCGCTTTCCCCTCGCCGTTCGTCTCCGACGGATGTGCAATGAACATGGATAGCGATGGAGCAAAACGAGAGATTTCCGCTTTCCAGTTGGCGATCAGCGATGCCGGCACAATCAACAGGCTGGGGTTCTCTCTCTGAGTGGAGTCATGTTTCAAGTGAAGTAGCAAAGCGAGGACCTGGATCGTCTTCCCCAGCCCCATGTCATCCGCCAAGCATGGTCCCAATCCCAATCTGGTCATGAACCGGAGCCAATGAACACCGATTTGTTGATACGGCCGAAGGTCCGTCCTTATTCCGGGCGGGGTGGCATTAGGCACACGCTCGGGATGACGCAATTCCTGAAGTACTTTCTCCAGATGCTGTCCCGCGGAAATCCCCACCCATTCCTTCGCTGCTTCCGGTACGAGCGAAGCTGCATCGCCTTGCAGATTTGCGCCCGACAGCATGCGCATGCCCTCAAAAAAGGAGATGCCTCCGTGCTGCGCCGTCCGTTCGACATTTTTCCAGTGCTTCAAGGCTTCCGCCAATCTGTCGCGGTCCAGTTCCACCCACTTTCCCTTGAGGGCAACTAGACCGCCCGATGATTCGAGGATGGCGCGCAATTCCTTTTCATCCAGTGGCTGGCCGTCGAATGTCACGGCGACAGAAAAATCCAGCAACGCATCGGTGCTGATCTTGGTGCTGTTGCCCACCGTTACGCTGACCACGGGTCGCGGTGGCCGGGAAGCTTTCCACCAATCGGGCACGCGAACGATCAGCCCGCTCTCTTCGAGTGTGGGGACATCCTTCAATAGCCTATAGGCATCGGTTGGTGTCCATGCCAAAGGACTGTAGATGTCACCTGCCTCAACCATTTCCTTTACCCACGTGATTCGCTCGGCAGCGCGCTGGATTGGTTGCAACAAAGAAAGCAACGCTGCACGGTTCTTCGAGCCAGCGTATTCTTGCAACGCCCGTCCCAATGGCAAGTGCTGCGCCCGTCCCTGCGCTGAGAGCCGACTCGAGTACGACGCTAAGAAAGCGAACGGATAGTCGGGATCACGCTTGTTTTCCGCCAAGTGAAACGACACCCTCCCGACTGCCCGCCACATTGGATTCCGTTCTCGAAGGTATTCCTGCACGCCGTGGCCCGACGTTTGCACTTCCTTTCGCACCAAAACATCTAGGTCCGCCCACCACTCCTTCAGCACGTCGGCATTGAGGTACTCCAAACCTCGCATCGGGGGTGCCGACAGAACCATTACCGCCAAATCGCCCTCCGTTGGCGGGAAAACGGGCGGGAACTCTGCCTGCCCGGCTATCTCGGGTGTATGGCATAGCTGTGTTAGGTACGCGCGGCCCAAATCGCGTGCGAAGGAAAAATCCGCCGGCAAACTTGCCTGCAATTCGGTCGTGGACAAATGGAGAATCCCGCGCGATGAACTATCGGCGAAAGCCTCGATGATCCGCTTTGCCGCGGCTTCCTTGCTATCCGGGGCAGTTTCTACGAACAATCGTCCATGAGGAGAGATAGACAGATTCATGGTCATGCCGATTATGCGATACTTTCACCCCATTCCAAAAATGCAGTACGAAACTCGCACCTTACGTACGTTGCGGACGCCAGGACGAACACATCGCTTATGGCTTCGTTTGTGGGCTCCGGTTCCCTGAGCGGATTCTTGCGCTGTTCCGCCCCGCACATAAATTGTGATATTCTTACTGTAAAGAGGAGGAGTAAAGATGACACGCTCTAGCACAATCAGCAGTAAGGGCCAGATTACGGTACCTCTGGAGATTCGCAATCGGCTCGGGCTGAAACAGGGAGATCGCGTGGAATTTGTCGTTGAAAGTGATCGAACAACCATCCGCCCGGCGCGTGCGCCTGAAAATCCATTTGTAAAATATGTGGGTGCACTGCCCGCCTTTTCCGGGGTGCATGAGGTAAATGCCTGGATTCGGACCCTGCGCGACGAAGAAACTAAGGAATAATGAGAACGGCAATCGATACCAACGTGCTCTCTGCCCTTTGGTCAAAGGAGTCGCTAGCTCCAGACATAGCAAGGAACCTCGGCAACGCGAAGACTGAGGGAGGTTTAGTTGTGGGAGCGCCAGTCTACGCAGAGTTGCTGGCCTACCCGAAGGCTACAGAATCCTTCGTAAACGGCTTTCTCGCGGATACAGGCATCGACGTCGATTTCGAGTTTCAACAATCCCTATGGCTGGAGGCTGGCCGGCGTTTTGCACGCTATGCAAGGCGGCGACGAAGGACTGCACACCACGGTCCGAGGCGTTTGCTTGCTGATTTCATCATTGGATCCCATGCCCTGACGCAGGCAGATCGTCTCATGACGCTCGATCCGAAGCGCTACAAACAAGATTTTCCGGAATTAAAGCTGGTCTAATCGGCTTCGCAATAAAAATATAGACTTTGGGCACTTCCGGTCGGCCGCGTAGGTTCTCTTGGTGTCTTTGGTGTCTGTTTGGGTGCGAATTTCGTTGCTATTAGGCGAAAGAGTTGAAGGAGTTGCAAAGGGCGAAATCGTGGAAATCACCAATGTTCATGCGCGTGCCGTGCATATTGTTGAAATGATTGTAGGATGACTAAATGCCCGGGGTAAGTATCCCACCCTCTCCGCCATTTCTGTCATGGATTTTCCCTCCCTTGAATTCATGGTGTCTGTGTTGGTGGCTGCCGTGCTAGGCTCGAACGTAAACGCTGAACTTATCTGGCCTTTAGCTTACTCTGCACGCCGAACGGCAAGAAGCGTCAAATCGTCGGTTTGTTTCAAACCCTCCCGAAAACTCAGCAAGTCCTCGAGACATTTAGAGATTAGCCCCGCAGGCTCTATCCCTGCGTGCCGCGCCGCCAGCGTGCGGATTCGGTGGAGACCATACTCTGCACCTGCGCGATTCCGTGCTTCCGTCAAACCGTCGGTATATAGGAACAGGGTGTCACCGTGAGCCAGTGTGAGCCGATGGACAGGGAAGCGGGTGTTACAGAACATCCCCAGAGGCACTCCCGTGGAATCCTTTGGTGTGGCCCCGTCACCATGGGTGTGAAGCACTGGAAGGTGGCCAGCGCTGACAAACTCCACTGAACCATCGTGGGCAGCTCGCCCCACGACGAGAGTTGCGAATTGTCCCGCGAGAGTGCACTCGCAGAAAATGCGGTTGGCGTCTTCCACCATGCGATCAAGCGGGAGACCGGTTTCTGCGAGGCTGCGAAACGTTGCATGAAGGTGGCTCATGAGCATCGACGCAGCGACACCCTTGCCCGAAACATCCCCCAGCATAAAGAGCAGGCCACCGTCTGTTTCGAAAAGATCGCAGTAATCGCCGCTCACCATGCCGGCAGGTTGATAGTGGTAGCGCACGTCCCACCCAGCTGGTGCCAGGCTGGGTTTCGGCAAGAGAGCGCGCTGGATGCGCGCGGCCAGGGAAAGATCACTCTCCAAGGCACGCTGTTCAGCGCTCGTAAGATGGTCGAGACAGAACCGCACCAACGGATCGGCCAGCAGGCGCTCCGCTTCAATGCTGTCGTGGCACATCTCGCAGAGCCCGAATGTTCCTTGATCGATACGGCTCAGTGCAGTGTCCACAGCCGTCAGCAATTGAGAAAAAGAAGCATCGACGGTGGGCGAATGCAAAGCCTCGAGAAGACGCTCGCGGCGTTGTTCGAGTTCGGTGCGCAAATACGTTTGTTCGGCAGGGATCATACTACCTCCTGCCATAGGCTGCTGTTTTGCGCCTGAGCTTTCCATCCGATTTCCTCCTTTGAATTGAGGACCATGGGAATTGGCTTAACGTCGACGCTACCGCCCCTCCGCTTGCGATTCGCCACTGGAGCGTCAAAAAACCAAGCGGCCTTGCCGAGCCGCTGCTGATGTTTATTTGATGCTGCAACGTGCAAGACGGTGCAGGAATCTTGGTTCCAACCGCACGCAGCAACCTAGGGATCGCAAGAGGAGCTGCGCTGACTCCTAAGTCTTGCGAATCGAGCTGCAGACTGGTCCTTTGCGTCTGCGATAACGCCTGTCGAGGCGACCTGCTTGCTCGAAGCAAGGTCGCATATTGGGAATACAAGACAAGTTGATTGACATGGTTTGGTTTCGTTCTTAGTATCGCTGTCCTGTGCGGGCTTTCCATTACAGCGCCCTTAAATCGCATACCCCTACGATTCTGCTTTAGCTGGAGGAATCATGCTCAAATCCGCATTTTGTTTGGGGACCGCAATCATAGCCGTCCTAATTTTGCTGTTGAGCCCCTTGCTTATATCAGCGCAGACCGTGAGCGGCTCAATGAGCGGCCATGTCGTGGACTCTTCAGGCGCGGTAGTGCCAGGCGTTAGCGTTATGGCTAAGAGCGACGAGACCAGCGCCGTGCGCGAAGCACTCACCAACAGCGACGGCTATTATCTGATTCCTTTTGTGCCCATTGGGACTTACGAAGTAACTGCTCAGAGGCAGGGTTTTGCAACCATTACTCGTAGCAATGTTTCGGTCACCTTAAACAAGACCACAAGCGTCGATTTTTCTCTCACGCTTCCTGGTCTCCAGCAAACGGTTACCGTTTCCGAGGTAGCTCCGCTAATCGACGTTGCCGGTGGGCAGATTCGTCGATCCATGGATGACAGTTTCATTGGTGTTCTGCCTTCTGCAGCCCGCAATTTCCTGGGTATTGCCGCGCTTTTCCCAGGGTTCCAAACCAATCCGACTTCGGGCCAGAACAACTTTTTGTTATCGAGCGGGAGTTCGGTTTCCTTCAACGGCACCGGAACCCGTGGGACGACGTTCCTTACCGACGGCGTCACCAATGATGACGGCTCCGAAAATCAAAATCGTCAAGGGGTCAACCTCAGCACGATTAAGGAAATGCAGATCGTCACCAACAACTTTGCGCCGGAGTTTGGCCGCGGCTTCGGTGCCGTCGTCCTGGTGCAAACCAAGTCTGGCAGCAATCAAATGCATGGCGAGGCTTATTGGTATCTCAGAAATTCAGCGCTGGATGCGCGCAGTTTCTTTGCCAACCCGAGGATTAAGAAGGCGGTGAGCCAAACCCACCGGGCAGGCGGTACCCTCGGGGGCCCGATCGTTAAAGATCGGCTGTTTTTTTTCGGCTCACTCGAACGTTTCTGGCAACCCGGCTCGCAAATATCGAGCACGTATCTTCTGCAGTCCCCGTTTCGAACGATTACGGTTGATCCAGCGGCCCCGGACGCCGCCGCCCGCCGCGCCTGGGTACAAGGCATCATCGATCGATTCCCAACCGACCTCACTCCCAATGATCCTGTCCGAGGTCCCTTTGCATATTCCGCGCCCGCTCCACGCTCGAGTCATACTAAGGACTATAGCGTCCGCATAGATTGGCGTAAGTCTGACAAAAACCTCTTCTACGCACGATACCAATTCAGCAATTATTTTTTTGGCTTAACCAAAGAGTTCGTCAGAGGTGAAAACATCGTCCAGGATCATCGCTTCCAGAATGTAGGTATCACTCACACCCACATTTTTTCGTCGTCCACCACCGGCGAATTTCGTTTCGGCTTCGGCCGCCGCAGGATCACGGCGAGCTTCCTTTCCGGTGAAGCAAAAGCCCCGATTGTACGTTGGTCCTTCACCAACTTTGCGCCGATTATCGGTAACGCCAGTTCATTCCCCCAGCAGCGGTATCAGAATGATTTTCAATACGTTTACAATATCTCCAGCCAACTCGGAAGTCGCCACACCCTTAAGGGCGGAACCGATATCCGCCGCATTCAGCTCAACGATCGTGCCGAGAATTATAACCGCGGCTTTTGGCAATTCATGTCCGCGGGCCGCTTCAACGCCATGGAAAATTTCCAGCGCGGCGTGGTGACTACGTATACTCAGGGTTTTGGTCCGGCTTACCTGGGCCTGCGTACGACTGAATTGAACTTTTACGGTCAGGACGACTTCCGGCTCAAGCGCGACCTCGTTTTCAACATCGGTTTTCGCGTTGAGCATGTTGGGTCTCCAACCGAAGTAAATAACTTGGTGCCTCCGGATTTCGGCGCAGATACTTACTTCGAGCCTCGCTTCGGGTTCGCCTATTCGCCCAATTTCTCCTCGGGTTTCTTGCGCCGGCTAAGCGGCGGCCCGGGCCACAGCTCCATTCGAGGTGGATTTGGTATCTTCCACGGACGCATCTACCAATCGATCTTCAGCCAGATTGGGGCCAGCACGCGATTTAATCCCCCCAATGCCGCTGTTCTCAGCTTGAGCAACCCGGACATGTCGGTGGCCGACCCAACAAATGGCTTTGTCTTCCGCCCCGGGCCTCCCACTGCACAAGTCGGCCTGACTCTACCAGAGTCCAATCTTCATATGCCTTACACAGAGCAATGGAACCTCACCGTAGAACGGCAACTACCGTGGAACTCCGCCTTGCAAGCCTCTTATATTGGAAATCGCGGCATAGGGTTCATTTTTTATCATTGGGATAACCGCGCGCAATTTCCTTGGACATCCACACAACCCACCACCTATAAAGGAGCAGGCAACTTCCCGGGGGTGACTTTTGACAACATCGATCAGGACTTATTCAACGCCAGACCCGCGCCCGGCTTTATTTCGCTGAGCCAAGCACGCACGGACGCGCGCCGTAGGGATGGACGATTCTCGTCTATCCTGCGACCGAGTAATGGCGCTTGGTCCTACTACCACGCGTTGCAGATCACCTATACCCAGCGTCCTTTGCGCGGCCTCAACGTCCAGGCAGGCTATACTTGGTCTAAGAACATTGATACCGGCTCCGAAGGAACGTTCGTCGGCGGCGGTGACACTAATGCGGCCGTCAGCGAGACCCAGGGTGGCCGCAGCCTGCGCGGCCTCAGTCGTTTGAGCCAGCCCCATCGCTTTACGCTCAGCTACATCTATGAGCTGCCGCTTTTCAAAAAACAAGAAGGAGTGTTCGGTCGCGTGCTCGGTGGCTGGCAAGTTTCTGGAGTAACTACCTTGGCCTCCGGAAATCCATTCACCGTTTTCATTGGCTATGACCTGAATGGTGACGGCATCGGCGGGGATCGTCCCTTCTTGCGCGATCCCGCTATTCTTGGCCGCTCGGTGGACAATGGCCGCATCAATCCGGCCACCGGACGGCAGTTCAGCACCGGACAATTGCCGATCACCGCATTTTCCCCGGACGCGTCGGTGGATGCCACGAAACGATGGCCCTGGTTCCCCGGCAGCGGAATTGTCGGGGACCTCGGCCGCAATACCTTTTTTTCGCACGGGCAGAACAATTGGGATTTTGCCATCATTAAGAACGTGAGAGTCTATGGAGAACGCCATAACATTCAATTCCGTGCGGAGATGTTTAATCTGTTCAATCGCGTGCAGTTCGACCTTCCCAGTTTCCTAAGCGTTGTGGATACCAGCGTCGCTTCCTGGCGTCTGCAACCGCGATTTGGGGAAATCACCTCGCAGCGCAATAGCCCCCGAAATATGCAGATGTCGCTGCGTTACGCTTTTTAGCGTGGATTACGCGCGAGTTTGCTCGTACGCTTCTTGCGAACAATGGTGGGTAGGGAGCTAATTGAAACTTAAACGTGACAAGACGCCACGCCGCGCTTTTCGAGATACCGCTGGTGATATTCTTCAGCGCGATAGAACGTCGAGGCCGGACTGATTTCCGTCATAATGGGGCGGCGGAAACGGCCGGACGCTTGCGCTCTTTCCTTGGAGCTTCGCGCTGCAGCTTCCTGCTCCGGTGAGTGAAAAAATATCACGCTACGATATTGTTTGCCCGAGTCTGGACCTTGCCGGTTAAGTTGGGTCGGATCGTGAACTTGCCAGAAAACATCCAGCAGTTCGTCGTAGCTTAGCTCCGTGGGATCAAAGGTTACCTGCACGACTTCGGCATGGCCCGTACGGTCTGTGCAGACATCCTTATATGTCGGATTCTGCAACGTTCCGCCAGAGTAGCCCACGGCAGTATCGGTTACGCCCGGCATCCTGCGGAATGCGGCTTCGACGCCCCAAAAGCATCCGGCCCCCAATGTGGCGATCTCCATGGCTGGCTCTCCTCTAACTTCAGACGTTACCATTTAAACGTTCGTAGCATCAATCCATCAGACGAATGTTGCAGGCTTTCGGATGCATTTAAATACAAAATTTGTATCATCCTAGGTGCTGATAACGTTTGACGATTTTTCTTTTTCCATACACGATGCCAACGCCTAAAAGGGCAGGAGCACCGAACAATTTCAGGAGCAACCCACAACTATGGATCTCGGATTGAAAGGCCGGGTAGCGATCGTTGTCGCGGCCAGCAAAGGCCTCGCGCGTGCGGTCGCGGAAGAGCTTTCACGCGAAGGCGCCGAGGTTGCCATTTGCGCACGCACCGCCAGCGACCTCGAAAAAGCTGCCGGCACGATCGGCACCGTTTCCCACAAAGAAGTATTTTACCAGGCCTTGGATGTAACGGATCAACGGCGCGTCGGGCAATTTGTCGCGGCCGTCGAGCACCGCTTCGGACGCATCGACATCTGCGTTACCAATGCCGGCGGCCCGCCTTCCAAACCCTTTGCCGAAATCACGCCGCAAGACTGGCAAGCTGCGGTAGACCTGACTCTGATGAGTGCAGTTTCTTTTGCGCGCGAAGTCCTGCCAAGGATGTGCAAAAACAAATGGGGTCGGTTCATTACCATCACCTCCGTGTCCGTAAAACAGCCGATTGATGGCTTGATTCTTTCGAATTCGATTCGCGCTGCGGTTGCGGGTCTCGCGCGTACGCTTGCAAATGAGTATGCTGCGGACGGGATCACGGTGAACAACGTGTGCCCTGGTTACACGCGCACCGAGCGACTTGAAGAACTGGCAAGTGCGATTGCCGCGCGCTCCGGCTCGGCACGCGAGGAGACGTTTGCCCAATGGCACCGGCAGATTCCGGTTGGACGTGTCGGGGATCCGCGGGAATTTGCCGCACTGGTTGCGTTTCTCGCTTCCGAGCGGGCCAGCTACATTACAGGCACCTCCATCGCCGTTGATGGCGGGCTGGTACGCAGTCTGCTTTAGGCGCTTCTGCGATCGATGAGGATGCTCTCGTGCAACTCTCTATTCTTACAGTGCGTCTTTCTATTTGCAGGCTGGCGTCGGATAATGGATTACCGGAATGGTTACCTACGGACGGATTTTTATCTATAACCCGAACCGCGGACGAATTGTCGATTGTATGCGAGGAACGTTACGTTCCTGACGAGGTGCAGTCGCAGCGCGGCTGGGTCGGCTTCAAGGTCCAAGGACCAATTGATTTCTCGGAAGTAGGCGTTTTGGCATCGCTTGCGACGCCGCTGGCGGAGTCGGGTGTCAGCATTTTTGCGATATCTACATACGACACAGATTATGTGCTCATTGGAGAAAAAGATCTTGAGCAGAGTCTAGTCGTTCTCGCTGCGGCGGGTCATAAAATTTCACAGGGAGTACAAAGCTGATGATCGGTCTCTCTCGAAGCACCGTCCCACGGCGAGTGATGTTGATTCTGTGGATTCCTGCGCTGTTGGTTTCTGCCATGCTGCTCATGTCCTTCACAGCTCGCGCTGACGAGCCCTACGCGCGCACCCGTGACTATGATCTGCAGCATTCGCGCATCGTGTTGCGCTTCGATCTCGATGACCGCAAAGTGATAGGCAACGTGACTCATTCGCTCGCGGTTTTGCGCGGAGGCACCAGCAAGCTCTCGTTCGATTCTGCCAATCTGAAAATAAGCAGCGTAACGGTAAATGGAAAGACCGCAAAGTTTGAAACTGCCGCCGACAAACTCTTGGTTAGCCTCAGCCATGCTGCTCGCGCAGGAGAAAAAGTCGACGTAGCTATTCGCTACGAAGGCCATCCCAAAAAAGGACTCTACTTTGTTCTCCCGGACAAAGATTACCCGAATCGCCCCAAACAAATATGGACTCAGGGAGAATCGGAAGATACGCGCTACTACCTGCCTACCTACGACTATCCGAATGACCGGCTCACAACGGAAATGATCGTCACCGTTCCGAAAGACTGGGTGACCGTTTCCAACGGTAAGTTAATCCGTGTCGACGATACGCCGGACGGAATGAAAGTGTGGGACTGGAAGGAATCGGTTCCCAGCTCGACGTACTTGATTTCGCTCGTCGCTGGAGAATTTGACGAAGTAAAAGAGAGCTGGCGCGGAATTCCCGTCACGTACTATGCACCAAAAGGGCGCGGCGATCGTCTGAAGCCCAATTACGGCGCCACTCGCCAAATGCTCGACTTCTTTTCCAAACGGCTCGGCGTGAATTACCCGTGGGAAAAGTATGCGCAGTCCATGGTCGACGATTTCGTAGCTGGCGGAATGGAGAATTCCAGCGCGACCACCAACACCAGCTCATCGCTCGTTGATCCCAGAATCGCGCCGGAATTTGTTGGCGGCCAGGACACTTTGATTTCCCACGAGCTGGCTCATCAATGGTTTGGAGATTTCTTGACGTGCAAAGATTGGGGCAATATCTGGCTCAACGAAGGATTCGCTACCTTCATGGCCGCCGTATGGAATGAACAACACTACGGCGTCGATGCCGGAGCGCACGAGCGATGGGAGGCTGCCCGCCAATGGGCCGCCGACCGCGA
This sequence comes from Candidatus Dormiibacterota bacterium, assembly GCA_035602605.1. Lineage (GTDB taxonomy): Bacteria > Acidobacteriota > Terriglobia > Acidiferrales > UBA7541 > DASQHY01. The sequence continues at coordinate 13,046 of DATNLZ010000079.1, forward strand.
TCTGTTCCCCCAGCCGCTTGTTCGCCACAATTTTGATGATTCCAGTGAATTTGACGGGAATGCTTACGGCAAGGGTGCTTGGGTTTTGTACATGCTAAAGCATCAACTCGGCGAAGAGGCCTTCTGGCGCGGGATGAAGCATTACCTTGAAAAATTTCACGGTCAGAATGTCACGACGTCCGATTACGCCGAAGCCATGGAAGAATCCACCGGCGTTAACCTTGATCAGTTTTTCGATCAGTGGGTTTACGGCGCTGGCGCTCCCAATTTCGATTTGCGTTACACCTATGATTCCGCCAAGCACGAGGTGAAACTCGAAGTGAAGCAGACTCAGAAGATCGAAGGACGCGTCGGGATGTTTAGTACTCCGGTAGAGGTTGAGATTGCTACCGCATCAGGTAGCAAGAGTTTCCCGATCACTGTTTCGAAAGACGACGAGACGTTCACCTTTGCTGTTGGCTCCGCACCGTTGATGGTTCTTTTCGACAAGAATCTCGCGACGTTGAAAATCGTGGATTTCCACAAGAAAAGTGCGGAACTAATTTATCAGCTGCAACACGCGGCCGCGGTTCCTGACCGGCTCGATGCCGCCCAGGCTCTCGGGAAAACAGAAACGAGTGACCAGGTTGTCTCCGCGCTCGGGACTGCCGCGATGGGCGATTCTGCTTGGGGTGTTCGCTTGGAGGCGTTGAAAAGTTTAGGGCAAATTGCGGGGCCAGCCGCGCTCAAGCAAATTATCGCGGCGCTCGGGAACGACCAGCCGTGGGTGAAACAAATGGCAGTGCAGCAACTGGGAAACTTCAGCAACGATGCCGAGGTTGCAGCCAAGCTTGCAGCCATTGCGAGCGACGACAAATCGTATCGCGCCCGCGCTGCGGCTCTCGGTGCGATTGCCAAGGTGAAAGCGCCGCGAGCTTACGACGTGCTACAAGCCGCCATGGCCATCGAATCGCCGGATGAGATACTGCGTCGCGCAGCGCTTCGAGCCTTTGCGGCTCTTGGCGCCGACAAAGCCATTCCGATGCTTCTCGATTGGGCGGCCCCAGGAAAGCCATTGGAATTGCGTCAAGCCGCGATCAGCAGTTTGGGCAGGCTCGACAAAAAGAACAAGGAGATTACCAAAGGTCTGGAAGGCTTTCTGAACGAGAACCATTTTCCGATACGTCTTGCGAGCGTCTTCGCTCTTGGCGAGCGCGGAGATCCCAGCGCGATTCCAGCTCTAAGTGCCATGCTGAAGAGCGATGATTTGAGCATCGCGTTTGCGCCAACGATCGAGGCGCAAATTCAGCGCCTCAAGCAAACCGAAGGGAAATCGGAAGGGAAACCGCCTTCGAGCAGCGAGCAAACAAGCCCTTCGAGCAAAAGCGGACCCAATCAGCCGATTCTGCTGAAACTGGAAAACCTCGAGAAAATAATTGCAGAGATGAGCGAACGGCTAAAATCGGTCGAAAAGAAATTAGTGGCCGACAAAAAATGAGTGTATGCCAGCGTTGCGTCTCGTTTTGCCGGAGAAGGCCGGGCTCACCGAGCGACGCACGCCGAATGCTGCCATTTATATGCCACAGGATACGAGCCGGTCCCTTAACTGCCCGCGAGCAAAATCCGAAGATCGCGAAGATTGTTTCCGGTTGGACCGGTGACGATGGCGTCATCGAGACGCTGGAAAAAAGTGTGCGAGTCACTGCGGAGGAAATAATCGCCCGGGTCGAGTCCCGCTGCTCGCGCGCGTCCAAAAGTTTCCCCGTCCGCCACGGCGCCTGCGGCCGGGCTCACGCCGTCCACCCCGTCGGTACCGACGCTAAGAACTGCGATTTTCTTTTCCGCAATTGCCTTGACGCAATCGAGAACAAATGCAGAATTGCGCCCTCCTACGCCATTTCCCGTTACCCGCGAGCTGACTTCGCCGTCGGCGATCACAGCGACAGATCGTCCAGAATTACTACGCTGGAGCTGAGCAAGCTGGTCGAGCAGATAATCGGTGGCCTGGGGGAGCGGCCAATCGTCAGTGCGGTTATCACAAATCGTTACGAAGCCTGCGGCCTCGGCAGCACGATGCGCTGCGTGGAACAGATCGTGCATACCCAGAAGTATTTGAAATTGCGCGCGAGCAAATGCGGAGTCGCCTGGCTTGGGTGTTTCCCGCGCACCGCCGCGGGCCAGAAAACCCTGAATGCCAGCGGGAAGCTTGGCGCGCAATGCAAAATCAGAGAGAACCCGCTCCATATCCTGCACAGTTGTCGGGTCAGGAATGGTTGGTCCGGAGGCGAGAGCGGACTCCTTTCCTGTGGGAACATCGGTAACCCCGTAGGTGAGTTTCATGGCGCGCGGAGCTGCGGCGGCAAGTCGTCCGCCTTTCACCGCGGAAAGGTGTTTGCGCACGGTGTTTATTTCGTCGATAGACGCGCCGCAGGTAACCAGCACGCGACTGAGCCCCTGGACCTCTTCGAGGGCAAGTTGCGGATCGAGGGGCAATTCAACGAGAGTCGAGCCGCCGCCGGAAATCAGGAAGAATATGAGAGTGCGCTCGTCGCATTTGTGCAGCAGATCGAGAATCGCGTGGCCGGCCTCGAAGCTTGCCGCTGTAGGCACAGGATGCCCGGCGACAAAATACTGCAACCCGGCAATCGGGTGTTGCGGTGGTGTGGGTGCGGAAACAATTCCAGAGACGGGAAAGTCCGGCGCCAGAATGTCGGCCAGGCCTTCGATCATGCTATGCGCCGCTTTTCCAAACGCAATCGCGCGGAGCTCGTCAAAATCGCACAGATCTATTTCAGAAACGGCATCGATCATTCGATCAGCAGGGCGAGCCGCGGTGCGCCTGGCAAAGCCGGTCCATTCCTTTTGAACAACGAATGCAGGATCGATGCAGCTGAGGCGCGAGCCTCGAAGCTGCAACTTCCGCTGCATAACTTGCGGAATATTGATTGCAGCGAGAGTCTGCTGAAAAATCTGACGAGCCAGGTGCTTGAGGTCGGGCATGGAATTTAGCCGTGCGATTGTTTCTAGAGTGTATGGCGGTCAGGAGCCGGAGGCTCCGTGGGACTTCAGAACTTCGGGGTTAAGTGCATTGGGTGGAGTGCGTCCCTGAAATAGGGCAATGACGTTTTCTGCGGCGATGCAGGCCATTTTTGTGCGTGTTTCCAGAGAGGCAGAGGCAATATGCGGCGCAAGAACGACATTCGGGCGTCGAAGGCCTGAATGAATGTAGGGTTCATTCTCGAATACATCGATTGCCGCGCCGGCCAGTTTACCACTCTCGAGAGCGGCAACCAGTGCGGCTTCATCGACAACCGGACCGCGCGAGGTGTTGATCAGGAATGCACCGCGCTTCATTCGCGCCAGCTGCGGAGAAGAAATCAAGTGCCGAGTTTCGGGCAGAAGCGGGACGTGGAGGGAAAGAAAATCAGATTCGGAAAGAACCTGATTGAATTCGGCAAACTGCGCGCCCAGCTCGGCTTCAATTTCGGGAGCGACACGCACGGCATCGTGATAGATCGCCCGCATTTTGAAACCGCGCGCGCGACGGGCAACAGCGCGGCCGATGCGTCCGAAGCCCAGGATGCCAAGCGTTTTTCCCCAGACGTCGGTACCGCACAATTGGTCTAGGTCCCAGCCTTTCCAATTTCCAGAGCGCGCCAAGGAGTCGCCTTCGACAACACGCCGAGCGACCGACATGAGCAAGGTCCAGGCGAAGTCGGCAGTCGTTTCGTCCAAGACGCCTGGGGTATTGCTGACGACGACACCCTTGCGAGTGCACGCCGGCACGTCGATATTGTCGAAGCCAACGGCGACGTTGGCAACGATGCGCAACTTAGGTGCAGCAGCAAGCAGCTCATCGTTAATCTTCTCTGTGAGCAAACAAATGAGCGCCTCTTTTCCTTGAACGCTGCTCAGCAATTCGTCGCGGGAAATACGCTCGGGAGGCGTCCAGTATTCAACCTCAAAGTGGTCGTTCAACATCAGGCGAGCAGGATCAAAGAGCGGGCGAGTGAGAAAGATTTTTGGTTTGGCGGGCATTTCGTTTAGTTTAGGGCGGCTTCAGCGCCAGCTGGCTGGCGTTCGCCCGCTCTCGGGAAGAGTATCACAGAAGGAAACAATCGGTCCGAGCGGGGTCTGAGACCTGCGAACGTACGGCAGCCGGGCAGAGTCTTCAAAAATGCCTTGGAGTGGAGCCCCCCGATGTTTTTGTAACAGACCTCATGCCTTTCGGGGTGCCACCTGACATGAAACTACAGCGATCAGCAAAAACGAGGCACTGAATACAAAAGACGGAGTCCTATTTTAGTAGCCGTAACAGCCACAAGGCGTCGCGTCTGTTGGCTCGAAATGATCGTCGTTAATTGCGCAAGAAATGCAAAAACAGGGTTAGGTAACGGCGGACGTTGCCGGTGATCAGAAAATTTTCGCGAACGTGATCATGGCCTTGTTCGGCCAACTTTTGGGCAATGGCCGGGTTCGAGAGAAGGAAGCGAAGCTGGTATGCGGTACCTTCTATGGAATGAGCGAGCAATCCGGTGTGTTTGTGAATGACTTGGGTAGGGATTCCTCCAACAGCGGAAGCCACCACAGGTTTCTTCTTCCAGAGCGCTTCAGTTACGGTCAATCCAAAGCCTTCGCGGAGGCTTTTCTGAATCACAATCGTCGACCCCCGCTGCAGAGCGTTAATTTCGAGATGGCTCCAAGGCGGAAGGTCGAGAATGTGAACGTCATTATCTTTGCCGATAGCCTCACGAACCTCAGCTAGCACCTGTTCGCCCTCAGGATCGTCAGCGGCGCCACCGCCTGCAAGAACGAGCTGGCAATCGAAATAGCGCTTAACGATTTGATAGGCGCGCAGTACTCCGATGGGGTCTTTGAGACGGTCAAACCGGGAAATCTGAGTGAGGATTGGACGATGCTGATCGATCTGGAAACGAGAGAGCACTTCGGTGATAAAGGTCGGTTCCAGCTCACGATTTTTATCCGCTAGGGGATCGATGGAAGGGTAGAAGAGGTACTGCGGGACGGGCAACTGACGCGCAAAAGAAGGTGAAGAGAAAATGGCCGCGTCGTATCGTGAGACGAGGGGAGCGAGAAATTGCCAAACCCTTTGATTCGGGTGAGACAAGTCAATATGGCAGCGCCAGATCCAGTGACTGCGCCCCGAAGGTCGGGCCTCAATCAACGCTGCGGGCTGCGGATCGTGGATCACCGTAAACTCGGAATCAAAGTTAAGGCGAGTTCGATTTTGCTGGTTATAGCGGAGAAAGGTCGCGAAACTATCGTCCGGAAGGTCGTAGGTCGCGCCATGCAGGGCGTTATGGAAGGCTTTGGTGATGGCAAAAAAATCGTCACCCCCGGTAATGACGTCCCAGCGGATAGCCAACTCCAACTCTTCCATCAGCGGGACAATGCGATTCAGCATTTCGGCAACGCCACCGCCGACGGCTGTGGAATTGACCATTTGAACGGAGCGATGACGGAGACGCTCGGCGAAGGCGCGCAACTCGGCAACCTCGCTGGCTCCGACTACGGAGATGTAATCATCAAGCCGGGAAACGCGGACGTCGGCTGGAGGCGGAGTTTGTGTCTGAGTAGTTTCGATGTGCGCATGTGTCATCGGTGGAGCTCACTCTCGATGAGTCTTGTGATTTTGATGCAAGCACTGTCTAGGGTATTGGTATAAACATCGATTTGATCGATTCTTCTCGCCAAATCCCGAAGTCCCAGCTCTCTCGAAATCCACACGGAAAAATCGTTGGTGCGCAAATGCAAGCGCAGTCGCGAGGTCACAAAGTGAAACTGCATCGAGCCGTGAGGCAGATGCTTCAAAGCTTCGTAGAACTCTGCAAGAGTCCACGCTTCTATTCCCAGGGGAGCCTCCTCCTCGAGGCTCTCAGCAAAGTAGAAAGGCTCGAAGCCGGTTTGCTGAGCCTCCCGAGGATTGGCCTGGCAGTAATCTCTGAGAAGGCGGCCAAGATCTCCGCGAAGATCGGCCAAGGAAACATAATCGCGGATATCGAGCGAAGCCAGCTGTTCGGCGAGAGCGGGACGATTGCAGGAGGCCAAAACCCATTGAGCAAAATCGTTGGAGAAACCTTCGGTCAAAAAATGATGGCGGCCAAGGGACTGGAAGGTGTGATGAAAGATCGAGGCATCGGAGCAATCGGCAATGCCCTGCTGCAACTCGAGCAAGTCACAGGCAACCTGGTTGCCAATGCGAACGAGGTAAGAAGCAGTAGCGAAATGGAAGGGAGCTTTGGCGCACACAGGCGCATTAATGATCGTGGTCATGAAGGTCCTTGGTGAGCAATTCATTCTCAAGCCGGATCAGAAAAGCGTGCACTTCCGACGGATTTCGAACGTAGAAGCGCGCATGAGTTCCACATTTTCGACCCGCCCTGACGGTAATTTGACAAGCGAGGGCCGCGAACGCCGATTCATCGCAGTCATCATCTCCCACATAGATGGCCGGAATCGCTGAAGGCATCCGCTGCCGCAAAGCAGTAACGACGGCACCCTTGCCGCGAATATCCTTTGGAAGACCTTCCCAGACCTTGGCGCCATGCAAAAGATGAAGGGAATGACGCAACGGAGCCAGAAGCTGTAGAAGAATTTCAGTGGCAGCTCTGACGGTGGCGTGAGAAGCGCCGCGATAATGGACGGCAAAACTGAGGTCTTTGTCATCAACCCCGATTCCCGTTAATGCCGCAAGATGTTTCCTTGCTTCGCGCTTGGCGATTGCCAGGAAGCGCCGCGCAATCTTACCTACCTCGGTTTTCTTTCCTTGCTGTTCACCGCCGTGCAGACCGAAGTGACGAATGCCAGTAATGTTGATGAGAGTCTGAAGATCCTTAATCCGGCGGCAACTTACGATCGCGAGCAGAATGCCCGGGTTGCGCGCGAGGCGCCCGAGAATGCATTCGGTCCGCGATGGTAGTCGAACATCCGCCGGACGAGGCTTGAATGAAACTAAGGTGCCATCAAAATCCAGAAAAAGTGCGCATTGACGAGCCCGTCGTAAACGGAAGGCAATTTCGGGCCAGGCGCGCGCAACAGAAGGGGGAAAGAGGCCGGAGCCGGCTGCGTTCGGCATCCGGCAAATCTTAGGAGAAATTGGCTTTGCACAAGGCACAGGAGTCTTCGTTGTGATTAGGCGCTTGCTGCTTTCTGCTCGGAGATCTTATGCGGTGTGGACCGGGAAGATTGTGTCACCGGCCACTGCTCCGGGCGATGAATGAGCGGAGGCTGAATTTTCTCGACACGAATTTCGGAAAGTTCAGTAATGAGATTGCCGGCCCAGCGATAAACGTTATTTTCTCGAACGGTACGGCGCATTCGCTGCATGCGTGCCTGGCGTTCGTGGGGACTCATTTCGAGAGCCATGCGGATGGCTTCGCCAATTTGCTCAGTGTCGTAGGGATTGACAATAATCGCGTCGCGAAGCTCGCGACTGGCTCCGGTGAACTGACTGAGAATGAGGGCACCATCCTGGTCTTCGCGAGATGCTACGAATTCCTTGGCGACTAAATTCATGCCGTCGTGCAGCGAGGTGACCAGGCAAACGTCTGAGGCGCGGTAATACGGGGCGATTTCGTCGTGGCCGTGGTGCCTGGTAAGCAAGACGATGGGCCACCAATCAGCGGTTTGATAGCGCGCATTGATGCGCGCAGCTTCGTCTTCGAGCTCAGCGAGGAAATCCCTATAGCGGGGAATGTGAATGCGGCTGGGAGCGCCGATCTGCACAAAAGTAAATTTTTCGACGTAAGCGGGAAACCTTTCGAGGAAGTTTTCAATTCCGCGCAAACGCTCGATGAGTCCCTTGGTATAGTCGACGCGATCCACACCAACACCGAGAAAAGCGGCGGTAACGCCCAAGGCGCCCAAAAGTCGAGTTCGCTCCTCGTCCTGACTGTAAACAACGCCAAACTCGGGCTGAGATTCGCGGAAATCAACACTAATGGGGAACGGCCGCACAAACGTCAGACGGCCTTTGCGGCGGGCAGCGAAATGCTCCCACTCGATGCGGGACTCGAGTGCGCGATCGACGGTCTCCAGAAAATTGTTACAGTGCGCCTGCGTGTGAAAGCCGATCAAATCGGCTCCCAGCAAGCCGTCCAGCAATTCCCGTTGCCATGGGCAAATGCCGAAGGCTTCCGGATTGGGCCAAGGAATATGCCAGAAAATTGCGATGCGAACATCGGGGCGAGCCTGCTTAACCATGCGCGGCAGTAAGGCGAAGTGGTAGTCCTGAACCAGCAAGAGCGGATTGAGGGTGCCTGCCATTTCTTGAAGAGCAGCATCCGCAAACCTGCGATTCGCGTCCTGATAGCATTGCCAGTCGGAGGCCCGAAAGATGGGACGGGTGTGAGCGATATGGCAAAGCGGCCAAAGTCCTTCGTTGGAGAATCCGTAGTAATAGCCTTCCTCTTCTTCTTTTGAGACCCACACGCGGCGCAGGGTGTACTCGGGTTTTTCGGGCGGGACGCGGAGACGATCGTGCTCGTCAACTGTTTCGCGGTCGGCCTCTCCGGAACCGTGGGCAATCCAAGTGCCGTCACAGGCGCGAAGAACAGGCTCGAGCGCGGTAACGAGACCGCTCGCGGGGACCAGCATCTGGATCTCGCCGCCCTGGCGAACATGCATGTATGGTTCGCGGTTGGCGATGACGAACAGACGACCGAGATCGGTCTTACCCTGAATACTGGCCCGCAGGCGCTCTGCGGTCCACAGTGATTCACCGGTGACTCGAAGACGAGCTTCTTCTTCGGCAGCAGCCCGCGCTTCGGCCAAACTTTGAGTGAGGTGGATGACTTCGCGCGACAGCGGGGCGAGGAAGTCGCCGTCGGATAGCTTGGGGCGAGGCGCGACACGACCTGCACGCAATTCTCTCATCCAATGAGCTGTGCGCGAAATAGGACGAATCACAGCCCAGTGGATGATCACAAAACCTATGATGACGATTAGCAGAACCTGTACAAAAACTCGGAAGAACGATTCGCTCCAAAGGCGGGATGTTTGAGCTTGAATGTAACTGGCGTCGCGAAAAATTGCGAGGATGGCGTCGATGGATGTTCGCGTGTGCAGGGGTAGGTAATAGATATGCATCTTTTTGTCCCTGAGAGTAAGGAACTGACTGACTCCTGGGACTCCTGGAGCGAGGCGAGTCAGAGGCACCGGGGGCGGATTAAATTGGCTGGATACGTGTGAGCTTTGCGCGAGCACTTCGCCCTGAGGATCGTAAACAGCTACACCGGCCAGGCGCTCTCGGTCTCCGAAGCGTTCGACGATATTGCGCAACTCGTCAGGCGAGCCCTTCTCAAGGGCGGGTTCAACGATGCCTTGGACACTTTCGGCGAGAATAATGTCGCGGCGCTCGAGATCAGCGCGCAAGCGGCGCTTCGCGGAGCTAACTTGGATGCCCACAATGACCAGGGCCACAACGGTGATAGCGACGGCAAGTCGCAGGACGTATCGCGGGCTAAGCCTCACGTTGATAACCGTTTAATGGTCTTGCGGTCGACTGCAACGGATCGCCTATGAAAGGAACAAAGAAGCCGAAATCAGGAAGAGGTCGAACAGAACTCATAAGCTATGGTGACAGACGGAATTAGGCCGAATCGCTCCGTTATTCCCTGTAATTTAGCAGGAGGGAACCCTCTAGCACGCTGGAAAAACTTAGCCCCCATCCAAGGCACGGGCTAGCTGAACCAGGCCTTGGGCTACCATTTCCGTGTCACCTCCGACGCCGATGCGGAAGTGATTGGGCATCGCGAAGTAGTGACCGGGAACAACCGAGGTTTCATAGACGTCGCGTAGGCGCTCGAAAAAGCTATTTGGGTTGGAGATCGCGAGGAGCGGGAAAACGATGGTTCCGGCTTCCGGCCAGACAGCACGAAGTTCCTTGCGCGAATCGAGTAAATTCTTGAGAAGAGCACGATTGGTTTCGAGGACTGAGCGGGTATGCGCGGCGATTGTATCGAGATGATCGAGTGCAACCACGCTTAGGCGCTCCGCGGGATGTGCGGCGGAGGCGGCGAAGAGGTCGCTCAGGCGCCACATACGCTCGGCTAATGGCGGGTTGGCCAGAATCCAGCCGCAACGCAGACCGCTTAGTCCGTAGACTTTGGTAAGACTGGAGGTGACAACAAACGTTTCTCCCAGATGAAACGAAGAGCGCGGCGCGAGGGCAGAGTAGGCGTCCAGATAAACTTCATCGACGAGAACATGTGCGCCGACCTTGCGCGCGATGTCACCAATCTCCTTCAAGATGCTTTCGCTCGTGAAGACCCCACTGGGATTGTGCAAATTGGTGATGACGATTAAGCGGGTTCGTGGAGTGATGACCCTTTGCAGTTCACGCGGGTCGATCTGAAAATCATTTTCGAAGCGGCGCGGAAACCGGCACACGCGAGCACTCAGATATTCGGCGACATCGAGGAGCAGGCCATATGTCGGATGCTCGATTAAGACTTCGTCACCGGGATCAATGAGAGCGGCCATCGCCAAGTGATTGGCCATCGACGTGCCCGCCGCCGCGACGACGCACTCAGGCTTGACTTCGCACTTTGCTGCTAAGCGCCGCTGAAGCGGTTCGTACCCGTAGCCACCGGGGCTTGTGAGCTCGAGATCTTCCAAGCGGAACCGAAGCTTGGCAATGGGGAAATTGGCGAGCCCGCTGGTGGCCAGATTGAATCGCGCATGCGAGCGAGTTTTGGCCCACTCCATGTAAGCTGAGCGAGATTCGCGGCGAGGACCAGAGAGGTTCAAGAGTCTGTCACCTGCGGAGGACGACGTTGCCAGATAAAATAGGCCGGGATGCCCGCTAACAAAATGGCAAGACCGATTCCTGAATGTTTCGGATATTTGTAGAGACTGTTGACGATGACGAGGGCACATGCGGCGACAAATAGAGCGGTGGTAATCGGGTGACCGGGGACCAGGTACGTCCCACGATGCCGGAGTTCGGGGGCAGCGGCATTTTCAGCGCGAACTTGGGGCGCATGCGCTTCACGATGCCGGAATACGAACAGGCAAGTTCCACCAAGACCAAAAAAGAGCCAGTCAACTGAAACAACATAATTTAAGATTTGCTCGTACTTGCCGGAGAGCGCCACGACGATGGCCAGTATACCTTGGAGGGCTATGGCCACTACCGGAGCGTTCGTTCGCGGGTCGAGCCAGCCAACACTGCGGAAAAACAGGCCATCTTTGGCCATTGCGAAATAAACGCGCGGAGCAGTGAGTATATTCTGGCTCAAAAAGCCCAGCGTAGAGATCGCGATCCCAAGCGCGATGATCGTAGATCCGCGCTGACCCAGAGCTAACCGTATTACCACGGACACCGGCGTTGACGTGTTTGCCAGGCCTTCGGGTCCAAGTGCGCGGACACAAACGAGATTGACCGCGAGATAAAGTGTGATCACGCCGCAAATTCCGATCAGCAGGCCCCGCGGTAGATTGCGCGTGGGATCGCGAACTTCGCCGGCGATAAAGTTTGCGGTTTGCCATCCGCCATAGGCGAACAGCACGGGCACCATCGCCGCGCCAAGTGCCGTCAATAGATCAAGGGAGAGCGGTCGATCGAGAAGCTGGTGGGTAGCTGGCGCAGCGGGGTGAACCAAGAGCCAGCCGCATGCAACCAGTGAAGCAATAATCAGAATTTTTGCGACCATGAGAGTACTTTGTACGGCGCTGCCCGCGCGCACGCCCAGACAGTTCACAATCGTGAGTAAGGCCAGGGCAACTGCGGCAACGGCGCGACTCGAAAAGGGGACTCCGGTGAGTTCAACAAAGTAGCGTGCAAACGTGACGGCTACAGCCGCCATGCCCCCGGTTTGCATTACCAGGAGGAGGGCCCAGCCGTTCAGGAAGGCAATCAGCGGGTGGTAGGCCTCCCGAAGATACGCATAATCGCCGCCAACAAGAGGAAGGCGCGAGGCCAGCTCGGCGTAAATAAAAGCTCCGGCCAGGGCGATCAGCCCACCCAGGACCCAGACTCCTAAAATCAGCGCGCGGGTATGTACCTGACGAGCGACTACGGAAGGGTTGATGAAAATGCCAGCTCCAATGATCCCGCCCATTACCACCATGGTGGCGTGGAAAAGCCCCAGGGGCCGCTGTAGCTGCGGCTGGTTAGTCGTGGAATGACCGCTAGAACGGACCGAGGTGCGATGATCGGTGGAGCACATCGTGGCGCAGATTCGGCGAGCGCGCGCGAGTACTCTACCACAGGCAAGATAGTGGCGACGCCCGCCGCATGTACAGGAAACGGCAGGAGTGGTGCGGTTGCGTCGACCGTTCAAAAGCGACTATAGTGACGCAAGACGCAAAACTTGACGCTACACCGCAAATCATGGACCGGAAACTGATTGGCGATCTTGAACAATTGCTGGGCACGCGCGCGGTGTTGTCGCAAGCTGCCGATCTTCAGCTTTATGAATATGACGGATCGGTGGAGCAAGCGAAGCCTGATTGCATAGTTTTCCCGAAAACCACGCAAGAGGTTTCCGAGATCGCGCGGTTAGCAGGCAAGTACGGCGTGCCGCTTGTAGGGCGTGGCGCCGGAACCGGCCTTTCTGGAGGAGCGATTGCGCGCCATGGCGGCATTGTGGTGGTTTTCTCGCGGATGAATCGCATCCTGGACATTGATTACGAAAATCAACGAGCTGTAGTCCAACCAGGGGTCGTGAACCTGGACCTTACGTGTGCTGTTGAACATGCTGGGTTGTATTTTGCGCCGGACCCTTCGAGCCAGAAAGCGTGCACAATCGGTGGCAATGTTGCAGAAAACTCAGGCGGGCCGCACACCCTCGCCTACGGTGTGACGACGAATCACGTGACGGGACTGGAGCTGGTGCTGCCTGATGGAGACATTGTGCGCATCGGAGGGAAGACATTCGATGCGCCGGGTTACGATCTCACGGGGTTAATGGTCGGGTCGGAAGGCACACTGGCCATCGTGACGGAAATCACCGTTCGGTTGTCGCGCAAGCCCGAGGCTGTGAAGACGCTACTCGCGATATTCGAAACGGTTGAGGATGCGACGCAGACAGTGGTCGAGATCACGGCGCGGGCAATTACTCCGGCGGCATGCGAGATGTTTGACGCGCTGACCCTGCGCGCTATAGAGGCCTTTGTTCACGCCGGTTTTCCCCTCGACAGCGCAGCGGTGCTGTTGATCGAGGTGGAGGGGTTGCGCGAGGCCGTCGAAGCACAAGAAGCGGAAGTGACGGAAGCTTGCCGGCTACATCGCGCGCGCGAAGTACGCAAGGCGCGCGATGCCGCGGAGCGCGACCTGCTTTGGAAAGGCCGCAAAAATGCATTTGGCGCGATTGGACGGTTGGCTCCGAACGCTTACGTTCAAGATGGCGTGATTCCACGCACGAAACTTCCGGAAACGCTGCGTTACGTCGACAAAGTGAGCCAAAAGTATGGGTTGCGAATCAGCAATGTTTTTCATGCGGGCGACGGAAATCTCCATCCGATTATCCTTTTCGACCAACGTGTGCCCGGGCAATTTGAAAAAGTTGTTGGAGCCGCAAAGGAGATTATGAAATTTTGCGTGGACGTCGGGGGAACGCTTAGCGGCGAGCACGGTATCGGAATGGAGAAAAACGAGTTGATGCCGCTGCTGTTTAGCGACGATGATCTTGAGCTGATGAAGCGCGTTCGCGACGCATTCAATCCTTCGGGGCGTTTGAATCCCGGGAAGATCCTTCCGATCGGCAAAGGCTGCGGCGAAGTAAGGATACTGCGAACACCGGCCTTGACCGCCACACCAGCATGAGCACTGCCGCAACATGGGTCCTACCCCGGCTGGAGAAACTTCTCGGCAGCTCTCGAGTAAGAAGCGATGCGACGACGCTGGCGGATTACGAAGTGGACGGTAAAAAGCCCGCGGCGGTTCTGTATCCGGGTTCTGTGGAAGAGGTCGCCGCCGCCATTGGTTTTGCGGCTGCGGAAAAACTTGCGGTGATCCCAACAGGCGGACGCAGCAAGCTGCGTATCGGCGCTCCCCCCTCGCGCTACGATCTCGCCATCGATCTGACACAGCTGAATCGCGTAGTGGCCTACGATGCCGGTGATTTAACGGTTGGTGTGCAACCGGGCGTTCGATTTGGAGAACTTAGCAGGGTACTTGGCGAACAAAAGCAGATAGTGCCGCTCTCGACGGCGTTCTCGAATGTGGCCACCATCGGCGGCATCGTGGCTACGAATGCGGTTTCGCCGCTGCGGTACGCCTATGGATCGGCGCGCGACTTCGTCCTGGGAATTGAAATTGTCACGGGCGACGGCGTGATTGCGAAAAGCGGCGGCAGCGTCGTAAAAAATGTTACCGGATACGATTTGCATAAGCTGCTCATCGGGTCGCACGGGACGCTGGGTGTTATCACGCGCATCAACTTTAAGACTTTCCCGTGGCCAGCAGCGCAACAAACTTTTATTGCCACGTTTGCAGACATCGAAGGAGCGCTGGCGTACAGCCGAGCAATTCGACAATCACCCCTGGAACCGCGGCTGGTTGAGTTACTCGATGGGCAGGCGTCGCGTCTAGCTGATTTGACTGCGGCGTTGGATTCGCGCGTGGTTGACTCGCAACGGCAGCATCTTCCGAAAGAGGGTTGGGCTGCGGTGGTTTCCGTGGCAGGGAAATCCTCGGTTGTCGAACGACACGCGAAAGATCTCGCGATGTTCGCGGAGCAGGCGCACGCAGCGACATTTTCTGTGGTCGATGAAACGGTAAGCGGAGAACTGCTGAGTAATGTTCGGGAATTCGTTTCCCGCGCGTTGAAGACATATTCCGGTGCGACCGTCGTGCGGGTGAATGCGCTACCGTCGGCAATTCGTTTGTTAGTGACGCGGCTCAAAGACGTAAGCCGGCGAAATGCGATTGTTTCGGCTTGTGTTATTCGTGCCGGAGGAGTCATCTACTATGTGTTGCTACCTGAAGATAACGCAGCTTCGCGTCTTGCGCAAGCAGCGAAAGAATTGATGGAAGCGGCTTTGGGTGAAAAGGGAAGCGAGCGACCCATGATTGAATGGTGCCCGGCCGGGTTGAAGGAAAAAGTGAACGTCTGGGGACCCGCTAGCGAAGATCTTCTATTGATGATTCGCGTGAAAAAGATTTTCGACCCGCATGGGATCATGAGCCCGGGACGCTTTGCGGCAGGGATTTGAACATGATGTTCGAGGAAGCGTGCGAAAAGACAGGAGAGACTGCGACGCAAGCAAACGCCAGCGGCTTTTCGGGTGCGGACAAACCTAAGTACGAAGACTATTCGCGTTGCGTTCACTGCGGACTTTGCCTGAATCACTGCCCAACGTATCGCCTGTGGGGACTGGAGGCGGATTCACCGCGCGGGCGCATCCGGCAAATGGCTCTTGTAGATGAAGGGCAACTCGAAATCGGGAATTCTTTTGTACGCCACATCGACCAGTGCCTGGATTGCCGCGCGTGCGAGACGGCCTGTCCCTCCGGTGTGCAATATGGAAAATTAGTTGAATCGGCCCGAGCGCAGATCGAACAGCATTATCGGCGACCGTTTTGGTCGCGAGTTGCGCGCAGTGTGGTGTTTCGTCATTTACTGCCATATCCTGCGCGCATTTCTGGCGCGGCCCGGGTTCTTCGATTTTACCAGCAGTCAGGACTGCAGCGGCTTGCGCGCAGTTCGGGTGCTCTCCGAGCGCTCGGGCTTGCAGAGCAAGAGCGCCTGTTACCCAAGATTGACGACGAGTTTTTCTTTTCGCGGCTAGGGAAAACATATCCGGCCATTACAAAACGCCGTGCACGAGTGGCATTCTTTGCCGGGTGCGTGGCGCAGGTTACGTTTGCGAAACTAAACGACGCTACAATTCGGGTCCTGACAGCCAATGGCTGTGAAGTGGTTGTGCCGGCGGAGCAACGGTGTTGCGGGGCGTTAGCAGCACATGCGGGCGTCCGTGACGTTGCCCGTTCGCTTGCTCGTAAGAATCTGGGCATTTTCCTGGGTAACGAATTTGACGCGGTGGTTACCAATGCGGCGGGGTGCGGCTCGACGCTAAAAGAATACGAGGACTTATTTTCGCCGGAGGATCCAGCGCACGCGAAGGCCCAGGCGTTTCGCAAGCGGATGCGCGATGTGACCGAGTTTCTGGCGGAGTTGGGCATGACCGCGCCGCTCAATCCGGTGCCCTTACGAGTCACCTACCAGGATTCCTGCCACTTGCTTCATGGCCAAAAGGTGAGCGCCGCGCCGCGAAAGCTAATTCTCAGCGTTCCCGGAGTGCAATTGATTGAAATGCGTTTTGCTGATTTCTGCTGCGGCTCGGCTGGCGTTTACAACGTGACAGAAACGCAGACTTCGCTGGAACTTCTTGCCGAAAAAATGCACCATGCGGCTGAAACGCGTGCGAACACGATTGTCACGGCAAATCCTGGCTGTCTTTTGCAGCTTCGCGCCGGAGCGAAACTACATGGAACCGGACAAGAGGTCATACACGTTATCGAATTGCTGGAGCGAGCTCTAGGGTGATTTGCCAATCGCCAGTTGTGACGTGAGGCGCGCGTTTCATTGCTGAATTACAGAGGCTCTGCTAACCTTTTGGATAGCGCGTCCTAACGGAGAGGTGTCTGAGCGGTTGAAAGAGCCCGCCTCGAAAGCGGGTGTTGGGGAAACTCAACCGTGGGTTCGAATCCCACCCTCTCCGCCACTTCCTTTATTTTGTTGTATTTACAGACCATGGTGTCTATCATGGTGTCTGCTTTGCACCAATTCCCGCTCCTTCACAGCGAGGAAAGAGGGCTGCAGACATGTCCAAACGCGGCAACGGCTACGGCAGCGAAAATCGCGTCAATATCCTCAAAAAAGTGAAAATCGGTCGGAACTGGAATCTGTATCCAGCGGTCGTGGAGCCTAACGGTAAACTCCGCGACAAAGTCCGTGTGCGCGGCAAAGTTGAAGTTCATTCGGAAGGATACTACTACATCGAGTGGTGGCAGGACGGAAGAAAGCGCGAGCAGATCAAAAATCGAGCAGAGGTAGTTGACCTCGCGCGTCGCAAGGCGATCCAACTTCAAGCGAACCGTGCGGGGATCGAAATGGTTCAAGAGGGCGGCAATGGCAAAGGGGTCACAATCGCTGAGGCCGTCGCCTCATACCTCAAGGACGTGGAGCCGCCCCAACGCGAGCCGAAGACCTACGTGGCTTATAAGTATTGCTTGAAAGTTTTCGGCATAAGCTGCGCAAAGCACTGGATACAGGATGTGAAGCGCGAAGATCTGCTGGCATTTATTCGCAAGCTCTACGAACTTGGTTGCGGCCCGCGCACCGCATACAACCGGGCGGTGATTGTTTCGCAGCTCCTAAAAGCGAACGGGATCACCAAGTTACTCCATAACCGCGACTGGCCGGAATACGTAGAACCGATCCGTCCAATGTACGAGGACGAGGAAATCCAAGCGCTCTTCAAGGCTTGCGATGAAGGTGAGCGCGTTCTGTATCTTTCCTACCTTCTGACCGGTCTCCGAGATAAGGAAGTGCGCCATCTGACTTGGCGGGACATCGACTTCCGAACTCACGTGATCCGTGTAACGAGAAAACCTCTCTACGGGTTCAAGCCCAAGAACAAAGAGGAACGTGAAGTCCCTGTGCCCGAGACACTGATCACCGCCCTCAAGAAATATAAGTCGTCAAAGAAGCCGAACGCGGATGGCCTGGTTTTCCCGAACGAGTCGGGCCGGCCAGACAAACGCCACGAGTTCAAACTGAAGCGCATCGCTTTCCACGCAAAACTCAATTGCGGCCGTTGCGTCTCAAAGCACGGCAACAAATGCTCTGTAGGACCGTACTGTTCGAATTTCTTTCTGCACAAATTCCGGCATACGTTTGCCACGCGCAACCTGCAAGATCATGTGTGCGATATTAAGACGCTGCAGAATTGGATGGGACACAAAGACCTAGCTTCCACGATGGTTTACTTGAAAGCGGTCCGAAACAGGGACGTAATGGATCGCGTTAACTCAAGCGAGTTAGCGGCGCTTGCGATCTGAGATATTTTGACGCACTGTTAATTCCGGATTACAGTGCTTGACTTCTTACTACTTCCAACCTACATTGTCAGCCCGTCGGACACTAAGAATTAAACCCGTACGAGTGCGGAAACGTTTTGACAGATGATGCCAAGGGAGTAGGAGTGTGCGCGTGAGGAAAACCTGGCCAATACTGGGACTAGTGATCCTGTGCATTGGCACCTCTGCATGCAAGAAACGGGAGAAGCAACAGCAGCCCGAAGCTCGGAAGATCCATATCCAGGAAGGGTATTCCGAGACATTTATCCAAGCTCTCCAACAGCAGGAAAAATCGATCGAAGTCTCGACACTGGGCATGAATCTGAATCAAGTTCAGGCGGTTAGATTGGTATTACGAACATGGCCAAACAAGAGGGTTATAACGGTAGCGTTCAAAGGTGGTAGCGCGGAATTGCGTAAACAGGTCTCCCTTGCCGTCAAGCCTTGGTCGGATGTGGCGAACATCACTCTCGACTTCGGATATGACCCGAACGCCGCAAACTACAGAGAATGGTCGACGTCGGACACCCAGTACCGAGCCGATGTGCGAATATCGTTTGACTCGCAACCTGAACCCGGCTATTGGTCCGCAATCGGCAAGGACAGTATCAAACTCTCCCTTCGCCCTCCCAACATTGCGTCGATGAATTTTGAAGGGTTCGCTGATGAACTGCCTGATGATTGGCGTGCCACCACCCTGCATGAATTTGGACACGCTCTCGGATTTGCACATGAACACCAAAGTCCTAATAGCCCCTGTGACCAGGAATACCGATGGTCCGACGACCCGGGCTATATGCGCACGCAGAACATACACCACGAATTTGTTCCCGACAATCAGGGCCGAAAACCAGGGATATATACCGTCTTAGGAGGCGCACCAAATCGCTGGAGCCCGGCGACGATTGATTTCAACTTGAAACAATTTGCTGCTTCAACTGATTGGTATCTAACCTCGTTCGACCAGAGCTCGATTATGAAATATGTGTTCCAGGACTGGATGTACCGGGATATCGTGGCAAGCACAAAAAGCGGATGTTACGGCTCCCCAAATCTTGTTCTCTCAGCAGAAGATCAAAAAGCAGCAGGCGCAGCATATCCACGCGATCCTCAATTAGTTAAGCAGCTCCTCTATGAGCGGATGCAGGTCTCTCACCAGATCCTTACGCGTAAACATCTCTCTCCCCAGTTGCGGCTTGAATTCAAGTCGATTGCTGCGGACCTAGAAAAATCAAGACGGCAGATGAAATAGTGGTTTCGTATTGGGGGCGAAGAATTAACAGGACGGAATCCGCTATTACTCCCAAAAGGATGGTCAGCTATGCGAGTTAAGAGAGCGGTCTTTTTTGGGTTCATGATAATGGGCTCGGGACTTTTGACTTGTCCAGGTTACGCGCAAACGAACAGCTGTACATCGGAATCGGGAAGAATTGTCTGCGTCGTGAAGGAAAGTGATCCCAACGCCCTGGGCCCGCTTCACGTTCCGAATGAATCGAAGGTGGTTCTCAGAGTAACGGAAAAGAGCCCGTTCGATGAGTGCACTCTGGCTGAAGCCAAACTTACCGAAATAAAGTCGCAAGACCCTATCGTAACGATTCTACAGCTTCTAACGAAGGCTGCTACCGGCGGTGCTCTTCCTTCTGGTGCTGCAGCACTATCTACGACCCAAACCATACGGGACAAGAAACAGAATGGTAAGACATTGACCCCTGCGGAAGCGCTCCATGAAGATTTGCTGGATTTGCGAGCCACGCTCGACGGCGAAATTACTGAGATTACTAAGACTATTGAAAGCCCTGGGGGTCTGAGGTCTCTGGCCGAAGAGATTGACGGGATCTTTCTCGCTCCACCGAGGACAAAAGAGAAGTATCAGTCACAGATTCCACAGCTCGAGGATAAACTGACGGCCGTTCTCTCAAAGCCTGATCCCTTACTGGAAGCCGAACAGCTTCGTTATGGTATCTTGCGCGATCGCCTGAAGCCGATCATCATGAACGGACCAATGCAGAATAGTAACGACATCGCAACAATTTCCAATGACGAGGAAATACTGAATACAGTAGCCGGGCAACTTTCCGCCCTGAAAACAAATTACGACTCCATAGTTGCGGCCAAAGTGCAATTTAGAACTCTAATGACATTCATGAAACAGACTGATTCGAGCTTGCGCGGCACCACCGACCCATTCACAAAAGAACTTCCCATGGTTCCGAATCTCCAACAAACTGCAACAACATCCATAACGTGTTCGAATGCAATCACAAAAAAAGTGTCTACTCCAGCTATCCCAGTAACGGTGATGTACGAGGGCCTGCCGCGTCTCTCAGTGTCGGTTGGTCCCTTGTTGAGCACGATAGAAAAACAAAAGCTCGGAACGACGCCTGTGAGCACTGGAGTGGATAGCACGGGTAAGCCAACATTCAAATCTCTTTTTGCAGTGGTTGACCATGCTCCAGTTCAGGTCGTCCCCTTTGCCTTTCTTAACTTCCGGGTGGCAAACCTTGAGAGGAATTCGAATCCGGCCAAACAACCGAGGTACACCTTGCACGTCTCCACTGGCGTGGGAGTGAATCCGAATAGCGGATCTAACGAGGTCGAATTCTTTTTCGGTGTAGGATTCGGCGTAAAAAAACTTCTGGTGCAAGTTGGTGATCATGTCGGACGCTTTCAAAAAGGATTTACTGGCGGGTTCAATATCGGAGATACAGTGCCAGCAAATTTCCCCAGCACGTTGCCGATACACAAGGTCTACAAAAACGGCTTTGGGATTGCACTGTCCTACAAGCTGCCTCTCTGACGTTTGGTTCGATCCCTACCGCCCTTCGTCTCATCTTCGAAGTGGCAACGAACATGTCTTGGCAACGAACATGTCTGGTTTGTGATGAGGCGCTGAAACGCCAAAGTTGCCCTGTCGCCACGTGTATGATATATAACCTGCAAGATAGGCCCGGTTCTATGAGACTTCGCTCTAATTAAGTCGGTTGCATCCAGGAGAATACACATGGCCACAGCACCACGCCAGATCGTTCCTCGACGCCAGATAGTCCCTCTACATAAGCCTGCGGAGCAGGCGGACATTGCTGGTCTCGCTCCTCTGGCGCATCTCACGTATCACAATGGTTCTTTACTGACCGCCGCCCAAGTCGTCACAATTTTCTGGGGTAACTATTGGAAGGACCAGAGCGGGTTAATAAACCAACTCAACGCATTCTTTGACTTCATCCTGACGAGTTCACTGATCGACCTGTTGGCCGAGTACAATGTCCCTGGGCAAACAATCGGTCACGGAAGCCGCATCCCCATCCCCACGGCCCCGATTACGGCGACAGAGCCCGGCGGCGGGAGCGGACAGGTCAGCGATGTTCAGATTCAGCAGGCGCTTCAAGGATGGATTGCCAATGGGACTATACCGCCGAAGACCAGTAACACACTGTACTTCGTCTATCTTCCCCCTGAGGTAGTCTCTACTTTTGGTACGGTCAATTCCTGTCAGCAGATCTGTGGTTACCACAGCCATATCAATGGCATCTTCTACGCCGTAGTGCCGTTCGTCAAGTGCAACGGCTGCATGTCTGGTTCTACAAATCGTCAGCCCTTTGATTCGCTCACCAAAGTCAGCAGCCATGAGCTTTGCGAAGCGATTACTGATCCAGCCGGAGATGGATGGTACGACGACACCTCTGGGAATGAGATCGGAGACATCTGTAGTTTGGCGGTCCAACAACTGGGCCCATACATCATCCAGCGTGAATGGTCGAATCAGGCCAATTCGTGCGTATTGGCTCCTCCGAATCCAGTTCAGATCACCGCTTCCGCGACCAATTCGCAGGGTGACTTGCATATCCTTGCCATCGATCAGACCAAAGCACTCTCGCAGACGATTCTAACGGCCAATGGAACTTGGTCGTTCGCCTTTGGAGATGTCCAGTCACAGACAAGCAAGGTTGGCCCCAACATCGGCCCCACTCAGTATGTTGCGTGCGCTAATGCTGCGCCCAGCAAGTCGCCGCTGCCGACACCAGAGGACTTGCATATCCTTGCGATTGATCAGAACGGCGGACTCTGGCACACGATTCGAGTGACCATCGCTGGCATTGAAACTTGGCCGTTCGCCTTTGGAGATGTCCAGTTACAGACAAGAAAGGTCGGCCCAAACGACGGGATCGGCCCCACTCCGTATGTCGCGTGTGCCACTAATGCAAAAGGTGACTTGCATATCCTTGCCATCGATCAGAACAGCGGACTCTGGCACACGATTCGAACGGCCGATGGAGCTTGGCCGTTCGCCTTTGGAGATGTCCAGTCACAGACAAGAAAGGTCGGCCCCAACGCCGGGATCGGCCCCACTCCGAATGTTACATGTGCCGCTAATGCAAAAGGTGACTTGCATATCCTTGCCATCGATCAGAACGGCGGACTCTGGCACACGGTTCGAATGGCCGATGGAACTTGGCCCTCCGCCTTTTTAGATGTGCAGTCACAGACAAGAAAGGTCGGCCCAAACGACGGGATCGGCCCCACTCCGTATGTTGCGTGTGCCGCTAATGCAACAGGTGACTTGCATATCCTTGCCATCGATCAGAACGGCGGACTCTGGCACACGATTCGAACGGCCGATGGAACTTGGCCCTTCGCCTTTGCAGATATGCAGTCACAAACAAGAAAGGTCGGCCCAAACGACGGGATCGGCCCCACTCCGTATGTTGCATGTTCCGCTGATGCACAAGGTGACTTGCATATCCTTGCCATCGATCAGAACAGCGGACTCTGGCACACGATGCGAATGGCCGATGGAACTTGGCCGTTCGCCTTTGTACGCGTTAATCCTTCTCCATATACGCCGATTCCAATACCGACGATTGTGCCAAACGTCGTCGACTTATTTACGTCGAACGCTAAAAAACAGTTAGCCGCGGCTGGTCTCAGAGGGGCCTTTAAGCTTCCAATAAGTGGTCTACCCAAGGGACAAGATGGCGTGGTGGAAACTCAGAAGCCCCAGGGCAGCACAATAGCGGTTGTTAACAGCATAGTGGAGTGTGTGGTAAGAGGTGGGCAGCCAGTGTAAACCGCTAGCCACGGATTCGTCGTTAGCGAAATGCCAGAGCTGACGCAAGAACCTGATTAAGACCTGGGGCCGCCTAGCTTTTCGCGTATCAAGTATTGATGACGCAGACCTTCGCATCGCTCGCGGGCGTGCGTAAGTCGCGTTGGACTGGCGAAACTTAGCTCCATTTGGCTCCAATTCATTTGGTTGGCAGTGGGTAGCACCGTGAAAACGCGGGACTTAGTAAAGTTAAATAACAATTCGATCCCCACCGCCCCTACCAAATCCATCTCGTTGAAAACAGGCGCATCGTGTTGAGTACAAAAGCCGTAGAGAATTTCTGCGCGAGATTTCTGCACGCACACATGTGCTGTCTCGTGCTGTCTGTTGCGGCCTGATTTAGTATCATCTACTAAAGATCTACTAAAGGTCTGCTGCTGTACTGAGCAGGAGTTCCGTGACCGCACGACATGAGCGCCGAATCCTTCGCAACCGACCTGAACCACCAGCTGGAGCACTCAGCGGCCATCCGGAAGTTTGCCTACGAGAAGTTTATTGGGGAGCACGCAGGTGAGTTTGGGCGCGCGGACTACATCGCCGTTATCCTGTTCAACCGCTGTCTACAGACCCACGAGGCCACGGAGATCCTCGCAAGGCGGTCATTCATAGACGACGCCTGGGTGCTCGTGCGGGCGTTGGTTGAATATGCGGTGAACTGCCTCTACATGATGATGGTGGCAGACGCCCAGACTGCGGAAGACTTCGTCGACCTTCCAAAATATAAGAGGTACGACAACCTCAAGCGTCTCAAGCGCACCAATGAGAACTTGCTTCGGCAATCATACTCCGAAGAAGAAGAAGAAGAACTGCGCCAGGAGTTTGATGCCGTCAGCTCGCGGTTCCATAAGAAAGACGGCGACAAGTGGTGCGCCGATCACAACATTTCAAAGAGGGCAGCCAAGGTAGACGAAAAAGATTGGTCAGGCGATACAAGGGAAGCACAACTCCTTGCTGTGGCTCGTAGACTCAGTATGGCGACTCGCGAGCACTTACGCTCACGGAATGGCCGATGCCCTCGCTGACCAGTCGCGCAGCATCAAGGATGGGGTACTGGTCGAGCGGCACTACAAACCGGAGGAAGGTGCGGAGGTGGTCCACTCGGCCAACCTCACTCTTTGCTTCGTCATTCCTCTTATTGACCACTTGCTCGGCGGAAAGAATGCGGAAGAGATAAGTCTCGTAGTAAGGAAGTGGAGCGGACAGTCATGAATGATGCCCCGGCGCGTTCTTGGGAGCCAACCGCTGGACGGGCGGCAAGCGGCGCGCGCTGGGCGACGATTTCTGCGGGACTAGGCCGCCTTCATATGGTCAAGGAACTCTACTGCGCCCGCCGCTTTTTATCCAGACCTGGCCCACATCAACAGTCCCTACTTCATCCCGATAGAACACTCGCGGGGGAACTCATTTAGCAGCATCCACCGAGCGCAGATCCTGCAGAGGGGGAGCCACTTGTTCACCTGTTGGATATGCTCGATCTTATCCAAGACAATGGTAATTTCACCTGGCTCCAATAATCCGTGGGCGATCCCCAGCCGCAAAGGCCGCAAATGGTCGACGAGGATTGCCGTAATCTTCCTCCCCAAAATTTCTGGAGGAAAAACCTGCACAAGGGTCATTTCGTCCCAACCCTTACGCCAGGTATATAAGCAATTTAACAGCGCTATGAGCTCTTCCTTCTTCTGAGGGATTCGCTCATACGGTGTCCGCGGCTCTTGCCCCGCCGCACGCTTCTCCCCGGCCTGGCGTCCACGTCGGGCAATGACACTCTCAATGATCTTGAAGAAGCAAAGGTAGCGATAGAACGAACTGTTTGTGTTCAGTCCCTCGCGATAGATGCTCGCATATTGGCAAAAATCGTCCACGAAGAACGGAGGCGTGCCCCCGCCAAAATTCATATCGAAATGCGGCGTATGCACCCGTAGCGAGCTCACCTGCGTAGTGAGATTAGTCACTTGGATCGTCTCAACGCTAATCGGAACATCCAAGTTCACCGACCAAGCGCTCAAAAAAGGCGCAAGCGAACCGTACGCTTCGTTCTCAGCGGCCTGCGCGTTGTCCGCTTCAAGCTCCGCGACAAACTTCCCGAGAAAGCCATCCTTGTTGGCGGAGCCAAGATATTTGAAATTTTTCCCCAGCGCCTGGATAAGAATCTGTTCTGGATCTTCCATGCGCCGTTCCGCCTCGGGTTTCACGATGCGGATATGCGATTCACCGACCAGGTTATCAATGAACTGGTGCTCCCTCTCCTTGGAGATCGGATATCCCGGCCGGGAGAGGAGGAACTGCACTTTGTAACGGCCGCGCTCGCCACCGATATTTATTTTCTTGGGGTCGGACTCTCCGCCTTTGAAGATTGGGGCCACGATGACCTTGTGCTCTTCCCCCGGCATCCCCCATGGGTGAAGCTCCGCCATCGGCTTCTCCGTTACCTTTTGTAGCATCGGGCCGCTGCCAGCCGGCAATGGCCTCGAAGCTACCTCAACGGGGGCAGCGCCTCGGCGCAGACCGTGGCAATTCTTTTCTTTCTTCCCGCTCCCGCAAGGACACTTCTTCTGAATGCTAGGCCTGTGTCTCGCTCCCCCATGGGTCATTTCTTGTCCTTATAGAGAAAGGGCGGCCGAAGCCGCCCGGCACTCAGATTTGGTACACCCTAGGGAATCGAGCGAACTCGCCTTAAGCTGGCGACATAGTTCTCTTTGGGGCTGGATGCAAATCGCTGATTCCGCGCGCCAGAATTCTGCGTGCCGCACTACCCGACAATGAAGGTAGTTCTGGAATCCGCGAGTTTCGCTTAAAACCCGAACCGTTTCGGAGGCGCGGGCATTCCATAGAGCGCGGCCAGAAGCGGATTCGAACGGTTTAGCGTTTTGTTGCAAACAGGGTCGTAGTAGGCAATCAGCTCGTCTTCGACCGCGCAGCGTTGCTGTTCGGTCGAACCCGGCATCCAGTGAAACGCCACAAACAGATTCCACGCGCCGTTCCCCGCTCTTGCCCAGTCTCCGTACCGCTCATGCGAACTACCCACACGGGCACTGGCGTTCCTTGCCTGCCCAAAATAAAGCACGCGGAATTTTCGCGGCGAGCAACTTTCATCTTGGACTAGAATTGCATACAAACCAGAACTCGGCGGAGGCAAAGCACCGTTTAGTTCCCGCGGCTCGTCGAAGTGAACGAGGCCCGCCACCCGCTGATAGAACGCGATACCCTGAGGTCGGGGTGGTGCGACGTAATCTAAGATTGATGGATACCGGGGTAAGCCCATGGTCGTAAATCTCCCTGTGAGAGCTGGCAAAAAACACTCCCCCACGATCCTACGATCTCAGAAGTCGCTTGTGGTGTCAAGAAGAGGCTGTCTATACCTTGGGGTGCTGAATCTCGACTCCGCCGACTCATCGCGCAGAACTGGCCGCGCGGTAGTCCGCGGTGAATATCCGGTTGCATTCCAGCGTTGTAGATATAACAATAATTATGATAACTACAGAGTATACAACGGCACAGGTGGCCAAGGCCTGCGGGGTTGGCAAGATGTTCCTGCTCCGGCTCGTTTGGTCCAGCAAGCTGCCGGAGGTGCGGGTCGTCACGTTCGGCGCGATGAAATTCCGATTCTGGAGCGAGCAGGACCTTATGCGCGCAACGGTCCTAGTGGCAGGGTTGCGGGCCGAAAAGAGGCTGAAAGGTAAGGCCGGAATGGGAAGGACGGAGGCGGCGAGATGACTGAGAAGCGGAAGAGGAGAAGCAACAATGAGGGCTGCACATTCAAGCCCGGCGCGCGGCTGCCTGAGCCCGAGCCCGAGCGTGTGGCGACGGCGGAGCCGACTGCCCTGGTCAACTAGAAGAAGGAAATGGCCGTGCAAGCCTCGGCACTTTAACGAGTACGGGGCTTTTCTTTTGCGCTCCCTCACACGACCAGTGCTACAAACGACTTCCCATCCCGGATCAAATCTTCAACGTCGTTCCGATTCACGACTTCCTTCGGATGAGCACAGTTGTTTCCAATCCTGTAGAGCATGTCCAGCCGAGCACGTTGAACTTCTGTGATCACATCCGCTTTCTTCAACGAAAGCGTCATGTCGGTGAAGTCGGGATGCGCTTTCGTCGCCGAATTTTTGATGATGGTCACGTTGCGTTCCTGGGCCACCGTCCTGAAATGCCGTTCCAAAGCGACCCTGGCAATGACGCCACTGGCCCGGATGATCGTCTCCTCGCGCGACGACTGGAGCAAGTTGTGTGCGGTTTCAAACTCGTCAGCTGCGACGACGAAACTCAACTCACCCAAGATTGACAGTTCTCTCGACTTCACCTCGGAGACACATGATCTTAGAAGGGCAGTTCCCTTCGCGATCTTTTGGGCGAAATAAGGGAACTGAATCTGAAAGTGCTGCTGGGTTGTCAGAGGGGAGTAGATGTAAGCCCAGATGCAAGACCAGTCCACGGTCGTCTTGTTCTTATCCAATGGGTCGGGGTAGTGCGCCCTGTAGCAGAAGTCGAAGTCAGCCAAGCCCGAGAAGTTTTCTCTTTCGAGTAGCGCACGCCCTCCTCGATACCACTCCTCTGCTTTGTCCTTGAGGCCGCTCGCCTCAATCCACTTTCCGTCCGCCAGAAGTTGGCCAAGTCGAATGACTTCCACTCCTAGTCCGTCCAGTTCCACGATGCGAGCTGCTAGCTGTTTGAGATGGGATGACAACGATTCACTCCGATTTCTAAACCGCGCGGCTCATCTCTCAATTGTGGCTCATGGTCTATCAGGACTGCAAGGCGACGCCAGTAAGCTGGTAACGTTAACTACTATGAGATCTCTTATGTCGCCGACACATCTCGTTGATATTAAAGGCGCTTTGCACGGCGCGAAAATTCTTTTGAGCCGAAGGTCGTGGGTTCGATCCCCACCGCCCCTACCAACCATCCTTCTGATTGGTCGGGACTTAGCAAAAACGCGAGGGGGCAAAAGGGGGCAGATAAGCCCGATGATCCGGTTCGTGCGTGAATTCTCAGCGGCACGAGTGACAGCCGGATTCCTTGGGACGTGGGTGTCTCCATCCCACAGCCCTCAGCAAGGATCTCTCTGCGCTCACAAGACTTAGGAATTTCGCGAGGCGGCAGAAGGGGGCAATAAGAAAACGAGCCTCAGGGGTGGCACCCACGGCCTCGGCCTGAATCAGCCGCGCGCGGCATTTATGTCTGTAATCCCGCCTGAAACCATCAGGACAAGTCCGCTCAATAGGAGTCGGCTCGCGTCAGCGTTCGCTGGAAATTGGTGATCCAACTGACTCCGGAGCGCGAACTGCAATCGACCTCGCAGTCGAATCTGGAGTAGGATTCGCCACACCTACTCCGTTCAGAGACTGGAGATCGAGTTTATGCCGATCGAAATTACAGATCGTTACAAATTGATTTTCGAAGAGCATCACTATGCTTCGGATTTTAGAACGAAGATCATCCAAGGTTGGTGTCTTTTCTATGCGGCCTTTGCCGCCGGGCTCAGTTGGACCCAGGCCAACGCGGCTGCCAAACCCGTGAGCTGGATTTTGAGTGCTTTCGCCTTCGTGATTACCTGGTTCATGTGGGCAGCTGATTTTCGGCATCGAAAAGCGCTTGCGCACTCAAAGTTGATTGGGAAGGCGATCGAGGAATCCGAGGCTGCAGGAATTCCAGCGGATCAGAGATTCTTCGCATCAATCGCGTCAGGATGGCTAACTCATAGCCTAACTATTGATGTCTTGGCAGGTTTGATGCTCGGTGCGTTGTTCCGCGCTTCGACGTTTCTGAAAGGTTCTGGAGGCGATTTGAAATCGGTACCTCCTGACCTGCTTTGGTGGACGATTGGCGGAAGTGCATTAGGTGCCGGGTTCTACCTATTTGTAGCGGTTTCGCTTCGTCGTCGGAGGAGGGCGCCGCGTCGGGCGGCACCTGGCGAGACAGGGAGCGAGACAAGGGACGTTGAAGAGTCTGTCAAGAAATGACGCTGCCGTTCACGCAGAAACATTTGCGAAATAGTTGTGCATGGCCTCGATTGTACCCGCGTCGCTTGACCCGTCACAACGCGACGTAAGAATCGGCGGTTACGTGATATATTTCCTAGATACGGTCGGCGGACTGGAGTAGAACCTCGTCCGTACTCCGTCAGAGGCTTAAAGCCATGCATACATGCCAATTGTGTCCCCACCAGTCGGCGAAGCCTTGGAACGCACCTTTACTCGAATCCGCAAATTTCCGGGTTATTGTGTCGCTCGGCGCTTTAGTTGAAGGATGGGTGTTGCTTGTGCCTAATGAGCACTTTCTTTCAATGGGAGCGCTTCCCGCGTCGCAATTTGAGGAGATGCGGAGGCTGAAGGAATCAGTGTGCGACCGCTTGGAGAGAATTTATGGTCCTATTTCCGCTTTTGAGCACGGGCCTGGGACTGAGCGACGCAATGTTGGCTGTGGAGTGGACCATGCACATCTGCATATAGTTCCGATAACTTTCGATTTAGCTGCCGCTGCTGCCCCGTACCTTCCAGAGGATTCGCGGTGGGAGGTCGCCGACCTGATGGGATGCCGGTCAGCTGCCCGGGCTGGGGACGACTACATTTATCTCGAGCAGCCGATCAATTCCGGCAGGATGCTCCGCCACAAGGACCTTGGAAGTCAGACGATGCGGCGTGCAATAGCCGCTCAGATGGGGATACCGGATGATTTCAATTGGCGAACGAACCCTCAGATTGAAAATGTAAGCTGCACGATTCGGGCCCTCGAGTCGGAGATGCGCAAGGCTATTCCGGCGCAGCACAACGCTTCCGAACATGCTGCATGACTGACCGACCCAAAGTAGCCGCCTTCGGTCAAGTCGATCCAACCGACAATCGCGAACTTGGAGACTGGCGCTCGAAATACACGGACCCCGAGGCGCGGCGCGGCATCCGAGTTGAAGCCGCATACGTAGGTTTTCTCCTCGCGTTTGTGCCACTTGTGATGTTGGTGCTGTGGCTCGGCTACCCCAAGGGCTGGTTGAAGCTTGATGATGCGCGGTACGCGATTCTCCTGAGGTACGCGCTCGCATGGCTGGCAGGTGTTTTGGGCGGAACTCTTTATGATGCCAAGTGGCTGTATCATACCGTTGCCCGCCAGCTGTGGCACTTAGATCGTCGGATCTGGCGGCTTTTTACGCCGCATATTTCGGGCGGGTTGGCCTTTGTCGTAGTGTCCCTCGTTGCCTCGGGTGTTTTGAGGATCTTTGATCGCCGCGCCATTGAATCAAACGCAATGGTCGTGGGCATCAGTTTCTTGGTTGGCTACTTTTCGGACAGCGCTATCGCGAAGTTGGCCGAAGTTGCCGAAACGCTCTTCGGGACTAGTCGATCGCGGGAAAAACATGCACCAACAACCACAGCCTCGGTGCGGCGACCAGAGGATAATCCATGAGGGATGCTTCTCCTTTGCGTTACCCCGGCGGGAAGTGGCGTTTGACGAAGTGTTTTGAAAGAGTGATAGCTCTGAATTATGAAAAACCACCTGCATATGTTGAACCGTACGCAGGCGGAGCTAGCTTGGCTCTTAGCCTCTTGTTTACGGGCGTGGTGAGCGAAATTTACCTCAACGATTTGGACCCGGCGATCCACGCCTTTTGGTTCAGCGTGCTTCGCAAAAACAAGCAGTTTTGTCGGCTCGTAAAAACCGCGTCCATAACACCGTCGGAGTGGAGAAAGCAGCGAAAGATTTATCTGGAAGGACTCGCTGGCGGGCGCCTAGCTCTGGGCTTCGCCACATTTTTCCTCAATCGGACAAATCACTCCGGGATTCTGAATGGTGGCATGATCGGCGGTAAGCAGCAGAAGGGTGAATGGAAATTGGGCGCACGATTCAATCGGATTGAACTGGTACGGCGCATCCAGAGGATTTCGAAATTCAAGGATCGCATTCATTTGCGATGCCAGGACGCGACGGCTTTCTTGATGCAGAAGAAATTCGGGAAAAACACTCTCGTGTATCTCGATCCGCCATACTACCGCTCCGGAATGGATCTTTACCTCAACGCTTATGAGCCGGGCGACCATAAAGTCGTACGGGACTGTACGCTCGATTTGGAATGTGCGTGGATTGTTTCATACGACGATGTGTCCGAAATACGGCGGCTGTACCGTTCGCAGAAAAGTCGTCGAGTGCGACTGCTGCATACTGCAAGGACGACGCGAATGGGCAAGGAAATCATGTTCTTCTCGAGACGTCTCCGAATTCCACCAGTTATGCGGTAGCTAGTTCATGAGCTCCGGATTGCATTCTCGCCGAAATCCCACCAAGAAACGAAAACCGAGGCTGCCGGAGCGAAGACTGGCTCCACTCCGTGCCATTACGTACATTGATGGGACAGGAGTGCTGACGATTGGGCCTGAGACCATTACTGCGGAAGGCTCCGGTTGGAAAGCCTTCGGGCTGAGCTCCGTACCCATGGAATGGGTGCCAAGGTTCCTTGTTATTAGCTCGGAGTGCTTTCGAAGTGCGCAGGCAAAACAGAAATTGCAGGGAATGCTGAAAGATGGTCTCGCACTGGCAGGCGTGCAGGGTTCCGTTGTGATGGTTCGATCAAGTGGAATTGCGGAGACAATCGAGCATCGGGGGAGGTTGGTTTCTGGCCTCTGCTCTCCAGATGAAATCATCACGACGGTAGAGAAATGGCTTGCCACGTTGTCAGAATCGATCAGGGACAGCATACATTGGATTGTCCAAGAGCACGTTCAATGCGTCAGGCAGGGACACCTTTCAAATGAAAGACGAGTGAGTAAGGAGAAACGAGATTGGGTCGCGGAGTTGGAACTGAAGGAAGAGGCAATAGGGTACTCGATTCCTGTTGCGGTCCGCCGATGGCGTGACGGCGACAGGATTGCGGATTCCTTGCTGCATTGCACTTCGGAATTGGAAATCAGTTTTTGCTTGAAGCGCGTGGCGATGTGGGCTGAGCGCCTAACATCGCGGATGCATTTCGAGTGGGTGTGGAATGGGTCGGAGATTCGAGTCGTTCAAGCGGACATAGCAGAGCCGCCCGCCGGTGTCGATCCACACTCCTTGATCCCTTCCCAGATTCCCGGCGTAGAAATTGGAAAGCTGTCCGGATTCAAGCTAGCGGCCGCTTCGCACTGTGAACGCTATCCGAAGCTCAGAAATGCCAAGCTATACCAAACGCTTGGTTACTCGATGCCGAAGTTCTATGTGCTCGACAACGCGACGGAATTGGCCGCGATCCTCGGCGGGCAGATATCAGCGGTAGTCGATCGCGATCTGAGCGAGCTTACAAAGCGCCCTCTCATTCTTCGGACGGATGGCACCAACATTCCTCCTGAGAAACGTGAAATGTTGCCCCGCAGTGAGCACCTTCGAACGCCCGAGGACGCGAAAGCGTGGCTCTTTGGACCGTTCCGAGCCGCACTTGAAAAAGACCAACTCCAACCGTCATCTCTATGTTTGATAGGGCATCACTTCATTCCTTCGCTTGCCTCCGCTTGGGCCCGCGCCGAGCCCGGGAAGCGTTTCGTCAGAATAGAGGCGCTTTGGGGTCTTCCTGAAGGCCTCTATTGGTATTCCCATGACACTTACGAGGTGGACACGAAGGAGTCCGTCATCAAGCAGGACAAGCAAAAGGGCGCCCTCGACTACAACTGGTGGGAACGCCTGCGATACAAAGGGACTTTTATTGCTCCTGACGCACGCGGAAGTTGGGTGCCCAATCAGACGAAGGTGCCGCTGGACTGGCGCTCCAGCATAAACAAACAGGACTGGCTTTTTGAAATAGCCAACACGACCCGGCTCATTGCTGAGCGCGAAAAGTTCGCTGTGGCCGTTATGTGGTTCATTGGAAATCACACTGCAGCGACGAAGCACGCGGTGCTTCCGTGGTTTCATGATCGATCAAGACTGGAGACAGCTCCCAAGGCGGCGCCACGGCGTAAGCTGACAACGTCTCGGGACCTCACCCTGCGAAGTGTTCCGGACTGGGAGAACCTGCAACAGCAGGTAGCGGCCGGCAAGCGAGTCGAGCGAGTGATTGTTGAACCGACGGACAGCAATCTAATTCGGAATGTGGATTTTGCGCGGGATTTGGCCGACTTTGCTGCCGCCAATAAGATTGTCATCGAACTTGCTGGAGGCGTGCTCTCGCATGCCTACTACGTGCTTCAGCGGCAGGGCGCCCAAGTTGAATGCACCGATCTCTTTGGCACCGATGAGGACGTGGTTGAATACAACAAGCTGGTTCGAGACAAAATTCCAAGAACGATCGAAGCCAGGGGCGAGCGTGTCGAGCTCGTCCGGCTTCGAGGAGACGCCCTGACCTCTGAGCTTCGCCAGAAACTGGTCGAAGAGGCTCTAGAGGCGCTGGACGTCAAGTCTGGCGACGATCTCGTGGGAGAGCTGGCCGACGTGGAAGAAGTTATCGCAGGACTCCGCACTGCGCTCCGCCTGAGCAAGGAGCAGATTGAGACAGAACGTTTGGAAAAGCGGAAGCGCAGGGGAGCGTTTCGGCGCGGATATATGCTGACCAAAACTTCGACTCCGCACTCGCTCGAAAAGGAGGTCACCACCGAGCCCATGCTCGACTTGACTCCTAACAAATCAAAAGGTCGCGTGATATCAAACCCGGCGGACATTCCGTCGACGCCCATTTACCGGCGTCCTGATCTGCGTCAGCTTGAGCAGGAATTGGAAAAGCTCTTTGTCTTTGAAACAGAGATGAAGAGAACGACAAATCTGACCGAGACGGTTAACTTTACATTGCCAACGGACAGAGGTGCCACTCGCGAGTTTTCGTTGACGGTTGAGCTTCGGCGAGAGCGCTCGTCATTTCGAACGAGTGTCCGATTGCGTATGCGACCTTCGCAACTCGTCATCGACTTTCCGGAATCCTAGTTCGACATATCCCTAGCCGAACCGTCAGCTGGCATGTGGCCATTCTTACGGGCGTCACAACCGCGCTGAGCCAATTGAGCATTGCCCGGAGTGGTCTTTCCCTGTTTACTGTAGGGAATGATGTGATCGACGGTGCTGTTACCTGTGCCAGCAGCGGTCTCAATTCGCCGCGGTTGTAGCAACCTCGTAAGATTCTTGGTCCGTTTCGCTGCCGACGCGATATTTCAGATGGTAGTTCATTACGAAGTCCAATTCGCTAGATGAGAACGTGAAAGACTCAGCTAGCATGGTGTCGATCTCGTCGATTACGCTTTTAGACTGAACAGCACTGATCTCGTCGTACTCGATCTTGTGCCCCTGTTTGGTTGAAATTATCTTCCTCTTGGAATTCTCCTTCAGACTGCGCATCAACCTGGCGGACAGGGCGCTCCAGTCGTCTCGATTCCAACTAGCCGGAATCGGAAACTCTCTTACAAAGCTGTCGTTGATGTGCTCACAGTCGCACAGTGCGCTGTAAAGCCAGTAAAACAAAGACGAATTGAGTAGGCACGTCGCAAAACTAGCTGCTGAGTGCGAGATGAAGTGGATCGTTCGGCCGTGCGGCGGCTCGATCCGCTGGCCGTTACGCCTGAAGAATGGCGCACCCTCAACAGCCTTGACCCAGTAGCGGCATGCCTCTTGGTAATACATGAACCATTTCGAATCGCTACATGCCAGCGTTCCCAACACGCTTGGCTGCGCTGCAATCTTATTGTAGAGATTGACTTCGAGTTCGGAACCGAGCTTGGCTATGCGATGACGATTCCTACGAACTCCGTGTTGCTCTAAGCAGAGTCCCTCCATGACATGCGGTCTCTCCTCTGAATAGAATCGGTTCACGTTCGCCGTGATGAATCTGAGTTCAACAGCTAGAGGAGTGGAGATCAAAATCACTACTGGCATTTCCACGTCAGTGAAAACGGATTGAGGGCGACGAGGGAACGGAATAGCATGAACAATGCCTCGCCGCTCAAGCATGGTTTGTAGTGGTTCCATACGCTCCGAGGATATCGCCGTCAGTTGGACGATCAGACCTACATTGGCTGTCTTCTTTGCCAATCTCAGCGATTGCTCAAAAAAGAATGCATAAAGATTCCTTGTTGTGATCGTCTCAAAACGAGAGTCAAGGATGCGATAGCTAACGTTTTTGCTGGGATAAACTACATATGGTGGGTTGCCGATGACAGCATCGAAGCCGCCGCTCTGCATTCTTCCGTAGAACTCGACAAACCAGTGGAAAGGCTGGTGGGTTGCTTGCCAGTTCGCGAAACCCGCTTTGTCGTCGGCGCGAATGCCGTGCACACCAGAGAGATACAAATCAAGCTCCTGTCGCAATTGATCGAGACGCTTCTGCACTTCCGCCTTTGACGCCGCGAACTCCTCTGCTGGAACTCCATGTTTGACTTGCAGTTCGCGGAATCGCTCAAAGGCGACTTCAGCCTGTTGGCCACGCTCTTTGATGTCTTGGAGTTTGTTGTCGAAATCCAACGTACTTTTCAGCACACCTTTTAGTTCAGCCTCTGTTGTAAATCCGACGAGAGAGTTACCCGCGCGGATGTTGAAGTCGATGTCAGGAAGCGGCTCGATGTCCTCGTGGGCCTCCACTTGCGCTACCAGCTTGAGAAAGAGGCGTAGCTTACATATTTCTGTCGCCTCTTCCATGATGTCCACGCCATGGAGGTTGTTTAGAACAATCGATTTGAGGATGAAATACCGTGGGCTTGGGTGTCGGGCCTTATCGTTCATTTCTTCGATCGTCTGGCGAAAATCTCTGAATTTCTCCGGGCTGTGTTTCTCGCCGGAGCGGTCGAGGTCATCCACGAAAGCCTGCATCCGCACAAGGCACGCATCGTACAGACGCTCAAGAATGTTCAGTGCTGCGAACAGAAATGCGCCTGAGCCGCAGGCGGGATCAAGGACGGAGATGTCGCGGATCGCCTTGTAGAATGCGCGAACGAGCTCTGGACCTTCGGAGGCCGCAATCACTTCCTCTGCAAAACGACGCAAGTCGAGGTTGTACGTAATGAGATCATCGACTGCCCGAATCTCACCTGCCGCCAATTTTTTGCGAATCTCCACACATCGCGTCCGCCGCGCAACGACTTCTCGCCATGTTTCGGTCGCCAATGCGTGCTGAGGTTCAGCCGGCTTGTTCCACCCACCCCGACCTCCAAGTACCTTCAGACCAGCATCGATCTCCTTCGGCAACGGCTCATCGATCCCTTTCAGCATCGATGCATGAATGTAGCGGTCAGGATCGACCTGAAGGAGCCTCCAGATGGATTGCTGTCCATCGAATGCGATTCTGCAAGAATTGCGCGCCATCTCAAACAATGCCGGGACAATCGTATTTTTACCGATGTACTCGGTAATGTCTTCCTTCGTGTAGTAGGCTCCCATCTCTCTCTGATTGATGTACTTCTCAAAGACGTAGCCGAGAACATCAGGATTAATCTCGCGGCCAGTACGGGTGGGACGATCATCGAGGTGCCAGTCGTACTGCTCGAAGAAGGAAAAGATGCGCTCAAATGCTTTGTCTGGAACCTCTATATGCCTGCCGTGAACCTTCTCAATCTGATGCTCGAGAAATAGACCACCGTTTAGGTATGGCACTCGGCCCAAGATCCGATTCGTCACAGCGCTGCGCTGATCCTCCCGTTTCCCAAAGCCGTCAAAAAACAGATGGCAAAGGAATTCGCGGTAGAATCGATCTTTACCTCGGCGCTGACTCTGAGCCAGCTTGTTCGTCAGGTAATGCTGGTCGTCGTCAAGAAATCCTTTCTTCTGAATGAAGTAGATGAACATGAGTCGATTCAGCATCACTGAGGCATGCCACCGTTGCAGCTTCTCGTCCGGAATTCCCTTTGTGAACTTCAGGAAGGCGTCGTGCTCATTTTTGAACAGCTCATAGAACTTCTTAGTGACCTTCTCTACATCGAATGCACTTCCGACCTTCGCGACTGTTTCAGCGACGTTGGCTTCTTCCTCTAGTCCGAACGCAATGCCTTCAATTTTCTGAACCAGAGCGTCACCGGACTGGCTGGCATAAAAGAGCTGCTCCCGGCAGGCCGAGGGCTTTCCCGCCTCGCGCTTCACCCATTGCCAGACCTGAACTGTCTTAGCATTGTCATGAAAGATGATGATGTGCTCGCGCGCCGTCTTGGAAATGTGAGTATCGATCTTGCGTCGGCTGGCGTACTTCGGAAACTGACTATCGTTGGGCGGAACGCACTCAAATACTGCCATCCCGCGCTGAGCCACAGGTTTGAGCGTGTATGTGATTCCGTCTACAGGTACTTCCAACGGTCGGGTCGGGAAGTGATTCCACATTAGTTCCTGCGTGAAGAGCCCCGCGAAGTCAAATGCCTTTAACCGTTGTTGAATCCTTTGGTGATCGGTAGCCACGATTGTCCGTTATCCCTTCGAAGACAGCCCAAGCGAACAAATGATCTGTGGCTCTTGCGACTCGACTTGTTCTTCGACCCTACACAATCGATCCTGCGTCCATAGCGATACTACGAAATCCGCAAGTTGTTGGTCGTTTATGCCCAGCTTCATTTGCCTGTTCAGTGCATCCGCGGCACTCTGCTGCAAAGGATATCGATAGATCTGGTCAATTGCTTTCGCGAGATCCTGTGTTGCGAAAAGCGAACCTTCAATGTGAGTGGAGTAAGTCTTCAGGCGCTCGTACGCTCTGAATCGTGCTCCCGAAGGGCGCCCCAATTGACCACCGATTGACTTCTCTTCCTGGACCATCTGGCGGACGCCCTTTTCCACGAGTTCGTGATGGTTCGGAATTCGCGGTGCAGGAGTCGTGTCGACCGTGCACTCTGCGGCTTTCAAGATTGACAACTGAGATTCGGTAACGCTCTTTCCCTCGTTATTGACCCATGTCAGGGAGTCGTTTCCCTCGGCCGTCCGCATATACACCAGAACCCCTTCAGGCTGATTGGGGGTTGGCACATGCGGCTTCGTGGAATAAACGACCTTCGGAAGGTCGGCAATAACCTTTTGCAATTTCGGGTCAGCATCAATCGCGTTCTTCCAAATCTGATAAGCATATGACGCGAGATCAACCTCGCTATCTGTCTCTTCAAGGGCACTCGATTTCTCATTGTACAAA
The DNA here is from genome assembly GCA_035602605.1 of Candidatus Dormiibacterota bacterium. Taxonomy (GTDB): domain Bacteria; phylum Acidobacteriota; class Terriglobia; order Acidiferrales; family UBA7541; genus DASQHY01. The sequence goes on from DATNLZ010000079.1 coordinate 51,212, forward strand.
TCAAGAATCGGTTTGTCGTCCATGTCATCCTCGAAGAATGTTTCGTCACTACCTACTACCTCCGCATTTTGCCTGAGACGCAGCCGGACCCGTCTCCGCAGGTTTATGATTCTCTCTACCCCGTCGGCGGGCAGAAAAGAGTGGCAATGGATCTTGTCGGAATGCTGGCCGATGCGATCGACTCGGCCGGCACGCTGAATGAGTCGAATAATCGCCCAGGGCAAATCGTAGTTGACCACGACGGCGCAATCCTGAAGATTTTGGCCCTCACTCAAAACGTCCGTCGCAACCAACACCCGGAGCTCGTCGTCAACCTTAACGCTGTCTCGCTTCTTGTTGCTTTCGGGGCTAAAGCGATATGCCATCACTGTAGGATTCTCTGTCTCACCGCTAACCCCTTCAAGCTTCGCAATTCCACGTACCTTAAGCTGTTGGGTGACGTAGTTGAGAGTGTCCGCAAATTGGGTGAAGACAAGCACCTTTGCCTTCGGGTATTTTTTGGTAAGCAACGCCTGCAATGCGTCCAACTTCGCATCTTTTGCAGCGTCCCACGATCCACATTTCTTCAGGACGTCAATCAAGGCATGCGCATCGTTCCGAAGGTCTGACTCCAGGGTGTTTACGAAAAGCGACGGGCGTAGCCATTTGAACCGCTTCTTCAGTTCCGTCGAGTAACGCTCGTAGATCTCCCCCGCGCGTCTCCGAAACGTCGATTCGTCGCGCAGGAACGCAGCGGCATTGGCGTTGACTTCGCCCTCGTCGTCGCCATCATCAGCATTCTCCGTCAGCAGATCATCGATGTCTTTATCGCCGAGCCGGGCGTCTAGGTATTCTGCGCCCTGGGTTCCAATAGGAATTGAAAGGTTGTTTTCAATGGCGTGTAGGCAGATAAAGTTTCTCAGCACATGCCTTTCCAGGGACTGAATGAATGCCGGTCCACCGCTCTCCAGACGCTTGAAGAGGTTTGTCCGGCAGAACCCCATGAGCCTCTTGCCGGCACGAGATAGCTTCTTGATTTCTTTACCTTCCGCTTCCGTGGGCGGCTCATGGGGTGTCGCCTTGATGTAGTTGCCCAAGCCGTAGCGCGGAAGTGTGAGTCCATTGACGGCGTTTACCACGTCATCGGAGTACAGGCGAGCATACTGATCGTTCAAATCGTGCTCGTCAAAGACGAACGTTTCGGTCTTGGGCATTCTGTCCGGAAAATAGAACCTATCACCGCTTTCAAACGTTAGGAATTTGCGCCCATTCTTCGGGTCAGTTTTCGCGTAGTTGTCTTTGATAAAACTTCGCGTGCGGCGAATCAAATACAAGCGCATCAAATCACGCCAATCGTCGGGATACTCACTCTTTTCAAACGCTGCGAGGGAGCGAACTGGACATTGGTGACGGCGAACGAACTCGGTCTCGCCTAATTCCTTCAGCAGCCGCTCCGGTCGTATCGCAAGGTCTTGGTCGGCCGCGACAAACAATTGCAACTGAGAGGAAAGGTCAAGGTAGGTCTTGTTGTAAGGGGTCGCGGATAGCAGAATGCACTTGCTAGTGTTCTTCTCGATGTACTCCTTGATGGCTCTGTAACGTCGTCCCTCCCGATTACGGAGATTGTGGCTTTCGTCAATCAGAACCAAGCGATACCGAGGGGTGTCGGGCAATTCGTTTATGACGGTGCTGATTGACATCACTTTCGCTGCCATCCTGTATTGATGAACGTAGTCCTGCCACATGCTGATCAGGTTCTTGGGGCAGATAATTAGCGTCTCTGTTCCGTGGTCGTCTTGGAAAATACGTGCCAGAGCAACAGCCATAAACGTCTTGCCAAGGCCCACCACGTCTCCAATCACGACGCCGTTACGTTTGTTCAGATAATGAGCAGCAATCCTGACAGCCGCGGTCTGAAAAGCCAGCAGTTGATTGCCGAAGTCTTTTGGAACCTTGAATTCTGAAAGACCCGCGCGCGCCTCCTGCGACAGGTGGTACGCAATGTTCAAATAAATGTGGTATGGAGGAATTACTTCTTCGCGCGCCCAGCTAGTGTCGATGATCTCGGCGAGGTCTTTTGAAATGTCAATGCACCAGGGGTCAGCCCATTGATCTTCGAACCACATTTGTAATTTTTTGCAGGCATCATGGTCGAGCACATCAACGTTAAGCTCACCCTGTTTTGACAGCCCTGCGAGTGTCAGATTGCTGCTTCCAACGAATCCGATACTGGGGTTGTTTGGGTCGGTTCGGTGGACGAGATACAACTTGGCATGAAGGGGATGCCTCAGAAACAGCTTTACGGCGACCTTTCTCGCTCGTAGCTGCCTGCTCAAGCGACGGAGCCCTGCTTCGTCAGCGTCGTTTGGAGCACCAATTGTCAGCTGGGCTCGGAATTCTTGTGCCGCGGTCTTTTTTAGACGCAGTGCGGCCTGCTGATCCAGACCATCGGGGCCTGCAATAAGGCTGAACCCTTCCCGCAGTTCATCTTGGGGCAGCTTCTGCATCCCGACGATAACCCGGCAACAGGCACCGTCGCCGCCGGGCCACACGTCGATCAAGTGGTCAATTTGCTTCCAACCGCGGAGGTTGAAATAGCCAACACAGAAGTCAGCCCTTTCTGAAATCTTGAGGGTGTCAGACAGGGCGGGAAGCAAAGACAGGCTTATGTTGTCGAAAATTCTCGGCATTCACGGTCCATCAATTGTGCATCTGAACGGATGCCGCGAGAGTATCACTGAAACGGGGGCTAGCCACAGCCCCCGGCAGCCCTGTTGACTTCAAACTAACGATGAATGTCCCGGGCTGTCCGTAGGCAACTAAAGTTTCAAATTGACACGGCTGTCGACGGAAAATCTCGCCCTTGTTTAAGATACATACGGGCCTCGACGCGATCCGTCGTTAACCACTGCGAAGCTGGATCACCTTCCCGGTGGGCATGGCCTCCGTCGCTAAGGGCGGAGCTTCTGCATAGCCGTCCATGAGGTCTTTGAGGTAGAAAACGGAAAGGCGGGCATCCGAACTGAATCGTCCGTAGTCCATTGGATTGCCGTAGACAATTTCTGCCATCTTTCGCAACGCCCTCGGTCGTTCTTGTTCCACTGCGAGGTTGCTGGGCTCATTCGTACGCCAGCCCTTAGCGGAGAGCTGTTCGAATAAGTATCTGTATTGGCGATTTGCGATGATGCCCAGGTCATGCGCTCTGCGGATAAGAGCCTGGACCGATGCCCCCCAACGTGGTTTCAGTGGTGCGACTCTTGAAAGAGTGACGGGCGGTTCGATTTCCTTGCGCATTGCCGCCCCAGGCATGAGCAATTCCGCCGCGAAGCGGTCTGCTTGCTGATGTTCCCCGGGTCGTAGGCGCTTAAGCTCTCCATGCAGAACCAGATGGCCGAGCTCGTGCGCTACGTTGAATCGCAGTCGATCCCCCGGCTTGTTGCGACAAGCAGCGATGATGGGTCGCTTTGCGACGGTGGTCAGCCAAGTCGAGAACGCATCAATTTTCGCCAACTCGATCGGCAGAGATAAAGCTGTCACACCAATTCGCTCCACCAAGTCTATTAGGTTGGAGATGGGCTGGTCAGCGCCGATTCCAAAGAGTTGCCGGACATGCTGCGCAGCAACCTCGGGTGTCTGGCTCGATTTTTGTAATCTGATTGGGATTTGTGTGACAGATGCTTCCAACAGTTCGATCAATTCGAGAGAGAGCTCGGCATGTCTGCAAGCGGCTATGGTCTCGCGCCGAGTTGCTGAGGCCCTGGCGCGAAACATTAGAGTTTCGGCAGGGAAATGGAATCTTGGGTGATCAGTGAAAAATGTGAGCGGGAAACGCGTTCGATTGGCGATAGACTCAGCAACCTCTGCAGACGGCTCAAGAAGTCCCGCCTCGATGTTAGCTATCGCTGCCTGTGATCTTCCTACGAGTCTGGCAAGGTCTGTTTGTGTAAAATTGAGCAGTTCACGTGCTTGTCGTAATCTTTCGCCGGAAAACATTAGTCCTTGTTCGATACTTTCTTCGCAGAATCTTTTCGACCGATCGGGAGATCCTGATAAGTCTTGAATGCCGGTTCCGCTTTGATTGCCTTAGTCGGATCAGAAATCGGTACGAACCAGTGAACTTCACTTGCGCGAGTTTCTGCATCGAAATCCTTCGGGCAGACGAGCCAAAGGGTCACACCACCAGTGTGGTTAAGATTCCAAAGAATTATGAATTTGTTGTAGGGCTCGCGATCCGAGAATTCGAGATTATATTGGTAGAAGGATTGTCTCGCCTGCGAACGGCCTGGGTCCGGGAGATTGTGATCCTCTGATTTCCAAATTCTGACGTGCGTGTCCATGTAAAGAAAATCGAGGCCACACAAAGAGTGATTTTCGAGTGTAACTTCCTTCAGTCCCGCCTTTACAAGTCGGTCCTTGACATGCAACCGAACAAGCATCGATGCGACCGAGAGATCGGTGGCGATATGCTTGACTTCAAAGTAGTCACGCGCTTCGAAAATTCCGCTCTCGAATCCGGCGTATAGCTCTGGGAAGATCGGAGCAAGCTTCTCCAGCGACTCTTCAGGACTTGGGACCTTTGGGAGTTTCATTGTAATTTCATTACCTCCTGGAGGTTATAAAATTACCAGTGATTTACCGGCATCGTCAAGCCTTTTATTTTCAGCACACTGCAGTCATCTCGGCAGCTGGCCAAGTCTGAATCACAGCGGGTGGAGAGTTAGGTCGAGCGTAGTAAGGCCTGGGAAAGAGCCACAAGCCCGTGGGGGGACCCTCCGTATGGGATTGCACCTATTTGCGGTGGCACCCGCTTCCTCGACCTCAAAGCGAAATGCGGACGTCAAGCGACAGGGCGTCGGTTGGCCGCGGCGTCGGAGGTATAAGCTTCAAGAATTGTGGTTCTTGTAGCTCTTTCGTTATTTGCCAGCCGCAGCGGAGTTCGCCCTTGAGTCTTCATCCTTGCATTGCGCCGACGTATCTCGACTTGATTCTAGGGCCTGCTCACTCCGCTTTAAAGCCTCGCTCTTCTTCCACTCGGGCCATTCCCGCACTTGTTTACTCGCTTCCTCAAGCACCTGCTTAAATCGTTCGCTCATTGTAATTAGCCTCCATACAAACTTTTTTGGGTCATAATGTTTCTAAGAATAGCAGTCTGTTCAAGCTCATTTTCCAAGTAGACCCGAGGATTCCCGTTGTACCTCGGATTGGCACGTAAAGGATCAAACATCAAGATTCTGCCATCGGACATCCTTTGGACCGTCGAGAACAACTTCATGTATTGCTTAGGTGCAACCCCCACGAAAGGCTCGAATTGAACTTTTTGAGCTGAGCTTTGTTCGATCGCAATCGAGTCTGGGTAAAGATCTGCTGTGCGGCTCTTAGCATATGGCTCGATATAGACAAGCCGCTTTATACCAGCGGCAACTATGTGACGTGCGCAGAGATGGCAAGGAAAAGTCGTGACGTACATCGTGCAGCCTGCGACAGAGACACCGCGACGAGCAGCATCAATCAATGCAGCCATTTCTGCATGGACAGCCCGACCAAACTCGATCAGATTTCGTATTTGAGCGCTCTTGGGGATTGCTGGTTGCGTCCTGTCATAAGCAAGTTCTACTAGCTGCGTCAATTCGAGAGTGCTTTTCCCAGCGTTGAGCCATTGTGCCCTCTTTAAGTAATCGAGGACCTTCTCTAGAATCTCGCGAGAAATTCCCTCTGGTGGTTTTTCTCCGGTGAGCACCAGTTCAACCAGTGCGTTAGTGGGGAGCTCCATCTTGGAAGCTTCGAGCCACCCAGCGCTCTTGAGGAGTTTTAATGTATCCGTTACGAGATTTCGAATCTGTTTATGATTCGATTCCTGATAATCGTTGCCGGATTCCTGAACGGATCTGAACTCTCGACCGTCGGGATCATCTCCACACCAGTAAAGACCTCCACCGGCCTTGGGAACTTCATTTACTCCGACGGCGACAATATCACCTTGCCCAGTGGCAACGGCAGCGCCAACTTGTCGCCCGGGTTCCGCCGACCGCAACGCGGCGGCTTGTGCATGGAACATCCCGTACTCGTCCCTTGTCGGAGTATGGAACGTATTGCCGAAAAGCAGCTCAACAAATCGAGCTAGGGATTCACGCAAGGAATCTAAGTCAGTGGTATCGACGAAAACGTCCGCACGATGAAAAAGACCACGCACGTTCTGGCCATGAGAAATATCGGGCTCCTCTTGATCGCGTTGAATCAGCGCTTCGGCTTTGGAGAGGTGTTTCTCGCTGGGGAAATCGTTTCTAGACTCACCGATCCTACGGGCCAGATGGTCTCGTCTTGCGTCGTGTTGGGAGTATGCCGCGACCAAAAAGAACCCATCGCCATAAACTTCTCTTAAAGTCGTTACCTCCTTAGGGTTCTTTAGAGATTGCAGGACATAAGCCCGGCGCGGAATGATTTCCTCGAAAGTCTTTGCTATGTCGGCCGCATCTTTTCTTTCCTCCATTATGTCAATAATCGCCATCACGGCTAAAGCGTCGTCCCGACCAACGGTCTTTCTGAAGTCGTCGCCGGCAGTCATATGTTGGTTAATGTATTCGTCGACCGGCGTGGCCGGAAGATTTTTGTACTTTGCGATTTTGTGTAACAACCTGGCCAAACGAATAGCGGTTAATGGTGGAACTGCATCTGTCGTTGATTTTGATACGCGCGCTGTTGAGTATCCGACTGCGGCGAGTGACTTCGTGAGGAACTCCGTGACTTGCCCAAGATCAGTACCGACGGCACCAACTAGGCCGATGAAAAGCTCTGGACCTAGTCGTTGCGCCTTAGGTTCAATCGTGCTCTGACCCGTCATCGATGGTAATCCTAGCACAGGGGCGAAATAATAGCGAAGATATCTAAGGAGCCCAACACCCATTCATGCAGAACCAACTGCGCAAATTGATTGAGTTTTCCCTCATATCGCTTGAGTTCTTTGCCGTTCTCTGAGGCGATCTACCTAACGCAATCTCCCTTTTGTGCTCTCAGCAACGAAAGATCACTTGGAGGTCGTAGTTGTCCGTGTCCGGATTGTAACCGCAAATTTCAGCCACCTCGGAAACAAATCGAATTCCGGGCCGACGCTCGATCTGAACAATGACATTGAGCGAATCGGCGATGTTGGTTTTGATAGCCCGATACGGAATCTCGATGCCGCTCTGCAAGACACAAGTTGTGAAGCGCGAAATGCCCTGAGCAGCAGAGTTGCCGTGAACGGTCGAGAGAGTACCGCTGTGTCCCGTGTTTAGGAGTTGAAGTAGGTCGAACGCTTCGCCACTGCGAATCTCGCCCAAGATGATGCGGTCGGGCCGGTGGCGCAGTGTTGCCTTCAGAAGGTCGCGAATTGTCACTGCAGGGAAGCCGTTCTGCTCGCGGCGGGCTTCGAATCGAAGGACATTTTCCTTCTGAATCTGTATTTCTGCTGTGTCCTCTATCAGCACAATGCGCTCATCGTTCGGAATAAACTCCGTCAATACATTGGCGAGAGTCGTCTTTCCACTTGAAGTTCCCCCACAGATGAGAATGTTCTTGCGCTGACCGACATATTCAGCCAACTGCGTAGCCAGCTCAGCCGTCAAGGTGCCCACATCAATAAGGTCCTTCATCTTGAACCTGCGTGAGTTGAACTTTCGGATCGTTAGGGTCACACCGTGGATGCTGCACGGTGGAATCACGGCAGCAACACGGCTGCCATCTGGCAGCCGCGAATCGAGGATTGGCTTTGCCTCCGAAATGTCGTCACCTAGTCTCCTGGCAATGTTTTTGACGGCCACGATGAGAGATTCGGGTGTAAGTTTCACTCCGGGTACCGCTTGAAGGTAGCCGGCTTTCTCAATGAAGATCCGCTCCGGCCCGTTGACCATGATTTCGCTGATGTCTGGGTCTAGGATCAGGTGCTGGATCGGACGAAGAAACGGGAGTATCAGCTCGAATCCATTCATCAGAGTTGTCCGTCGGCGAGTTGGCGAAAGTAGGATTTGTTGACATCGTTGAGATAGGGCTTTAGATAGCAAAACATCGGCGGTAACGGGTTGAGCCCGTCGTAAGCCAAAGTGATGGATTGCGCGTTTTTCAATTCCGTAAACGTCTTCATGTCGAATCTGTAGTCCCGTTGCTGGCTGTACGTCTTCGAAGTACTGATGTGGGCTTTGTCGGCCAAGGGCTTTCCGGTCAGATAGCTAACTCTCGAATCGTGTCCACTCTCTGAGATGTTGTAGTTGACACGCCACTTTTCCTCCTGACCACACAGTTCGCTCGCAATCTTTGCGGAGAAGTCGTCCGACAGGGACAGGAAGATTTTCGTGCGAAAGGTTTGCAGCAAAGTTCGCCAGGTTTCCCCAGGTAGGGTTGATTGCAACGAGCTGATGCTCTGTGTCGCTACGAGAGGAACGCACTTTGCTTGACGCGACAGAGAGAAGAATTTCTCGTCGCCACTCGGCTCGTTCACTCCGACTGTAGCAAGCTCTTGGTATTCATCGCAGATGAATACAATGGGACGCCACGGTTTGTTGGGGCTTTTCGCAATATGTGGGATTCGATTCAAGACGGCCCGTTGAAAATCCATCTTGAGCATCACGCCGATGGCTCGCGCCAATCCAGGGTTCATGCTGGCGGGAAAATTCAGGGCAATGACCTTGCCTTGCTCCAGTAAGGTTGCGATCTGAGGGAGGGGCTTTCGTCCAGTTGCCTGCGCTTCGGGCTGTCGATACAGTTCGAGAGGGGGACAGAACATGCGTTTGACGCGTGGATTGTCATCAAAGAGCGAGAGAAAAACCGAGATACCTTCGACAACGGAGCTTTGCAGCTTCTTATCGAGATTTTTCCAATCGTCGTTGTACCAGCGCTTGACGGCGTCCAGTTGTTCCTTCCTATCCTGATCAACGCCATTCGGACTATTTTGATGTTCGACGGTCGGCTCGATCCCAATCTTCTGCAAAACATCCCTGCCGGCGGGCGAATCCAGCACTCGGTAAAGCTGGCCGCTTTCATCGGCCTCGAAGCCAGATTCAGCAAGTTCTCGCGCGTAGGATTGGAAGGATTCGCGGGAGACGGTGAGAAAGGATTTCCCAAGGATGTTTTCCTCGGCCTGCCGCATCTTTCTTTCGAGCACTTGTGCCGAGATGGCCGACTCATAGACATCGAAGAGGGTGACGTAGCCGAAGCCGACCTGATGCAGGATGATGATGAACTTGACGAGGTTCGTGTACGCCTGCTGCCAAAACGGCTCCTTGCCCTTGCCAAATAGGTTGTTTAATAAGGAAGCGATTCCGTAGGCCAGCGCGTAGCCTTCGAGATCGTTGTAAAGCGGGTTGTAGGCCCATTCGGAATCCAAGCCGATTTCTATGTAGTCGTCGGCGCGGCCTCTCTTCAGCAGGATCTCTTTAAGCTTGCCGCAGAAATCGCCCTTAACCTCAAGCACCAGCGCACTCGCCTTGGCGTCCGCGTCTGCTGCCCGGTATCCCAACAATTGATCGGTGAACGGATACATACCGCCAGCCGTCTTGCCACTACCGGTGGCACCAATCATGATCGTGCCGGTAAACAGCCCACGCTCCGGGATGATGAGCCAACTGGGATTTTCTGCAGGAATCGGTAGGCGCGGGTTGTGAATTTCACCTATGACGACGCTGAGCTGATTCCGGGATTCCACAACCGGGTAGAGCGGCAAAGGCTGCGGCTTTGGTGACCGTCTTGGCCGCAACGTAAAGATGTAGAGCGTGGACAGCAAGAATGAATAGCCGATGTAGGGAGTTGTGAACAGCATCACATGATAGGAAGCTTTCAGCGCCGCGTAGGTCCACGGGTCTCGAAGGGCGATCAATCGAAGGAAAGATTCATTCCAGGTCTCAGGAAGGAACGAAGCAGTCACCGGCCAGGGCATCTTGAAGTACAGCGCTGTCCCGGTCACCAACGCTAACAACACTGCAAGGAAGTTTTTCGAATTGAGGACGCGTTGAATCATGCTGCCGTTGGCCCTGTCCTTGTTGTGTTCTTGGGAGTTGGGCTTGTGGGTTGAGGCGCGTCAGAGGTTGCAGCCGAACCTCTATGATTCTTTTCAAGCCACTCGTTGAACTCCTTGTCTCGGCGGAAGAGACGTTTTAAGGATTCGCCAATGATGTACTCGTGCGTCGCTCCTCCGAGGAAAGCCGCATAGCGCTGAAGCATCGTGTGCGCTTCCTCGTCAAGACGGGCCGAAACTACCTTCTTTTCATGCTTGGGTTCTACCTTTGGGATCAGGGCCATCTCTTTGTCTCCTCTGCTGTTAGTGATTCAAAGTCGTTGGGTTCTCGGCTTGGAACTCTGCCGGCGACGGAACGAGGAAGTCTGCTGGGCAAGTTGGGCGGTAGCGACCCCCGGCGCCGAAGGCGTTGGGCGGCTGAAAAGCCGCTCAAAGCGGGGTCGCTACCGCCCAAAATTCGGTTTTCTCCTCGCTCCACTCCGGTGCTCCGTCGCCGGTCATCTCCTTGTTTTCTTGCCACTTCTACTTCCGGCCAACGGAAATCTGGCCGCAAATCCATGCGAAAAGCCGCTTCGGGACCTCTTGACGTCCCCGAAACATCCTTTTGTGCCGCCTCGAAAGTTTTCACTCGTCGCTTCAATATCGTTGAATACATGGCAGTTCGCTCGTCACGTTCCGGAAATCTGCGTAGATCGGCTGCTGGAAATCTGACGCAAGCTGTCAGCACCATTGTTGTCCGCACAGTTTTCCGCGCCATTTCCTCGCGGGTCAGTAAAGACCGCAAGCGATGAGCCGCATACCAGAGCTCGAAAAATACCCTTTTCGGACGGCCGAGCTTGCACCGTAACTCGGGTCAATTCGGTGTCTGCGATAGCCCCTTTGCGCCACTTTTCGTACAACTCCTCGAACTGGCGGCCTGCGTAACGAGCCTGCGCTTCTTTCAGCAAGACTACGTCAGCGCTCGCCACGCGCTCCTTTGCCTCCCAGGCCTTGCGGACCCGGAAGTAATTCAAGACGCTTACGGATTTGGAGTGGTCGCGCACCCCGTACAACACGTGATAGAACTCCGACTCCGCCGTCTGGAACAACCGGGCAGTGGGAGCGAGGTAAATAAACTCCAGCTTGGGAAGAGCCTGGAATAATCCAAGATACGCGCGCAAGTGCGTGCCAAAGGCTTCGAGCGTCACGGCTCCCGCCTCCACATAGGTGAAGGTGGCAATATGCGGCGAGGAAAGCCGGTCCACAAACATCGGAAACCGATCCACGAAATACCGTGGCGTAATTTCGGCAGACCTTCTGGCCCGATATTGCTTCACCGGAAGAGTCTCTCTGCTCACGTTCCATTCCTTCTCAAAGAACGCGACCTTCTCCGCCTCCGTTTCCAGATAGCGGTGTTGCGGATGCCCGAGCACGAAGTCCAAGACGACCAACCGCGTCTTGACGTAGTCCAGTTCGTGCTTCTTGCGCGTGCGCAGATTCTCCCGCTCAATGGCCTGGTACACCTTCCGGGCGAAAAGATGATAGACACGCCCGCCGGAGCGGTACGCGTGATAGCTCGCGTGTTTCCGATCCAACAGCTTGCGAATAAACGCATGGGACACCGATCCCGATTCCGTTTGCGCGAACCATTTGAACTGGCGGTTCGTGAAGTAACCGGAATGCGTGGCCACAAGGAAAAGAAACTCGCTCTCGCGCTTCGTGTAGCCGAGAAGGTGAAGCCCTTCGAGTTGGAACGATGTCATTGTCATACCGCCAAAACCTCTCGGATCACGCCGGTGTTGTGCAATGCGCGACGGATGCGGTTGGTGTCCCCGGTTCTGGCATAGATCTTGAAACCTGCTGCCGCCTTGCCCCGAATGCCGTCTTCCCGGTAACTACGGGAGAGAAGTTCTAAATTCTGTCTCTCGACCCCGCCATCCCGAGTCTCGTACTCAACCTGGATATCGGGAAGGTGGATGGTCGTGTCGTCGATCGACAATCCGTGCTCTTCGGCCACTGCTGTGAGCAGTCTTCTCCGGTCGTCTCCCGAGAGGTGTCCTGCCGCTTCCTTTGCACGATTGATCGATTCTTTGAGTTCGAAATCGAGCCTCACTCGCGTCGGTTTTCCGCCTTCCTCGCGTATCTCTTCAGCAGCCTTCTGATAGACCTTATAAAGGTCGGCGTCGTGGTCGAGCTCCTTGGGCTTGACGAAGCCGTGATAAATCCTTTGGTCCTCTGGAAGACCACTCGCTTTCCTTACGACCCGCTGGCCTTCTGCCGTCAATGTGACAAGCTTCCGGGCACTTCTGTGTGTCCGGAAAAGCGTCTTTTCCTCGACCAATCCTTGCGTTCGAAGGCTTTCGAGGTCGTACTTCAGACGCGCCTCATTACCGCCATAGACGAATCGAGCCAAATCGCCAACGTCTACTGTGCGGAACGTGCCGATGTCCCTCATGGCCGCGATCTCTGAGCTGCGCAGAGAGTAGGTTCGGCCTCCATGCCGATATTGGGTTCTCCGATCTGGCGACCGCTCTGGGGAGCTTTGCGGCGGCCGCTCGGGTCTTTCGGGTGAGTTCGCGGGAGAACCATCGGTCGGCCCTCGCCCAACGGAAACACCCGTGCCGCTTGGCTGCTGTCGCCGTTCCTCACGTGGCGGCCCCACTTCGGAGTCACGCGCGTTTTCACGCTGCAGAATGTCCCAACGAGCCATCCGCTAGCGCCTCTCCGCAAAGAACCGCGGGAGACCCTCTGGGCCTTCCGCTTGTAGTTGGTTGTCAAAATGGGAGAGCTTTCTACCGGTGTCTTTCAGTAGAATTTTCCGATTGATTGCCAGTGCCGCGGCAAAAAGGTTCAGACCAAGAGTGCCGATGAAAATCGCCATGCTTGCGCCACAGTGAAGGAAGAGGACCTTCTTCGATGCGGCCAGGAAATTGAGGCGGGTCATAAGGCCAAACACCACCAGAATGAGCGCTATCGCCGAAACGAATAGAGAGTTGCGAATCACTTGATGAACGCCTCGTCTTCCCGGAAATAGGTGATGGTCAGGCCCAGAGGATTGGTAAGAATGTCTGCATTCGGAACGTGGTCCCGGAACGAAAACAGAAAGCTCGCCGTATACAATGTCCGCTTCGCGATTGAATGGTCCGCGGGCGAATATTGGATTTCGAAAAAGTCCACGGTCGCTTTGTACGGTGCTTTCTGCATCGGCTCGATCACCACCTGCTGAACGTCCACATCCCGCTCTGGGGCGAGGCTGTCCGTGAGAAAACTCTTGATGAGGTTCTTCTGTTTGAACTGCTGAATCGTGTCCCCCGCGAGCTTGCCGTCCAAAAAGTACAGCGCCTGGCTAAAGTCGTCGTTGATCGTCGAGCGATTGCGCCGATAGTAGAGCTGGCAGAACCGCGTGAGGAAGTATTTCGTCTCTTTGTATTCCGGTTTGTAGACCAAATTCTCATAGGCGACAGCTTGCGCGCGACCAATCTCGTCGATGCGAATGACCATCGGCTTGAAGCTCTCCAGCGTGCGGACGATCTTCAAATTCATCAAAACCAGTCCCAAGACGACGAGCGAGAGCAGCGCCACCGCAACCCTCAAATAGCCGCTCGTGACAATCGCGGACGCGTACTGTTCAAGGTAAAGCTGCTTGGCTTCGTTGAAGGTGTTGTCCTTCATGCCTCGGCTCCCAGCGCGCTTGCGACCTTCTCGAAAATCACCGTCGCCGAGCCGCCCGACGTCCCGCTGAAGATGTGGCTCGTCAGCATCGGGACTTTGATAATCGCGTAGATTGCGGCGAGGTACATGACGACCAACACGGGCGATATTCGTATGAGGTCGGTCGGTGAGATGAGCCCCGTGATCTGTGCGTGGATGATGCCAAAAGTGAACTGGCTGACGATATAAAGGACGCCTGCGGCAACAACTTGGTAGAACGAATACTGAATGAAAGCCTTGAGCCATCCCCAGAAAAGCCAGTCCAACTGCGGAACGATGAAGAACGGAATAAAGACTGGTCCAAGAAGGATGCAGACTGCGGTTGCAACTACCCCGAAGGCCACAACAATCAGGGCCAGGCCCTCGGTCACGACTGCTGCCAACCACAATAACGCATAGAGGAAGGTTGCAATCGGCTGGGTGATTCCCGGTGCTTCAAGGTTGCTTAGAACGTAGCTCGTATCATCCGCGATGCGCTGCGCATTGGCCTGGCCAATTTGATTCGAAAGGGTGGCCGCTTCATCGGTGATCAGATGATGGAAATCGCGGCCGAAGCCGGGGATCGGCGCGTCGTAGTAATTCACCATCGCGAAGCCAAAACTGATCATCAAGATGAGGGTTACAAAGTTGGCGAAGTGGAAGCCGCCACGGTGCTCACCCGCGGCGAGCGCCGCCTTGATGCCGTACCAGACGACCAAAATTGTTGCAAACGCCCGGAACAGGTTCTGCCCCATCCCATCGAAGATCCCAAGGTTTTGCTGCACGAGCGTGTTGACCGCCTGCAGCACTGCATCGAAGAAATTCATGGCCACTCCGCGGTTTCCCGTTCCGACCCTTACGTCTTAAGGGAGCCGGTAACTACCTAAGCTTTGCGTCAGATTGCTGTTGAAGGGAGCGAGGTTCTGCGTCACTTGCTGCCGCATCTGGATGGCGAAATTCAGGTTCGCCGCGTCAATGTCGCGTTGTTGTTTCGCCTGGAGAACTTGTTGCTCCAAGGCCGCGACCCTGAGGTTGTTTGCGTCCTGAAGTGTGCGCAACGTCAGTACGTTGCTGGCGTTGATCTTGTTTAGGACACCGACCTCGGTGTTGAGCCCAGCATCACCGGAAAGGGAGTCTTGTTCGAGGTTGGCGATCTGTTGCTGGACGGTCTGCGAGTTAGCCCGGATGTTTCCAACGGTCGTCAATGCGGACACGTTCGCGCCATCCGCAAGTTCAAGTGACGCATAAACGGATTTCAGGTTCTGTGCATCAGCTGCATTGATCGCGTTGAGGTCTGCCTGGCTGTACGTCAGCAGCGGAATTGTTGCGCGCTGGTACGCGGGGCTTACGCTCTGAGGCCCATCGCCGTTTACCGCGCCGACCCATCCCGTCGTGTTTCCGTACAAGTCTTTTGCGGTGAAAGTGCGCCATTGTGAGAACGTGGCGCGGTACCTGGCCGGCATATTCTGCAGATTCCGTGACATCTGCAGCGCGAGCTGGTAGTGGTTCCAGACCTGCTGATAGGTCTGCTTGAGCTGCAGAAGCTGGTGTTGGAGTTGAAGGTACCGGAGCAAGGCGTTTTTGTAGTTGGTGGGGTCGAAAACAACCCCGCCGAACTGGGCCTGCGAAGCGAGGGGGACTAGAAGCAGCGCTACCAGAACGAAGGCAGCGCTCTTTCTATTGAAGTATTTCATCGGAGACTCCTTTCTAGTGTTGGGACTTCTTGCCTTTGCCAAGATCGGGATGCGGGTCTTGTTGGCTGGCGGTGGGAGGGCATCCGGCCGAGTCACGCGTCACTGCCCAGTAGCCGTTCGGCGCCTTTGCGGTTTTGTACTTCCCGCAGGGTAGGTATTGTTCGTGGACGCCCTGCGAGATGAGTTTTTGACACAGCTCCTCTTGATAGGCGTTTTGCCGATCCGCCATCGGCTGGCACTCGCCTTCGGTTTTGCAGAAGCCGGGTGGAATCACTTCGTTCTCCTCTTTCTTCTCGCCGCATGCGGCTAGCGTGAGCGCAAGAACAACAACTGCTGTGTAACCGAGATGTTTCATTCGACTCCCTCCAATCACAGGTCAGGCTGCATGGTGTGCTGGGCGTAGTCCGGCAACAAAAAATCTCCCGACAGATAAACCTTCACACGGTTGCCTTCACGGATCGTCACCGTGGGCAAGATGTTTAGGAACCGGTCCAGAATTTCCGTCGATGAATTCGCAAGGCTTGCACCGAACCCGGCGCGCACGCGATCTAGCGGCGAGTTCGTGAGGACGTTCCCTGTCCCCGCCTGTGAGATCCCGCCAAGAATCCCTACGGCCAGTGACGCACCGAAGATTTGCAGATAGTGGTTGTTCACCTTGTCCCGAAGAGCTGTCTCGCCGATCTGATTCAAGCCCTTGAACTGATCGAGGCTGACGGAGTAACCGTCAGGCATGATGAGCCGATGAAAAAAAACGGCTAAGCGCTGCTGGCCGAACGCCTCGACCTTCTTGGCTTCTCCGAGCACCTTCGTCCCGGCAGGGATAAGGACTTGCTGACGGTCGTGAGAGTAAATGTCCGTCGTCACGAGACAATTGACCGGGCCGGAAAACGATCCATTCAGGCGATTGATGAGCAACGTTTCAAGGACCGTTCCTTCAAATACCACGTACCTCTTCCCCGTAAACGAGTTGAATACTCCGGGCCGGGATGCGGCCGGGTTCACGCGCTCTGTCTCAGTGGCGGATGGTCTCTGCTGCTCGCCAGGGGCGGGTGTTACACCCCTGGCTTCGCGGGCTGCTGTTTGGCCAGCCGCCGCAAACTGCGCTTCTGCTTGGCGGACTTGGGCGTCCAAGTCTGTTGCCTGGGCCGCTTGCGGAGCGTGCTCGACTGGAGGATTGATCGCTCCAGAGCGCGGGCCCACGAGTTGCTCCGCTTCCTGGCTCTTCCGATACGTGAATGCGACGTTTGGCGCGAACAGGGAAAGGTATTCCCGCTTCTTCTTGTCTTCTTTGACCGGATCGGGTAGCGGAGGCGATTGCGTTCCGGCTCCGCTGCTGCCAACGATTCCTCCCGGTTGCGGAATGGTTCCGTCCGGGGGTAGCACTGAGCCGCCTGGTGGTACGTCACCAGCAAGCCCCATTGCCTGAAGCCGAGCGAGGTTCGACGGCGAGATCGGCTGCCGCGTCGCTGCCTGTTGCTGCTGGATTGTTTGCTTGAAATCCTCGACCGTGGCGGCATTAGGAGGCTGCACGCGCGCGCCTGCTGGCGGAACCGTTGCAGAGCTTGCGGTGCGTTTCCCTCCGCCCGTCAGCCACATGATCAGCACCATCACCACAGCGACGCCCAGAATCACCATTTGCTGGGTGTTCTTCGGAAGCAGCCCAGCCGGTTTGGGCGCTTTGTTTTCCACTGTGCCGCGCAATTGCGAATTACTTTGAGCTTCGGAAGCCTTTTCCTCGGGCATCGAATTCTCCCACGCGAATTTCAAGATGCTGCGCTATGTACCACACGCTCAAAACTCAACTTCTTCTTGCCGAGAGCCAGATAGCCTTGGTCCACAATCTTCTGAATCACATACACGCCATTGGCCAGCTCGAAATTGATGAGGTTCGGCTTGCCATCCTTGAGTTCATAAATCGTTGGCTTCTCCTGGGCGTTGCATTTGATGTAGGTGAATCTGTCGTCGTGATAGATCGCAGTAACCGAAAACGGAGGCCGCACGGCTTTTGGGTTGTAGGTGTAGTCGAATTGCAACTTCCCGGCGTATTGCTCGCGATACTGGCTGATTTCCTTTTGTGCTCGTTCTTGAGCCGCCTGCACTGCCTGCGCCGACTCTGCCCGTGCCGCGTCCAGGGCGGTTTTGTACGCTTGCACTTCGGAAGCCCGAGCCAGCGGTGGGACACCAGAGACCCCATTGATCGTCGATTCTTCTTTACGCTCGACGAAGATCTTCAGATCGGGTTCCGCGTTCGGCTCATGGCTGATTTCGGTCAGCAGGAACGAATACACATGTCCCGTTGAGGTGATGAGATTCAGGTTGCTGCGAATCCCTTGCTGCGCGGGATGGAGATAGCAGAGATTGTGAGCGCCATTGATGATCCAGAACTCTTTGTCACCGGTGGTTGCATCCAGAATTTCCTCGTTCACCGGCAGCACGATGAGTGTCGAAAAACGAATCTTGGCGTGAATGGGAATGATGTCTGTCTCGTTGTACTTGACGGTCCTCGCGCCGGAATCCGCATGAATCGGCGGAGTCCAGGCAAACTTCCCGACAGAGGCGAACACGAGAGACACAGCGAGCGCAAGGCGAGGGATTCTAGAGAACATGGGTTCCTCCTGACGAAAGGCCATTCTTGTTTTTCGAATCACTTGATGGAATGTGGTGGTTGGGCTTTCTTCATCCGCTCGGGAATGAAGGAAGACGCGTACAAAGCCGATGGTGCTAGCCGCGCCGATTGCGACAGACAAGACCACGAATGTTTGGTGTGGAAATAGCTGCTGGAAGGCGTCGTGAAACACGACATCGCCTAGCTGTAGCGCGACCGCTGCCAGGATCATTCCACCTACGATTCCTGGGAGAAACAGATCGAAAACACTGGGCCTTTGGCTCATGTCTTCTCTCCCGCTAACACTTGAAGGCCCTTTTCGAAACCGTGCTTCTCGAACGCCTCGGCTCGCCTTCGGTTGTCAAACGGATCGTTCGTATAAAGCCAGTAGCTTTTCGGGTCCACTTCCAAGTTCGCGACCTTGGCGATTTCATGGTTCTTGATGAGAAACTGCCGCTTGGGAATCAACGAGGCAATCAGGTTGATTTCTGTTTCATTCAAATGAAATTGGTTCTTGTACAGCTCGCGATCCATGTCGGGGTTGGCGAGGAAAATCTTTGTGGCACAAGTTTCGATAATCACGTCCACGATGTCCGACTTCCGCAGCTCGTCGAGTGATTGGGTGGACAGAATCATCGCCGCGTTTTGCTTGCGCCAGGTCTTGAGCGCCTCGACGATGTAGCCTTTGATGCGCGGATTTCGAAAGAAAGTCCACGCCTCATCGATGAAGAAAGCTTTGAAAATATGCGTGATGTCGCGGTTGGTGATGGCCTGATTCGCGCGATGGAGGATATAGAAAAGGAGCGGCTCAAGAATCTGGGGATACTGCTCCATCCCCTGAAAATCGAAACACTGGAACCTCGAAAAACTTACCGTGTCTTCAGCATTGTCGAAAAGAAAGCCGAACTGCCCGCCCGTGGTCCACTTCTGGAGCTTCAAGGACAAACTGCGCGGAAGGGTATTCGCCAGCACTCCCAGGGTGCGCAGCTCGGGGTCAACGCAATAAAGATTCTCGATTTGCTGATAGAGCTCCTGCTCTTCTTCAAGCGAAAGCCTTTCACCGCCGTGGTTATCAGCGAGCACTTGGACGAATAGCGCTAGAAAATCGAGATTCGGCTTTGTTTTGGGGAGGCAGAAGGGGTTGATCTTGAATGCAGGCGCGTGGGGGCCGACTTTGACGTACGTCCCTTCAAACAGTCGCGTAAGGTTCTCGAAGCTTCCGCCGAAGTCAAAAATGAAGGTGTACGGATCGTATTTCTGCAGGTTGGTGATAAGGAAATTAAGGATGAAACTTTTGCCCGAGCCGGTTCGCCCGAGAACCACCGTATGGGCCGTATCCTTGCAATGCAGATTCAGGTAGTACGGCGTGCGGTGATTGGTTTCGAGCACGGCCAGATATTCCTGCTTCAGATGGCTGTTCATCTGGTGGCCTGAGTGCAAGGTAAAGAGCAGAGAGTAGTCGGCGTAATTCGTGTTGAGGATGAGCATGGAGCGGAGATTGAAGGCATAGTTGCCGGGTACTGTCGCTAGATACGCGTTGAATAGGTTGTATTTCTCTTCATACAGTTGAGCATCGTGAACGCTGAAGGCTTTGTAAAAGTCGGCGCACGCCGATTCCACCTTTGCCAGGTCTTCGTCAAAAACGACAACGGTTAGGGAATAAGTCCCAAAGTAGTTCCCCTTGATTTCGAGTTCCTTGAGCGCTTCGCCTAAATCCCGAATCTGTGCTTCCTTGGACTCATCAACGAGAACATCATCGCTGCGCTGCGGCTGGTCCGATGTGGTTACATAACTTGCCAGCGAACGCTTTGTATTGTGGAAGTGCAGCCGGCGCGAATGGATGAGGCTCCGGCTCTTCGCCGGGTCTTGCTTTTGCCACTCACTGCAAATGAAATAATTGGCCTCGACTTCGAGCAGTCGCTTGAAGATCAGGGGGAAGCTCTGCGCGGAGGGGTCTTTGAGCGACAGCACTTTGACGTAATAGTCGTCAACGCGAAGGAATCCTCTGTGGCACTCCACATGGGACTCGCAGAGGTAATAGTCCAGGAAGGTATCGCGCCGAAGACGCGCGTTTTCAATCTTCAAAGGCGAGAAATTCAGCATTTGCTTCAAAACACGGAACGCTTCGTCTTTCGAGAGAACGCGCGTGCTTACGAAGTCGCTAACCTGCCCAACAAAGCTGCGGGCTTTGGCACGCAGCGCTAGCAAGGACTGCTCTAGGCCGCTGTCAATAAGGACCACTTGGTGACGGATGGAAAGAAATGCCCACAGCTCGCGAATCGCTTCGGCGGGATCGGAAGTGAGATTGGCGAGACTCTTTAGAACGGAGGCGTTATAGCGGAAACCTTCGTAGAGAATGACATAGCAAATCTGAATCGTATAAAGCGATTCGGCTTTCGTCTTGAAATACTCGATGCGGTTCTGGATCGCCGCATTCACAATCGGATTCTGATACGTCTTGAACGGAATGCTCTCGCGATTGCGTTTGAATAGGTACTGGTAGACGCGGCATTTCTCATCGAACACTCGAAACGCCGCGGTAAGCCGCCGCGTTAGGTTGTCGATGGTATTGCTGTCCAGGCATTCGTAATCCACGCCCTCGATGCTGAGAACCATTCCCAGATCGCCACTCTTGGTAAGGAAGATTTGATCATCCACAAATCCGAAGAGATTTACTTGCGAGCACAGCGCGGCGGCTTCGCGATAATCCTTTGTGATTCGGTCCAGCTTAAACACGATTGAGTCTCCGCACCTGCAGGGGCTGGAATTTCATCGGATCGTATTGCTTGCGAATCTTCGTGGAGTTCAACAGGAACCGGAGGATTTGTGGGTCGGTACGCGTCGCCCACCGCGCGAACAAGTACAGTGCGAAAAACATCCCCACGGCCCCGGCCAGGCTACTGAACAGGTTGAAGACACACGCACCGATCACCAGCGCGAAGAAAAAGAGTTTTCGCTCTGCTCCCAGGATCGTGAGCGGGCGATTCAATGACCGGAACACTGGGTTAGGCTGCATCGTCGTTGCCTCGCAAGGACCTAAACGCCGAACAGCCAGGTGAGAAAGTTGACGGCCAACACAGCCATCCCTAAACCGAAGACAATGCCTGCAAAGGTTTTCTTTCCTCCGCCTTCGCCGAAGGCGAAGGTCAGGCCGCCAACAACGATGGCAACCAGAGCGAGGCCTTTGGCGATGGGACCGGTAAACGCGGTCTGCAAGACGTTTACGGCGTTCTCCCAAGGTGAATTTCCGGCTGCCTGAGCGAAGGCGTTGCCCGCCAAAAGGAGGGCTCCACTGACCGCGATTGCGGTATTGCGAACGAACGGTTCGAGCGATTGCCAGCGCGTTGCTCTCAGCTTCTTCATTGGTTCCTCCGCCTCTTCTGCGTCGTTCAAATGGCGCGACTGAGAGTCGCGCCGGATACGCGGCGGAGACTAGTTGTGCTCAATCAATTCGTCCAATACCTTGTCGTCTGTGTGCCATAGTCCACATCTATAAGGGTTTATCTCGGCCGCCATTCCTTCGCTACGCTAAAGACAAAGAGGGCCTCGGCGGTCAAGCCGAGGCCCTGCCGAAAATGGGGCTATGCAGCCTGCTGTTGCGGTCTGGCTTCCACCGCATCAAGAATGCGCGAAGCGGTCGCTTGCACGTACTCAAGACTCTCCAAAAGCAGCTTGGAGTCCCCTCCATAGAGCCCGACGTAATCCTGCGCGCTCGTGCCCGTTTCAAGTCCGATGGCCGAGCAAACAACGTAAGCCACGGATTCCGCTTCCGTCTCGCGGATGCGTTTATTGGTATCGGCCCGACGCTCTCCGAAGTGCATGTCGGAATGCGCCAATTCATGGACCAACGTGGCGAAAGTTTCCGCCGGAGTTTGGTCAGGTAACAGGGTGATTTTCCCTTTCTCGGCCAATCCTCTGGCTGGTGCGATGTCGGCTGAATAGTCGAGACGAATGCCATTTGCTCGAACGAAATCTTCGAGCCGCTCAAGGTAAAAGCTCGGGTCGCCGGTGACGCTACCGATTTGAGGTAGCTCCTTGCCGGCCGTCTGCCGTTCGTCCCACACGTACACGGCGCGAAAGCCAGCCACTCTCCGAGATTCCTCCGTCGTGCTTGATTCGTTGGCCGTTTCGGTCCGCTTGCGGAACATCGGAGCGAGAATCATGATGCCCTTTTCGCCCTGTTTTACTTGGCGTCCGAAAGACTGCCAAGTGCGGTAGCCAGCCACGCGACCGGCATTGGGGCACGCTTTGAGGATGAGCAATACATTCAGGAACGAATAGGTCCTGAACTTCGCCATCGCTGCGAGATACCGCGTGAGTGCCTCGCTGTGTCCAGCGTTTAGCGCTTCCACGAGTTGCTCGATGGCTTGATTTGTAACTTTCTTGATGCTTTCTGAATTCATTTTCTTTGTCCTTTCGGTGTATGAAGGTTGGTTCCTTCACCAGGAAACAGGAGCCAACCGGAATCGATTCACCGAAGGGCAAGTTCTTCTGTTGAGGCCGGAACGGATGGCAACGGCCATGACAGGAACGTCTTTCCCTGGCAGGGACGTGTGCTAGAGAAGGCCGATCTTCAGACCAACTCGATTAAAAGCCCATATAGGCGTGAGCTATCAGGCTGAGACGCAGAAGTATTAGACACCGCGAACAACCTGGGCGAGCCTTCGAGGTGATAGGAGCTCCTATCCTTTTCTAAGCCAGAAACGGGGTGTTGCGATGAAGCTCATCGAGACGTTAAAAAGCAGAACGGGAGCGCTCAAGGTAGCCGAAGTAGCGAAGTTATTTGGTGTCACCCCGCAACACATCTATAAGATGGCCGCGAGTGGGAGCATTCCGTCGTTTCGGATTTCGGGGTCGGTGCGCTTCGATCCCGACGAGGTCGCCGCGTGGCTGAAAGAAAAGCAGGCCCCGGCTGCCGCTTCGCGGCCGATGGTCTCACCAAGCGTCGCTGCGTAGTTCTCTGGAAATGCGCCGCGAACTCACCTACACCCACATAACAATGAGCTGTGACCGATGCTACGAGACGCGTGAAACGCGAAAGGTCTGGGGGCACGATTACTGCCGCGCGTGCTATCCCGCGATGCTGGGTCGCTCGAACGTAGCGATCGATGATCGCTGGCTTCCCGTGGAGCCATTTCCTCACCTGATGGCGGCGACTCGGTGGGCCGAGCCCACGGTTTGGGGCCAGTTCGCCGTGCGTTTTCTATACGAATTGCCTTTGTCGCTGTCGAACAACACCGAGGTGGTGGTGCAGTTTCTGCCGCACCTGACTTCGCTTTCGGAATTACGCGCCGTATTGACGCGTTACGTGCCTCAGTTGCGGGTTGCGTTCGAAGCGTGCGGATACGACGATCGAATCCTGACTTCGGTCGCGGCGACTCTGGAACACGCGTACGAGTTCTGGAAGGGGCATGACAACTACCTTAGGGAAACAGAAGCGCGGGCCGCGTTTTTTGCCGCGCACGGCAACCCGCAACGAGATTACCGGGCCGAGCATGCGTCGCTCCTGCGTCGGGCCGGTGTGTGCGGGGCGCGGCGGCAGAGAAAACGTGAGCGGTTCGCGGGCGAGGCCGATCATGATCGGCCTCGTTCAAGATGTACATCGCGATGGGGATTTTGAACACGCTCTGCATCGGTAATGGCTGTGAACCGTTCAGCTCGACCAGCTCATCGCGTTCTATGTGACGTACGGCTATGCCAATCGTGCCTCTGGAATCGTGTGCTATGGCTGATAAGTGGACCGGCAGGACAGCAGGACATGATTGCGCAACCAACCGACTCGCATCCGTGCTAAAAACGAACCAGCCGAAAGCGAACAGGCACACGCGCCCGAAAACTGTTCTATTCAAAGAATTTGTATCTCGTTGGTCTTTCAAGTGCATTCCCCTCATTAACAGAGCTGATGCTCGGGGCGGATCTGCGCCAGGGGTGTCCTGGAACTCCTTACAAGTCAGGGCTCTAACCTTTGCACGGGCGGCACATTGCTGCTAAGCAGTTGAAGATGGGAATCAAAATCCATCCGCATTGAAGTTCCCGAGCCGAATCTTACAGCAATTAAGCGCACCTTTCAGGACCGTGGAGCTGACGGCGATACTTGTGCGGCGTAGTTCCCACGGATCGCAGGAACGCCCGCCGCATCGAATCAGTACTGCCGAATCCGCAGGCGGCCGCGATTTGTTTGAGGCCTTGGTCCGTACTCTCTAGCTGTCGGCGCGCAGCTTCGGCTCGCATTTGCAAAACATACTGCGATGGCGTTTTTCCCAACTCGCGCGTGAACACGCGCTCGAAATTCCGAACGCTCATTGCGGTTCGGTCTGCTAGCTTCTGTACTGACAGATTGTTATGAAGGTTTTCCGCTATCCAAACCTGAAGTTCATGAATCGCCTTCATTTCCGATGCCTGCGCCGACAAGGAAGCACTCAGCTGTTTTTGTCCGCCTGGGCGGCGCAAGAACAGAACAAACTCGCGCGCTATTTCATGAGAAATCCTGCCTCCGCAATCCTCATCAACCCAACCAAGCGCAAGATCGATTCCCGCTGAGATTCCTGCCGAGGTGTAGATGTTTCCGTCTTTAACCCAGATCGGATCGAATTCCACCTTGACCTGAGGATAGCGACTTACCAATTCGCGTCCGAATCTCCAGTGCGTAGTCGCTCTCTTCCCATTCAGCAGACCTGCTTCGGCCAATAAAAATGCCCCAACGCAAACCGACCCCAATCGGCGAACCACGGGGGCCATCTTTCTCATCCACGCAAAAAGGGCTGGGTCGCGGGCATCGCGCGTTGCAAGCCCGCAGACGAGAAGAAGTGAGTCGACTTTCCCTCTGACATTCTGGAAGCGCCCTTGGGCAGCGAAAGAAAGCAGTCCTCCCTCGCCCTGAACTCTCAGATCTTTTGCATTGGTGACAATCTCGACTTCGTAGACGGTTTTGCGAACCAGGCGATTCGCGGCGCCAAAAACCTGGATTGGGCCAACGAGATCAAGCTCCTCGACTGGGGGCACTACAACAACGATGATTCGCCTCCGCTTGAGGCGCGCACTTCCGCGCTGGCCTGTGGTTGAGCTTGTTTTCGACATCTGTCAGTCAAATATGCAATGGGAACGGTTTCCGGGCAAGCAGGGGGCGATCTTTTGGCGGAAAACGTCGGACTTCTGTCGATAAGCGGCGGTTCCTTGTCAGTAGAATCCACCGCTTGAGACGGATATTCCGATCCTGAGGAAACGTCATGAAACATCGTTGGCTTTGCATCGTTGGCACAGTGCTTCCGACGCTCCTCTTCGCTCAAACCGTCGCTCAAACCGAACGGGGTCCGTACGCACGCATCGCGATCTTGCGTCCCCATGACGGGCACACCGTTGATTTCGAAGCCGGGTACATCCGTCACCTCGAGTGGCACCGACAGAATCGGGACACGTGGGTTTGGTACGGTTGGAGCGTCACGTTCGGTGAACGGCAGCGGTGGTTCGTCTACGCTTCGTTTGGGCACTCGGCCGCGAGTCTGGACAACCCTGTGTCCCCGGCTGAAGACGAGCGGGACAACGTACTTAACGTCGCGCCGCACGTCGAATATGTGGGGAACGGGCTTTACGAGTACCTGCCAGGGATCTCGCGTGGCACGGGTGAGCCACAACCGTCCGCTCGGTTCGAGTTCACAACGGTGGACCTCGTGCCCGGGGCGGCAAAGGCTTTCGAAGCGGCCCTCAGCGCGGGCCAATCCGTACTCCAGGGTGAGACCCTCTGGTATCGGATGGTGGCGGGCGGAGCCGTTCCGCGCTATGTCCGGCTGCGTCCGCGGCCCAGCCTGTCGGCGGTTCTCGATGGTAAGGGCGAAGAGGCGCTGCCTGACGGAGTCAACTCCTTGATCGCGAGGACGACTGTAGAGATCTTGACCCTGCGGCCAACCATGTGTTACGGCCTCTCGCCGGCTCGCCAGTGATGGAAGCGGTTTTCCTGGCTGCCGACTTCCTGGAGCGGCATCCGGAATACTCGTGGCAAGAGCAGCTGCCGCGCGATATGAAGGCGGGACCGTTGACTCTGTTTCAAGCGGGGCAGAAAGCGGGCCAGTAGTTTCGCTGACGGCTCACGTACCGAGCGGGACGCCGCCTAAAGAAGCGGGAGACGAACGCAATGAACGAAACACCGCAGCAGTACACGCAGCGTATTCTTGGCTATATCGAAGGCAAGCAGCCTCTTACAGTTCAGGCCGCTACAGCAAAGAAACTCGAGCGGATAATCAAGGGCTTGCCCACGGCCAAACTGCGCAAGCGTCCTGCTCCTAACAAATGGTCGATCAGTGAGATTCTCGCGCATCTTGCCGATACGGAAATCGTCGTCAGTTTTCGTATGAGACTGGTTTTGGCAGCGCCGGGGACTCCCATTGCAGCGGTCGATCAGGATTCCTGGGTGACGAGCGGGCATTATGAGAAGCGCTATCCCCGCAAATCGGTCGAGCAGTTTCGCGTGGCCCGCGAAGCCAACCTTGCCTTGCTCAAGTCGCTGACACCCCAGCAATGGAAGCACTATGGGATGCATTCCGAGCGCGGGCAGGAAACGATTGAGCTCATTGTCCGCATGTACGCCGGGCATGACATCAACCACCTGCAGCAGATCGAGCGGATCTTGTCAGCGAAAGGGATGTAGGTGGAGCCGCTCAACCGGCGGCCTTGATCAGTTTGCTCAGATCGAGACTCCGGCAGCGCACGTCGGTGGCGCCGACAGTCACATGAAGGTTATCGAAATTCGCGACAAGTTCGGAGTCGAGTTCTTGGCTGTCGCGGAGCGTCCTGAGCCGGTCCCCGGACCGGAGCAAGTAATCCTCAAAATGAAAGCCTTTTCGCTCAACTACCGTGACCTTTTGGTGGTGAACGGTGTGGGCCGATGGAAACCATCCCTCCCGCGGATTCCACTATCAGATGGCGTGGGTGTTGTCGCGGCCATGGGCAGCGGCGTATCACGAGTAAAAATGGGGGATCGAGTGGCGCCGATCTTCTACCCTAAATGGCTGGACGGGAGAGTTGCCTCCAAAAAAATGGGCTCGCCCTCGGGCGGAGCAGTTGCCGAGGGTGTGCTCGCCGAGTACACGCTTTTCGATGAGACAAGCCTTGTGCACGTGCCAGGGCATTTAACCGACGAGGAGGCCGCCACGCTCCCGTGCGCTGCCGTTACTGCATGGAACGCAGTTGTTTCGGGCGGCCAAATCGCGCCGGGTGATACGGTCGTGGTGCTTGGGACAGGCGGTGTTTCGATATTCGCTCTTCAGTTTGCAAGGCTTCTTGGCGCCCGCGTCATCATAACCTCGAGCAGTGATCAGAAGCTTGCGCGCGCAAAGCAGCTTGGCGCTGCTGCAGTCGTCAACTACAAGACCACTCCGAACTGGCCCAAGGCGGTTCTGGAACTGACGGGCGGCGACGGCGCAGATTACGTCGTGGACACTGTGGGGGAGTTGAGAGAGGCCATCGCAGCCGTGCGGTTGGGGGGCATAGTGGCGTTTGTCGGTCTCCTCAACGGGATGACCGCGGAAGTCGACCTAGTTGCCCTTATGGGTAAGAGTGCTTGGGTCGAAGCTATCGATGTGGGTTCGCGGGAGATGTTCGAAGCGATGAACAAGGCGATTGAATTTCACGCGATGCGTCCCGTGGTGGATCGGGTCTTTGGTTTCTCCGAGTTGCGAGAGGCCCTCAACTACCTGAGAGAGGCTCGCCACTTCGGCAAGGTTTGTCTGCGAGCTTAGTTCGAAGAACTTTCGTGGACGTGACGAGAGGAAAGCAACCCGCAAGTTGTGTCCTTGGCTATACAAGGAGATCGGCCGAATGAGTCAATTTTGGAAGGACATTCGCCGGAGCCTGCGCACCTTAATGAAACGGCCGGCTTTTCTGGCCGTGGCGTTGCTTACGCTGGCGTTGGGAGTTGGCGCAAATACAGCGCTATTTAGTGTGGTCAACGCGGTCCTTTTGCGGCAGCTTCCCTTCGCGCATGCGGACCGCACTGTCTGGATCACGGCGCTACGGCCAGACCGAAATGATGCTCCATTTTCGCTTCCAGATTTCCTCGATTACCGTGACCACAGTGACTCCCTCGACTCGCTCTCTGCGATAGGTAATTGGAGCGCGAACGTGACGGGCCGGGGGGACGCGGAACGACTGAATGGCGTGCGTGTTTCGGCAAACCTGTTTGAGACACTGGGCGTCAACGCGGCTGTCGGCCGCACTCTCGAACCGGAAGATGATCGCCCGGGAGCTCCACGCGTTGCGGTCATGACCTACGGGCTTTGGCAGCGGCGATTTGGCAGTGACACTAGCCTTGTCGGTCAGCCGCTCGAACTCAACGGTGCGAGCTACACCTTAGTGGGCATTCTGCCTCCGAGTTTCTTCTTCCCGATCCCGGACGCGGAACTGGCAGTGCCTCTTGTACCTGATGCTGATCCCTGGCGTCAGAACCGAAACACAGTAAATTTTCTGCTGCTGGTAGGACGTACTCGACAGGGTGCCCCATCCGAGCGCGCAGAAGCGGAGATGAATGCGTTGGCTCGCAAACTCCGCGAACAATTTCCTGATGCGAACGCGCGAAAGATGGGGGTGAAATTGACACCAATGCGCGACCAAATAACCGGTGGTTACCGCCGGGCGCTCTGGGTGCTCCTCGGAGCGGTAGGGT
Source organism: Candidatus Dormiibacterota bacterium (assembly GCA_035602605.1). Taxonomy (GTDB): domain Bacteria; phylum Acidobacteriota; class Terriglobia; order Acidiferrales; family UBA7541; genus DASQHY01. The sequence continues at coordinate 79,795 of DATNLZ010000079.1, forward strand.
TTGTGCTCTTGATCGGGTGCGCCAATCTCGCGAATCTGAATCTAGTACGCGCCGCCGAGCGGCGAAGGGAAATGTCGGTTCGTTCTGCCCTTGGCGCCACACGCAGGCAGGTCGTCAAGCAACTTCTATTGGAGAGTGCCTTGCTAGCGACCGGTGGAGGGATGTTGGGTGCATTGCTAGCGCCCATTGGCATACGGGGATTGGTTGCATTGAGTCCTTCAAGCATCCCTCGCGCGGGAGAGATCGGACTAGACGCCCCGGTGCTTACGTTTACTGTCGTGGTTTCGCTTGTGGCGGCCATCGTCAGCGGCCTGGCACCTGCGCTGGCGACCTCGCACGGCGATTTGGCTCAGCAGTTGAACGAAGGAGCGCGGGGTTCGACCGAAGGGCGTCGAGGAAAGGCTCTGCGAACCGGTCTCGCAGCTGTTGAGGTGGCCCTCTCCCTCATTCTTTTGGCGGGCGCAGGAGTATTGCTCAAGAGCTTTTCCAAACTGCAGACCGTAAATACGGGGTTTGATCCACACGGGGTTCTCGCGGTTAGGCTATCACTTCCAAGAGCCCGTTATCCTCATCTGGCAGACGTAACCCAGTTCTACGATGCGCTACTTCCCCGTATCCAAACGCTCCCTGGAGTATCGGCCGCAGGTGTAATCCAAATGCTCCCACTAAGCCGCCAAGTCGCGTCGACTCCCTTTACCATCGTTGGCCGCGCATTTTCAAAGGAGGAGGTTCCCCAAGCGCAATATCGCATCGTCAACCCGATGTATTTGAAGGCCATGCGAATTTCGCTCCTGGCGGGCCGGGAATTCAACGAGGGTGATACAGATCGCACCCCGCTGGTCTGCCACATCAATGAAACTCTGGCCAAGCGCTTCTGGCCCAAGGGGGAGGCGGTCGGCGCTCACGTGATGCTCGATGACAACGACTCCAAACCGCGGGAGGCGGAGGTAGTCGGAATAATTCACGATGTCAAGGACAGGGGGCTCGAAGCCGCGCCGAGTTTCGACATTTACATACCTCTCCGCCAAACGCACGAAGACGCGGTCGTCCAGCTTCAGAACAATCAGTATTGGGTATTGCGAACAGATGGACATCCACTGGCTCTAGCCAACGCTTTTCGGGAGCAGGTCCGCAGCGTGGACAGTGATGTGGCCGCTTCGAATGTCCGTTCGATGGATCAGTATCTTTCACTCACGATCGCGCCTCGACGTTTCAATCTGCAGCTGCTGTCCGTCTTTGCGCTTGCAGCGCTCGCTCTGGCACTCGCTGGAATTTACGGCGTCATCTCCTATTCCGTAAATCAGCGGGCGCATGAGATAGGCGTCCGCATGGCGATGGGAGCTCGGCGTAGCCACGTGCTGAGGATGGTGATCGCAGATGGAATTAAGCCGGTCCTCGCAGGACTAGCGCTCGGTATCCTCAGCGTGTTCGGGCTAAGCAAGGCGTTAGCGAGCTTGGTGTATGCAGTCAGCGCGTCGGACCCAGCCACGTTAGCGATTGTCACACTGTTATTCGGCGGCGTGTCTCTCGCCGCTCTGTACCTGCCGGCTCAGCGTGCCACGAGGATCGATCCACTCGTTATCCTTCGGGGAGACTAAATGGGTCGGCCACTCGGAAGCTGGCGAGAAACAGCGTTCGAGGAGATCCGATCGCGGGCAGTGCTCCGTAACACCACATTTCCTCGAACGGGACTTCTGGCTTCAGTTCACTGGATTCACATCGACATGTGGCGTGTTATACGGTCGAGTGAACTTGGTCCGAATGACCATATCCAGCGCAGTGAGTCAGTCGTTCCCATCTAACCGCATGCGGAGTTTCTTGATCAGCCCGAGGGCGGCCTCGATCTCCTCGGTATTTACACCGGCTGCGATTTTGTCCGCCCAGTAGATCTGGCGCTGGTTCAATATCTTCATTACGCGCCGACCTTTTTTCGTCAGGCGGACGAGCTTGGCTCTCCTATGATCTGGGTTCGGAGCGTACTCGATAAACTGCCCCACCTTCATTTCGTTCGCGAGCCTTTGAACCGTTTGGCGCGTCAGTCCCATGTTTCGGGCAATCTTTGATACAGAAAGCGGACCTTGTTGGTCAATCGCTCCAACAACCTTCCAGCGAGCGCTCGAGAGGTGCAATGGCTTTGTCAGACGGTCACCCGCAGCCAGGAGACACCCGTGGAATCGAAAAACCTCAAGCACCAGGGCAGTGAAGCTGCTTCCAGCTTTCCTGTGAGGCATGGTTCGCTCCTAGGTGGAGGATAGTATATCGGCTGGCGAGCGACTCACGAACCGACGCACAAATTGGGAACGGTAAGACGCGTGAATAGATGAGGCGAAGCAACCGCGGAAGAAGGATAGTTCTCAAGGGACTTCTTGAATTCCGGGTGTTCAAATGCCGCTCGAAAGCGAGTGACGGATTCCCACACGGCGTAATTTATGAAAACGGTGCTGCCCGCGATGCCTTGGAGTAGTTGTGTGGAAATGAAGCCGGGCTGCCGCTTCATCCAGTTGGCGTCGTTCTCCCAGGCTTTCAGGAACGCCGATACATCGGCTTCACCAACTTGAAATAGATTCACCAGAATGATGGGAGCCATGTTGGCGTTGAGTTGGTGAGATATGGGGACCTTTGGATCGAGAGGCTGAAGTTGCATCATTTGCGCATCTCCTTTGAAACCTGAGGTTTCGACTTCGATACTATGACAGTACTCTGTCATAGTGACAGTAAACTGTCAAGTTAGATTTACCGAATCCAGGACGGGTGACTGGTTGCCTCGCGGTCCAGAAACGGGATTCGAGGAGACCGGATCGCGAGCAAAATCATCAGTTCATTACCTCCCCGAACCGGACTTCTGGCGCGCAGTAACTAATGGGAGGCCTCCTCCACCTCTTATAACCGCCCCGTTGACTCGGTAAAAGCGGCGGACCATCCCATTAGTTAAACTCTTGCGGTTCTGTTTTAGAGTGTGATAGCGTCCTGCGGCATTCTAGTTGCAAATCATGGCCCAACAAGAAACCGAACATTGAGGATACGGGGGGAGAGTGTGAGTGTAGGGAGGTGGCGAAGGTGGCGGCAAGTGGAAGGAAACGCAAGCGTTAGGGGTATTGCGGCGCGACGCGCGCGTGGCTGCCGTACCGGCGCTCGATGAGAGTAAATAGAAGGATGTACGTTGGATGCTCGCTCAAAACGAAGGAGTTAGAGAATCTCAACACGACATCCAATGAACATGGGCGCGCCAGCACCGCGTGGAGGCGGCGCATCCGATAGAAAACAAACGATTAATCCAACGAACATCCTCATCCGGGCCGAGAATCCAAGATGCGGTCGATCTGCCGAAGATGGTTCAAGTCGTGTGCCGCTTCCAAGCGGACGAACTCCTCGACCGTTTGCCGTCCGCGTACCTCGTGGACCCCGTAGCACTCCACCCACCGTGCGCGCGGGACCGACTCCAACAGTCGCAGGTTGCTCTCGCGCAGCGCTCGAAAGACCCCCGCCGAAAGGCTCGCCTCTTGCTGCGCGTAACCCAAGCGCTCCGCCCATACGGCCTGATCCCACCACGTCAAGGCCACGCCCGGATTCGCCAGCATGTTTCGCAATCGCCACCCCATCGCCAGCTCCGCGTCCGCCAAGTGCGCTACGATCTCGGCGATTGACCACTTTTCAGGTGCAGGACGCCGGATCAACTCCTCGGGCGCGACATCGCGCAGTCGACGCTCGAGCTGGGATGGGGTGGCTTGTTGGACACCGATGGGCTCCTCATCGCCAAGATAGCTCAGGACTCGGTTTCGGTATGCTTCGAACGTCTCTGCCATTGGTCCTCTCGGTAGACTGTGGATGCCGCCGAAGGAATAGTCGGCCCGAACCCGGTAACACGGTACGCGAGCGGCGGCTGCAGTTTAGCGCGGCGACTGGTCGGACTCAAGTGCTACCAACATCGTCACTGGTCGTTGAACGGACGAAGGAGAACTTGAAGGCCGCAGGCTTGGCCGACCGCTGCAGCGTCATCGAAGGCAGTTTTTTCGAAAGCATCCCCGCCGGAGCCGACGCCTACCTCTTCCGCCACATCATTCACGATTGGACCGACGAACAGTCCATCCAGATCCTCGGCCACTGCCGCAAAGTGATTCCCGCCAACGGCAAGCTATTGATCGTTGACTGCGTGGTTCCCGCCGACAACGCACCGTCCCTGTCCAAAGACATGGACATCACCATGCTCACCTTCCCCGGCGGCCAGGAACGTACCGAAGCCCGGTTCCGGTCACTGCTGAAAGCAGCTAGTTTCGAGCTCAAGTCCATCACGCCCACAACAACAATGATCAGTGTGGTGGAAGGAAAACCAGTCTGAGTGTCGCCGCGGACGCTTGGTGCGCGGGTCACGGCGCATCAGGAAGCTGACGCTATATTCACAATTGATCGCTCCTAACGACGTAGGGTAGAGCACGAGTCGCCCAACTCCCAGATGGTCGGCCACTCGGAACTTATCTTCGGACCCGATTTGTCCGGCGGTAAGTTGCCAACTCCTGAGTCTACGAATTGCAAAAGCGCCGGGCGGTCTCTGCAAGCACCTGCGCGCACCTGACTACTGAATCCAGATCAACCCACTCCACTGCCTCATGCGCTCCAGCCCCACCGGGGCCATAGTTCACGGTAGGGATACCAGCGGCGTGGAACAGCGCAGCGTCCATCCAGTAACCCACTCCGCCTTCCTCCGGTGTCGCTCCCGTGGCCGAAGTCGCTGCTTCCCGAAGGCAAGTTGCGATCTTGGATTCTCGATCGCAATCCAGCGGGGGGCGGTCCAACAAAGAGCAAACCTGCGCTTCCTCGCCGGTTGAGCGAATGACTTCCTCGAGCTCCTCCATCACACGATACGGCAATTCGCCTGGCAGCGTCCGCCGCTCAACCTTCAATCTGCACTCCTCCGCATACGTTGAAAGACCTGATCCTCCCTCGATTAGGGAACAGTGCTGCGACGCAGGGCCAACCAACGGATGAACTCGGCGCCGCAGTTCTACTTGGTCAAAGTTTTCGAGCGCAGAAATTATCCGCCCCATTTTGGCAATGGCGCTGACGCCCAAGTCCCATCTGCTGCCGTGCGCGGCGCGGCCCGTGGTCACGATCTCCGCCCAGACGAATCCTTTGTGTCCAAGAATTAGGCGCCCTTCGCTCGGTTCGGTCAGGACACAAGCATCTGCAATGTGGCGTTTCACAAAATCTTGGGCGCCGATGCTGGCATATTCCTCATCGGCGACCAGGGCGATAAGCACCCGACCTGAAAGGTTATCGTGCCCGAGTGCGGCGACCGCAGACATGACGGCGGCCGCGCTGCCCTTCATGTCATAGCTGCCCCGCCCGTAGACGCGATTGCCCTCAACTTTTGGTACAAAGGGCGCGATCGTCATACCTTTCGTACCCACGGTGTCGAGGTGGGCGCAAAAGACGAGCGTCGGACCACTCCCTTTTCCCACTTCAGCCACGGCGTTAGAGCGTCCCGGAGCGACTTCTTCCAGCCAGCTCTTTACTCCGTTCGCTGTCAGCCAATTTTGTGCAACTTTGGCAATCGCCTCTTCCCCGTACGCTTCGTCCGGTGAAAGGCTGGGGTTCACGGATGGAGTCCGAATCAGTTCTTGAAGAATCTCTAGGACGGCTGGGCGCGAGAGCGACTCGCTGACCATCATGAAAATCCTCGGCGTTCTGTTTGCAGTGCTGCGACGAGTAGGTCAATTTCTTCGGCTGTAGTGTAAGCATAACAGGAAGCGCGAACCGCCGCAGTTACCCCCATCCGTCTCAAGACAGGAAGCGAAGCCAGATCTCCGCCGCGAACAGCGATGCCCATCGCGTCGAGAGCCTGGACAACATCCAGCGCTTGTCTATCCTCCACCACGAACGAAAAGATCGAGACTCGATCTTTTGGATCTGTTGGACCGAGAATTCTCAGGCCCTTCACTTCCTGCAACTGAGACAAGGCGTATCGCGTGAGTTCCTGCTCACGCCTCCAGAGCGCCTGGCGATCCAAGGATTCAAGAAATTCAATGGCCGCGGCGAGCCCTACCGACCCGGGAACGTTCGGCGTCCCAGCTTCGAATTTCCATGCTCTCTCGGCAAAATGAGTTGGACCGGACTCTAACTCCACGTCGTGAGCCATATTGCCGCCCGCCTGATACGGCGGCATGTTTTCGAGAATCTCGCGGCGTGCCCACAGGACACCGGTTCCCATTGGACCCAGCATCTTGTGCGCGGAGAACGGAAAGAAATCGCAGCCGAGCTCCTGCACGTCGACGGGGACATGGGGGACAGATTGCGCGCCGTCCACAAGCACGAGTGCGCCGACGCGGTGCGCACGGGCGCAGATTTCCTTAGCTGGATTGATCAAACCCAGAACGTTCGATACATGGGTAAACGCCACGAGCTTGGTACGTTCGGAGAGAAGGGCGTCGAGCTGGTCGAGGCGCAGGCGACCGTCATCCTCCACATTCACTATCCGCACGCGCGCATTGGCACGCTGGGCGGCAATCTGCCACGGCACCAGACCGGAGCAGTGCTCCGACACGGTCAGTATGATTTCATCTCCAGGCCGGAGGTTTGCGCCGCCCCAGGATGAAGCAACGAGATTGATCGCTTCCGTCGTTCCACGGGTCCACACGATCTCCTCGGGCCCGCGTGCATTCAAGAATCTTGCAACCGTGCCTCTGGCCTTCTCATACAAGGCGGAGGATCGACGGGCGAGCGTGTGGAGTGATTTCCCTGGATTCGCATTGTCGTGCAGGTAGAAGTTCCCGAGGGCGTCAATGACCGCGCGAGGCCGCTGGGTCGTGGCTGCACTGTCGAGGTAGACCAAAGTGTGGCCATTGACCCGTTCTCCCAGCACTGGGAATTGCGCGCGCAAGGATTCCAGATACGAAGTCGCCTGCGTTCCTACCGAAACCGAATACAGGCTCGCCACCGCTCCTGCGTCGCCGCTGAGAACGGACGCCGACCCCGCGAGTGCCGCGGCACTCGACATTTTTCGCAAGAAATCCCGTCGATCCATCTCTATCGCTTCTCCAATTTGTCGCGAGACTTCCTCCCAACTCACCGACTCGCGACGATGAACAAGACCCGATAAAGGTACTCCGCGCCCCAGACAAGCGCCGCGACAGGAACCCGCTCGTTGTCGCCGTGCATGCGGAGTTCATCCTCCACTGCCATCGGCAGAGGAAGGATGCCGTAAGTGGGTATCCCCTTTGCTCGCAGGGCAGCGCCGTCGGTCCCGCCAGTGGACATTGTCGGTGTGACAACGGCCTCAGGTGCCATCACTCCAGCCGCTTCTGCCAACGCTCCGTACAGGGCCGTGGTTGTGGATGAAATGGGGGGCGATGAGTGGGACTCACCCACGAGCGAGAAAATGACTCGACTCTCTCCTGCGACGCGGTTCATCTCAGTCACAACCTCTCGGATGTCCTCGCCGGGAAGCACGCGCACATTCAAATTCGCCGTACCTTGCGAAGGAATGACGTTGCTTCGAATGCCGCCATTTAGAAGCGTCAGGGAAACGCCGGTGCGGAGCAGTGCGTTGTAGCGAGGTTCCAGGGATAGCACGTCCGCGGCTCGATCGATCGCGCTTGAGTCTCGAGAAGAAGCCAGCGTCTCCATTGCCCGCTTCATGGCCGGGTCGCGCTCCAGGCGGGCCAAGCCAGAGAAATAGGAACGTGTGGTCTCGTTTAGCCTCACCGGCGTCTTCCACTCGTGAACCTTGACAACAGCACGCGCCAGTGCAGCCAGGGCATTGTCCGGAAGCGGAATGGAAGCGTGGCCGCTAGGACCGCTAGCGGTCACGAGAATGTTACAAGGGATCTTCTCGGTCGTCTGGATGTTGACGAGTGGTATGCGCCCATTTTCTGCACGAATACGTCCACCTTCGTTTAGTGCGAACTCCGCGCCCTCAATTCGACTGAACTCGTGTTCCAAGATCCATCGAATCCCCTCGCCTCCGCTCTCTTCCGCTGCGGTAGCCAGGAGAATGATGTCACGGTCGAGAGAATCCCTTTGCTTGGCCAGGCACAAGAGTGCCGTCATGCTTGCGGCCAACATGCCCTTGTCATCGATTGCGCCGCGACCGTACAAGTAGCCGTCGCGCACAGTGGGTTCGAAAGGTGGTGTTTGCCACTTCTTCAAATCCACACCAACTACATCCAGGTGAGCCATGATGAGAACAGCCTTCTTGCTCGGGTGAGAAGCGTGGAGATGTGCGATGAAGTTGGCTCTTCCCGGAGTCATTTCGATGACCTGCATCTCTATTCCAGAAACGCCGGAGAGGACCGACTCGAGATACTTCGCGGCACGCAGCTCATTGCCTGGAGGATTTTGGGTGTCAATGCCGATGAGTTTGACGAGATACGTCTGCGTGTTGCTTTGCGCCTGCGTTCGATCAAATCCGGCTGGTGAGGGTACCGTCAATTCATAGGCGGATTGGGCAGCTAAAGGAGTCGAAGCACTTAGGCTTGCTGTGCTGAGTAATAGCCTGGCGAGGAAGGCGTTTCTACGCATCACGTCCTCCGAGCCGTTATTCAACGGCAGGGGCGAGGTGATGTCTTGGAGAATCGTTGCTTTTTTGTACGTGCTTAGTCTGGTGGCGCGCCTTGTTTCTTCACCGCGATGGGAATCTGTTTCCTTCTTAGATCCACTCTGAAGTCGCCCGGCGTGATGCCAAATCGGAGCTTGAATAGGTAGGTAAAGTGGCTCTGATCGTAGAATCCTGCCATGAGCGCAATGGTGCTGAGGCTTTTGTCGAACTGGGCCAAGAGTTTCGCCGAATAGTCTAATCGCAGCATTCGAACGTAACCCCCGATCGTGCATCCATAGTGCCTACGGAACATCTTCGCCAAATGTGCTGCATGCACTCCTACCAGTTCGGCAACGCTTGATAGGCTCGGCGCCTCCAGGAATTGTTCGTGAATAACCTCCCTTGCTTCCTGGAGCCACCGCGGCGGATTGCGGTCCCGCATAACGTCAAGCCGCGTGGCCTGAACCAACATCTCGAGCGTGAGTGCCTCAATCGAAAGTGGACCAACCGCATCCAACGTCCGAAACTCTCGCAATATCCTGAGAGCCAAACTGGAAATCAGTCCTCCTTCAACATAAGAGGCGCGGTCGAGGATTCGCGTGGCTTGGCGTATCTCCACAAGCCGTTGCGGTCCTACCTCAATGATCAAGCAACGGGCTGCTGTCTTTCCGTATCGATTTGAATGTTTCTCGCCGGCCGGTCTGAAGATAACGCTGGAGGGATTCACGTCGTAAGGCACTCTACCGACCGTCTCAGTGAAAAACCCTTCGATAGTGAGGGCAATATTTGCGTGCTCATGGAAGTGAGGCGGCAAGACGAGGCCTGGCGGTCGAAACGTTTCCGTCAGCACCAACCCGTGAACTTCCATGCGCCTGTCTTGATTACTTAGAATGATTGGACTCGGTCCGGAACTCATCAACGTCCTTCACAACTAGAGACTCGCCTTGGTGCCCTGTTATGCGCGACCTTTTTGGAACAGCCGCGGGCGTCCCGTACGCGACCGCATCCACGCCATTGTCGAGCAGGGCAGATAAGGACATGATTGACTTCATCTTCCAGCGGTACCAGATCGCCCATAACCGCGTTCGAGCGCCCGTTGTCTTGGCTACCCGAGGATACTTGGAAATTGTCCACAAAAAAAAAGAATCTGGAAAACGGCGGCCACTCAGCGCTGCCCCAACACCCCCACCACTAACTGTTGCCAGAATCGGGCGACAGTTATCCAGAAACGGGAATCTGGGAAACAGCATCGCCTCGGCGGGAACTCAGAGTGACCCACTACCGGCGCGGCGTTGATAGCGGCGAGGCACAATTGGGCGTTGTGGTGTCTGCTTTGGTGTCTCCGAAGAAGCGGTTCGTAGCCAAAATCTGTTTCAAACATTTGCGGCAATGGAAACTATTGAAGTGAGGACGGCGGTTTGCCGGTAAAGCAGTGAAAAGAATGCCGCAGGTGCGCGGGACTCGGGGAAGAGTGGGAGCATTCGATACCAGGGGCAGGGTCTGCAGAGGAGCCAGTGATCGCTGCCTAATCAAAACAGCTTCAACTGACTCGTGTGCCCGTCTCGAAATGTGCCAATACGGAGGGGCTGGAAAATCCCGCATAGGAATTTCTTCAAGGAGGTCAAAATGGGTGACTCACTTTCCCCGAAATACGCTAGCCCAATCTGAGCGGTCAGAAATTCATCAACAAAGCTGCGGAAGACGATTCTATCTCGAACTTGGAGCTGAGCTGAGGGCATGGTCAAAGCCGCAACGCAGCCGTCCGACACGAATTGCAATGCCTCAGCTTGCGTTGTGGCCTCTTGAAATGTGCATGGCTTGATCCGCGCTACTGCAAAGATCCGATTCAAGTCTTCGCCAAAACGAGGCTCGATATCGCCCCTTATGATTATGATCGGCAGTTCGTGCAAATCCGCGATTTCCACTTCACGCTTATTGGCGAGCGGGTGACGCTCGGAGAGCGCCAGAACCAGGCCCTCGCGATAGAGTCTTTCGCACGTTAACCCTGGTTGTTGTACCGGCAAAATAACCAAACCGGCCTGCAACTTTCCCCGCATGAGTCCGTCCGCTTGTTCGGAGCTGTGGGCGCTTACAAGGCGGAGGTTGGCGGTGGGATGGGCCTCCGATAGATGCTGTCTCACTTTGGATAGAATGCGAAGGTCCATAAGTGGCGAATACCCTAGACTCCAGACCCCTGCATGCTGGCCCTTTGCCGCGCGCGCTCCTTCCACTGCGCGTTCCGCATGGAAGAGCGTAAGTCGAGCTTGCGCTGCAAACGCTTCTCCTGCCGCCGTCAGCGCTACGTGCTGTCCACCCTTGGTCCGGCTGAATAGCTTGACGCCGAGATCCTGTTCGAGTTCCCGGATCTGTGTGCTGAGCGTGGGCTGTGAAACATGTAGTCGTGAAGCTGCATGAGTAAAGTTCAACACTTCCGCGAGGGCGGCAACGTAGCGGTAGAGTCGAAGCTCCACACCTGGATACATGAAACGCTTCCTCTGCCCCACACTGGGGGTTTCTACTTTCGGGTCCGGCGCGTCATCTCTCGGCCGTCCACGACGCTTGGCGGTTGACCCGGTGATTCGGGTCCGCCAAGCTCCCGGGGGAAAATTCGGCGACAACGCCCCTCACTTACTAGGGAACCTCGAAGAGGAGAAAAGTAAGAAAAAATCTTCAAGGTATAGAGAGGTGATGTCCCGTACCATTGACGTACCCCGCAACCTAATGGCAGGCTTTTTTTGAGCCAGTTCGAAGCGGCGGCTCATAAACCCAATGGACTCAATGGATAAACCCGACCCGTACGGCGAATGGGTGCTATTGGGGACCAACCAGAGGCCCGGCGGACCGCCGCTTCCTGTTGACCAAGAATTGTTGGCTGCGGCCCGAGCAGCTTGGCCGCGCGTTCTGGCGCACGTCCGCGGCGAATTGTTCGACAAAGAATTGGGCCCAGAGAGGACGGCTCTGGCAGCAGACATCTGGGACCGTGTGCTCCGGTCGGTTGCAAAGACGCGCCAACGGAACAAAGACCACCGGCCACCCATTTCCGACCTGCAATCCTACCTTATTGGAGTCTTCCACCACCGTTTCAATAAGCTGCTCAGGAAAGAACAGAGGAGGGCTGAAACAATCGAGTTGGTTTCGTCAGTCCTGGATCTTGAGCGGTTCGAGGCTGCTCTGGATACAGGATGGGCTGAACAGCTCGAACGCGCTATTGCCGTTAGACAGATAACTGACCGCATGGATACTTGGACAAACAAGGTTTGGCAAGCTCGCCAATACGGCTATTCGTGGAAACACATTTCCACGTGGCTAGGTGTCACCGAACAGCAGGCAAAAATGAAATTCCAGTACAACTTGGAAAAGATTCGGCAGAAGATTGTTCGATTGCTTAAAAGAGGAATGCTGAAGAAGTCAGGCTGAGGTCAACTAGATGTATATTCGCTGTTTAACCGACAAAGAGAGGCAAGCCTGAACGCAAAAGGATATTCCGCGAAGGACGAAAGGCGCATCCTCGATGCCTTGGGCCGTGGTCTGCTCAAGGAGTTCCCGAATCCCAGCCGTGCCGGGTGCCCGGGCTCCGACGTTCTCAAGAAAATCGCCTCTCATGAGATGCCACTTTCGGAAGCGGAGAAGTGGCTGGATCACCTCGGCTCCTGCAGTCCATGTTATAGCGATTTTACTCAATTCCAAGCTGCCTACAAACGCCGGCGCATGCGAAGTCTTCTCGCCATCGCCGCGAGCATATTGATTGTCGCCTGCCTCGCGGGTTGGGCCTTCTTTCCAAAACAAAAGAAACCGCTGGTGACTGAAACTGCCATGCTCGACCTAAGGAATCGCTCCATTCCGCGCGGGACAGAACCAAATCCCGCGGAGCCGCCGCTGGAGGTCAATCGCGCCGCCGCGCATTGGAACATCTTTCTCCCTTTTGGCAGCGACGCCGGTCGGTACGACATTCGTCTATTGGCGGTCTCAGGAGAATTACTCTTGTCGACGAAAGCGGACGCGAAATTGACAGACGGCGTTGCTGTGATTCAGATATCGGTGGATTTGTCCTCCCGTTCCCCTGGGCAGTGTGTTTTGCAACTGACAAGAAATGGGTCTCAAGAGAGTTCCTATGTAGTTGAGTTGCGATGAGGAGACCGAACCGCCGCTTTGTTAAGGAAACATCCGAAAGGGAAAAGCAAGAAAATATTTATGCGGATAGTCGATCAGGTTTGTTGGGTGTTTATGCTTGCATTTGTACCGCCATTGCGATAGTTAAAGAGCAAAAGAGGGAAAGTCATGCAAGTACAGGCACCGAAGGGTCAGTATCGGGTAATAGGGAATGGTCGAATCGACACCCTCAGCTCACCGGAAGGCCCGCTATGGAAAGACTGCGAAACTTTCGACGAAGCGAAAGATTTGGCTGACCGCAGTGGGGAGTCGTACCTCTGGATCTACGTCTACGATGACAACGGCGAGCTCTTGTACGAGGCGGGCTCGTACCAAGAACATGCTGAGAGGTCAAAGGAAGAACCTCCTGCGCAATCCAACACCTAGCTCCGAAGAAGATCACATTAGTCCGACAGTACCTGACGCTCTCTCAATCCCTCGGCGACTACCACTCTGTCCAACGCGCGATAACTCCCGGATGGTCGGCAATCCCGAAGTTGGGAAAAGGAAGTTATCCCAGACCACGGCTTTACCCGGGATTCCTCGGCTTTAGCTCACATCGACGGTTTCTCTTTTTTCGCAGGTCCGGGTTTCTTAGCTGTTTCCTTTAGTTCGGTGTGCACTTCATGAAGCTCGGTAGCGCCGACGTTTTCCACGGCGTGCGTCACGGCTTCGCTCCAGACTGCCGTACCCGCTTTGACTTCACGTTCTTCGGTTTTTCCGTCCAGGTACGTGATCTTTAGCTTGGCATCGCTCAAGTAATAGAGGACGCCAGCGGGATGCGAATGCATGGCTACCTTCTCTCCGGGTTTGACTTGGACGCCCAGCACGCGAACTTGTGCATTTTCGAGTAGGACTCTGTGCGTCTCCGGCGACACTTTCACCACGTCTTGCGCCAAAACCGTCCCAGCGGCAACGAACAAAAGTAAAGTCGTGAACAGCACTCCCATAAGCATGCGACGCCAATTTTCCATGATTTCTCTCCTATACATTTTGTGCGCTAAACCGTTCGAGACCTTTGGGGATTGATCTGGGATTTACCTCCACAATCACGTTTCAGTAGCTCGGATCACTTTTCCGGTAAACCGGAGATGTGGCCATTGCCGATGCTGGACAATTATGCCCGAGTGACGTACTCGGACACGATTCCGGTCCAGAAGTCCCGTTGGAGGAAAGGTCAGGCTACGGAGGACTGTTCGCACTTCTGATCTCCGCGAACCCCATTTCCGGATGGTTTCCGAGTTGCCGACAATGCGGGAGCTATCTCCTGGAATCGGGACGCCAAATGGATTCCGCTTGAACTGCGCAGTCGTATTGCAGAACTTGGCGCTCACTCAAAGTGGTTCGAAGTGCGCAAACATATTATGGAATTCAGCGATGTTCGACGGTGTCTCGTACGAGCACACCAACTCGAATCGTTTCCACAAATCGACAACGGCTGGGTTTTTGTGAGCACCAGCGATTGCCTCCTGAGAAACCCACTCGAAGATCTCCACGATTGTTCCGTCTGCTGTGCGCATCACGATCGGTACGCGTTCGGTGACGAGACCCTGGGCGCGCAACGGCGGAAGATGGTTCCGAACCAGTTCGAGGAGCGCTTGTTCGAAACCCGGCCGTGGCTTATAACATGCAACTGAGATTGATCCCATAGAACCTCCTCCTTGACTGGCGGTTTGTCTGCGCGCTTCGGGCATTGACTGCTGCGTCCAGGCGCAGTCCGAACCAACTGCCAGAGCAGTCAAGGCGAAAGCGGCGCCGCCGATCACTTGTCGCCTCGTGGGCGCGGCTGCCGACACTCTTAGGTTCTTATGCTCGTTCATCTCTTTCCTCCTGAATTCCGATTTTCCATTGCTACGAAACGTGTTGACTTACAGAGAGTATGTTGCCGTCCGGATCCTTGAACCAGGCAACCTTGTCGCCTGTGGGCGTTGTCCAAATGCCAAGCTCCCTGTCTTGAACGAATGGATATTTCTCCAATACAACACTTCGTCCTATGAGCCGCGTCACGACGGCCTCAATATTCTGAACTTCCCAGCCAAGGACAGTCCCCTGGACTGGAGTAAAATTCGGATTTTTTGTAATTCGGATGGAAGTTCCACCGGCCCTCATCACTAGCGCATACTGATCAACACTGACAAATTGAAACCCCAGTTTGCTCTCGAAAAAGGCTCTGGCTTGGTCGTAATCTTTGGTCAAAAGGAATCCAACGAGTTTCGCGGTTGCCAGCATCTAGCCCTCCCATAAGAGCTCTTCGGTCCTAAAGAGTATCAGTTGACTTGTCTATTTTCTTTCGCTACTGTGACAAAAAATGTCGCAAAAGTGCCAGAGCATCATTTTCAATCGAAAAGGCAAGGCATTGGCCCAAATCGCCAGCGTCTCCCATGACTTTGACAACGCGCACGTAATTCCCCAGCACTTCCATCCTGAAGATCAACTGATCTTTGCTTCGAAAGGAGTCATGACCATCCACACGAAGGAGGGCATATGGGTTGTGCCCCCTTTGCGAGCCGTTTGGATTCCGGCCGGTACGCCACACTGGGTCGCCATGTCGGGACCGGTTTCCATGAGGACGCTCTATTTCCTTCCCGGGCTTGTTCGAGCCCTTCCCGGGAAGTGTTTTGTTATGAATGTATCGTCGCTTCTCACCGAACTGATTCTCCATGCCTGCAAGTCTCCGAGATTGAACAAGAGAGTTCCGGTGCAAAGGCGCATCATTGAAATCGTCGTCGATCAATTGGAGGCGGCTCGTTCCATTCCCCTCCAGTTGCCTCATCCATCGGACTCTCGGGCCGTGAGAATCGTGCAAGCCTTGCGCGTCGATCCCGGAGAACAACGGACGCTGCAAAGGCTCTGCAAAGATTGCGGCGCAAGTAAGAGAACCATCCAGCGTCTTTTCATCGCGGAAACTAAGATGACTTTCGGCAAATGGCGTCAGCAACTCCGGCTGCTTCACGCCATGCAGCTGGTCGCTTCTGGGGAGAAAGTGACGGGAGCTGCTTTAGCTGCAGGGTATAGAAGCCCCAGTGCGTTCATATCCATGTTTAGAAAACAACTCGGCACAACGCCGACTCGTTATTTCGGAAGAGAGAGAGACCGCAGTTTAATAACCTAATTTTGACAATCTCGGCCAGTCGTCGCCTCGCACAAAGGACCGCGTGAAAGCCTCAGTGCTTGACGCCGGGGGGTTTCTTATTTATACTTGAATATATGTCGCGCGAGATCCTCGGAAACTTTGAGCTGATGGTCATGCTGGCCCTGATCCGTTTGGGCGACGCAGCGTATGGAGTTCCTATTTCTAAAGCCATTGAGGAGAGCACGCGCCGTGAAGTGTTGGTGGGCAGCGTCTACGCTGCTCTGGAGCGCCTGGAGGAAAAGGGCTTTGTGGCGTCAGAAGTGGGTGAGCCAACACCCGAGCGGGGCGGGCGTGCCAAGCGGTACTTCCGCATTACGGAAAAGGGCCTGCGTCAGGTTCGCCACACGCGAAGTGCGCTGATTAAGCTGTGGCAAGGCATTCCTGCGCTGCAAGGAGAAACGCGATGAAATCGTCACAACCACCAGTCCTGCCAACGAAGCTATTGCAATGGCTTGCTTCGGGTCCGCACGGCGACGCCGTTGCGGGTGACCTCACCGAGCAGTATCAGCAAGGACGTTCCGCAGCGTGGTACTGGCGGCAAGCGCTGTTGGCAATCGTGGTGTCCTTCGCGAAGGACCGTACGCTCGGAGGATCAGCAATCCTAGGATTTTTGCTGGTGATTCTACTCATAGTCGTCAGCGTTCTTCGTCATTCCGCGAGTCTCGGAGCCGGCTTGCTGATCACCGACCTAGCATTATTGTCTGGCTACGGCGCCTTCGCGATTTGGGTGTGGCGTCAGCGACGCCCCGAGTCGCGGGATGCCCTGACCGTAGGAGCGCAGACCGCGCTCATATTGGCCGTGGTACTCGTCACGAGCCATGCGATCGAGTGGTTCGCGCTGTTCGAAAGCAGAACTGCACAGCTTGTTCGCGGGGCCGGTTCGGTGTTGCTGATGCTGGCCTTGCTCGGCGCTGCGGGTTCGGCGGCATGGCAGCGCACGCGATCTAACATGTTGGCGGTGATCGCTGGCTTATGGTGCGGGTCGCTAGCGACGCTGATTTTGCTCAGTTTTGCTTTGACCCTGAATCTCGCCTTCCCCGCGCATGCGGCATCCTGGCTTCACGAAGCCTTTGTCGCTAGCGGCATGACTGATGCCGGCGCATTCGTCGTAAGAAACTCACTGGAGGCGGCATCTGAAATCCTAGTTCGAATGCCTGTCGCCGCGTTGCTGCTGGGTTTTTGCGGAGCCCTTTCGAACGCCTTGATCACCGGCCGGTCGCGAACCGTCGCCGTGGTGGCAGCATGGTTCACACCCTTTATCTTCATCGCCGGAGCGACCGCCCTCTGGTACGCGAACTCGCTAGAGCGCGCCGCTCGACCGCCATTTGTAATGGCTGGAATACTGGCCGCTGGTATCGCACTTTGTGGCGCTCATCCCATCTGGTCATCCCTTTCCCGTAGGCATCGGGAACTACCGCACGGAGCTTAGCAGCCTGTTGAAAATCGTGTTTTCTTTGGCGGCGGACTCCTCATTACACGTTTTAAGTCTGGCCTGGCATAATCTGCGAGAATGCGAAGGAGAGCGACATGGTGCGGACCTATGGACTGACGCATATCAACCTCGTGGTGCGGGATGCTGAACGCTCACTGCAGTTCTATAGGCAAGTTTTCGGCGTGGAGGAATACGGGCGGACCGAAGGACTGGTTCACACTAGGACTCCGGGCTGCCACGACGTGATCACTTTTGACGAGCATTCGCCGGGAGCCGGTGATTCGCGCGGTATCGTGCACTTTGGCTTCCGACTTGTTTCGCCTAGCGACATCGACGCGGCAGTCGCCGAAGTTGAGCGCGCTGGCGGCAAATTGCTACGGCGAGGCGAATTCAGTCCCGGATATCCCTACGCTTACGTCCACGACCCAGATGGCTACGAAGTTGAAATCTGGTACGAGTGAAAGGGCGGCGCTGGGGCTTCCGCGCTCACTCCGGCTGGACAGTCGTGGTGGACGTGTAGTCGGGTACTCGTCGAAGTGACGCCGCCACAGCCGCTTTACCGGAGCCTCATGGAATTGAGCCCGAGTCACGGGCAACCCGGAAGTTACGAACCTGGAGCAGCACGTCTGACACTCCTGGCCTAAATCCGACCCGAAGGCACGCGAGGCCTAGCCTGAGCTATTACAGCCTGGCTGGCAACTTGGCTTGGGTCAAACCTTACGCACAAGTTCCAATGCTTTCTGCATCTGAGGGTCTTCGCCCGCCAGGAGCTCTTCAGGGGACAATCCAACCGGGATATTCGGCGACACTCCCTTGCCTTCGATCAGCCTTCCTTCCCATGTCAGATAGGCAGCAACCGGAAGTCCCACGATGTAGCCAAAGCCCGCCTTAAACGCACTGCCGCTCAGAAGCCGCCCCGGAGTCTTCGCGCCGACAACGGTTGCGAGACTGTTCTCTTCAGCAAAGGCCGCAACCATTTCTCCGGCACTGGACGTGTGCTCATTGACCAAAATCATCACCCGTCCATGAAATCGTTGCGGACCGAGACCCTCTGTAACCACAAGGATGGATTTATCGATAAAACCGTAGCGTAGAGCAAGCCAGAGCAGTGTAGCTTTGTGCGAAGGTATCTTTCCAAACCGCGGCAACTTTTCTCTTGCATAACCCTTCTCTCTTCGCGCGCGGGTGAGGCTGTATCCAACCTCGTTCTTTCCTGGAGTCAAATAACTCATCAAGCGCAACCCACCGATGCCTCCTCCGGTGTTGCCGCGAAGATCGATAATCAGCCGCGTAGAATCGCGCAGGTGGGCAAAAGCCGCGTCGAACATTTTGGCGAGATCAATCCCGACCGCTCCGGGGAACATAGTGACCTTCACCCATCCGATCCCTTCGGGCAGCTGCGAACAAAGCACAGCTTTAGGCACGATGACGGGATGACTCTTTGATTTAGGAGACGGTACGTTCAACGTCCCCATGACGCGCTTGCCGTCTGGTTTTTGGACGACATATTGGGAATCGTCGCCCACGGGGAAAATGGGAGGTTCGGGCGGTGTTATTTCACGATTTCGGACTTGAAGAAGAATGTCCCCGGGACGCAATCCAGCCGTATGTGCCGGGCCGCCTTCGTGAACGTCCTGGAACATCCATCGCTGCGTGCCATCGAAGGTGCAGCGCATGAACGTTGCGCTGATTGCATGGCGTCCGGGGATTTTCGGACTTTTCGAGTGCCGAAACCCTGTGTGACTCGTTTTCAACTCGTTCAAGAGTTCCTGAACCTGTGTTTCGAATTCTTCATCGCTGTTGCTTCGGAGGATTTGATCCTTCCTACTCTTCGACAACTCCTCCCAATTCGCGCCATTCATTCCGGGATCGAAATGCTTCCGCGCGACCAGCTCACAGACACGCGAATAAATCTTCTCTTTGGTTTGCGAGTCGAGACTCATCGGCCCCCCAGCCGTATCGGAGAACCTCCGTCTCCGACTAAAACAAAAGCTCCCCAATAGTAGGGTGGTACCTGTCTGCCATATTTCGCGAGCAAATCAAGTTTCGCCTGCCGCAACGCCGCGGCCTTGTCCTGGCCTTCTTTCAGACGAGTATAAAGCCGCTCCATGAGAGCGAGCGTGTAGGTATCGTCAGCACTCCAGAGGCTCGCAACGACAGCCTTTGCGCCGCTCACGAGGAATGCCTCAACCAAGTTGGTGACGCCTTCCTCGCCTTGGAGCTTTCCTACGCCAGTATTGCAGGCAGAGAGGGTCACCAGGTCGGCACTAAAACGGAGGCGTATGATTTCGCGGACCTGCAACAACCCGTCGTCACGTGAATTTGGGTCTACACCTAAGACGAGCCCTGACCGCTCTGGAAATTGGGTATCTGCAAACCCGTGTGCAGCAAGATGAATGATTTTGAATTCATCCAAAGGCTCAGATTTGAACACGGTTTCAGTCGCGTCTGAGCCGAGGAGCAAGACTGCGTCATCTCCGAGAATCTTGCGTAGTTCAAGCACCTCCGCGCGGGTCTGCGGCAGGTCGTACAGAGGGGTTCCAAGAGCGTCAGAAAATCCCCGAAGTAACTTTTGGCTAACCGCGCTGGGCTTATCGATTTTCGAGGACACGTGACCCTGGTTCCGATACGGCACGTCGCCTAGCCCTAAGAATATATGCCGCGGTTCGCGTGCCTCCTTCGTTTTTCTGAGAACAGTCAGAACGGTCGAAGCAGGTGCGTAGCTGATTGTGTGCGTCTCGACCAGGAAGGCACCCGCAGAATCGTGGAGAGCGTCGAACGGTAGCAGATGCAATATTCCGTCTGCTACAACGATCAAGCGTTCACTGGTAGCCTCTACAGGCAGGGGACTCAAAAGCGTTGCGTAGAGCTGATTCGCGAGTGCGATGTCATCGTGCCTTGCTCGTGTCTGCTCTAGGTATCTGCGCGTCAACTCTTCGATCTGCTGCCGTCCAGCCGCCAGTACCGTGAGCCCCACCTTCTTCTTGGAGATCCAAACGCAATAAGAATGCGGATCGCTAAGGACATATTCCAGAACAGTCTCGTCCGGTCGTAGGGTCTCTTGGATCGCTTTCAGGGGTGCGGGCGTTTCGAGCCATCCGGGTTTCGATTCCGTTCGATCACTTCGGGTCAACTCCAGCCGACGCTCGTACTCGACCAATTGATCGAGCAGGCTAGTCCGCTCCTTCTGGCTTTCAGACCGCATTAGTCGAAGTTGGAGGTCGGAGACAGCATCTTCGAGGGCACGGACATCTTCGGATTCGTCTTTGTTAAACGACACCTTATTCTCCAGAAATGCTGCTGCGGTTCGTCCCCTAACGCGTTCCAACACGCTCAGGGCGCGCTCGACATTCCCTTGGCGCGCCTCTAATTCGAAGTGCTGTAGGTACGTGTCGCTCATCGCTCCAGCTAAGGAGCTGCTCCAATACGCCTCATGCAAATTGACCAGCATCCCGTCGATCACGTCTTCAGCGTTTTCGTAAAGGGCCTCTGCCTCGGGGGTGGCTCCGCGCTGGGCTTTAAGGTCTGCAAGAACGGTCAAATCTCGTGGAAGGTAGTATCGGTCCCCCACGCGTCTGCTAGCGTCCACTCCCGCGGAAGCGCTCATCTCAGCGGCTTTCAGGTCGCCAGCGTCTCGATAAAGGCCGGCCAGATCAATCATTGATTGACCCAGGGTTCGATAGAAATTGTACTTTTGCGCCAGCTCAACCGATTGCTCCAGATATTTCGTAGCGGCTAGCCGATCTCCCGTTCGCATTGCCAACTCGCCCAAGAGTTGAAGAATCATGCTCTCGTGTCCGAGCTTTTTGTTTTCTCTTCCAGCGGCCAATGCTCGCTCCAGCTTCTCTTTCGCTTCCGACACCTTGTCCTGAGCGACTAACGCAAAGGATTCGCCCTCATACGCCATGAAAGGAAATCCCGCATCGGGCGTCGCACTGCTCGTTTTGATCGCGCGCTCGAAAAACGCAAGGGCCTCCCCATATCGTTTCGCCTCATTGAATCCGTTGCCGAGCATTTCTAGCATTCGAACCTGGCCACCCACATCGCCACTCGCCTTTGCAGACAAAAGCGCATGACCAACCATAACTGCCGCGCGGCGGCTATCCCCTTGAAGAAAACCGATGATCCCGAGTTCTCCCTCAGCCCGCGCTTCCCATTGGTTTTCTCCTCGCGTGTGAGCAATCTGTTTTGCTTCCGTCCAAGCTAGCTTTGCAGAAGCGGGATTGATCTCAAGATCGTTGTATCCTATTGCCGCCAAGCACCAGAGCCTGAGTTGTGGGTCATTCTTGACAACAGGAATGTTCAACTGCTGCCCGAGCATTTGCGAAACATCTACCCAGGACATAGTCTCGGATTGCGCCCGAATCCGGCCGACGCGGGCGTAAATCTCGTTTCTCGTATCGTTCCTCGCCTTGAAGAGTTGCTCTGCGCGGACAAAGAGAGGTTCTGCTTTCGGCCAATTGAAAAGCCAGGAGAGTCGGTTTGCTTCCGTGAGTAGGGTTTCGGGGTCTTTCGAGGCCGCCGGGTCACGCAACAGGTCTGCGACGGCTGGCCTCGGGTCAGGTTTTCGTGAGATGTACAGGGAAATATATTTGCGGGAAACGACGAGAAGCACGAGGAGGACAAGGGACGCCGAAAGCAAGACAATGCGCCAGCGCTTCGAGACACGCCGCAAGGACCGCCCCCTTCCCGACTTGCCAAGATGTAAAGATGTGGATGCAACGAAAGTCAGGATGGTTACCCTTCCCGTAATCCTCGGGGGCGTTGCGATCTGCGTGGCCGTGGCTTTGGCGCTGGCCCAGGCACTCTCCGTCGCGATTGCAGGCATGCTCTACGGCATCCGCCCGACAGATGTTGCTCTACACAGAACCTCCCAGCGTACTGTACCCTCGGCAATCCTGCCAACTACAAGAATTCCTGTACCAGCGACATGGAGGGTAAACGATCACCACCTCACGTCTAG
Organism: Candidatus Dormiibacterota bacterium; assembly: GCA_035602605.1. GTDB lineage: Bacteria > Acidobacteriota > Terriglobia > Acidiferrales > UBA7541 > DASQHY01. The sequence continues at coordinate 102,002 of DATNLZ010000079.1, forward strand.
TGACTGCCCGCGCCATGGAAGACTCATTATGAAACTGGGGTCGAGAACCGGCGTCGATACGCGCTCGGCGTCGTTTCCAGTATCCGTTGGAAGTGGAGGCGAAGCGTAGCGGACGTCTGAAAGCCGACGACCTCCGCAATCCGCTCGACTGAGTCGTTCGTCCTTTCAAGGAGGCGCTGCGCGGCTAGGAGGCGCTGGCGTAGCAGCCACTGGTGTGGCGTTGTTCCGGCCTCCTGGCGGAAACGGCGGGCGAAGGTGCGTGGCGACATAGCCGCCTTTCGTGCCAGATCATCTACGAGAAGCGCGTTGTGCAGGCGGGACTGGGCCCATTGGAGAATGGGGGCTAGCCCTCCCGAGGTCTCCTGGCGGATCGGGTCGGGCACATATTGGGCTTGGCCGCCGTCCCGGTGCGGGGACATCACCAGCCGCCTGGCCACTGCATTGGCGATTTCCGCGCCATAGTCGCGGCGCACGATATGGAGACAAAGGTCGATACCGGCGGCGCTTCCCGCCGAGGTCAGAATATTTCCCTGATCGATGTAGAGAACGTTCGAGTCGACCTCGATGCCCGGGAAACGCGAAGTCAGTCGGTCGGCATATCGCCAATGCGTCGTGACCCGCTTGCCATCCAGTAGTCCGGCAGCGGCGAGCACGAAGACTCCCGAACAAATCGATACCAGGCGGGCTCCATTGGCGTAGGCCCGTTGCATGGCTCTGACCAGCGGTTTCGGCGGAGGCTCGTCGACATCTCTCCATCCGGGGATGATGATGGTTCCGGCTCGTTGCAACAGGCCGAGGCCTCGGGCGGTTTTCACGGTGATGCCACCCGTGGCGCGGATCGGGCCGCGCTCCAAGGAACATACCTGGAATCGGTACCAGTCGACATTGAGCTCCGGTCGCGGCAAACCGAATATCTCGACGGCAATCCCGAATTCAAAGATGCAAAGGCCATCGTAAGCCAGGGTGACTACGGATCGGGGGTTTCGAGAGGCCATGGCAGGATTTTAGCGCATATTGGCATTTCTGCCTATGGAGTAGGAGGACTGATTCGGGCGAGAGTAGAGCCGCAAAACAACCAAGCGGGGGTTCGACCATGCCGGAAACAATATCGCAGCTGTCGCCAACGTCCGAGGCCGCAGCGGATCCAAAGGACACTCTCGCTCACTTCGAACGGCTTCTCTCCTTTGAAACCGACTGTTGGGATGTGCATGCCGCGATGGGCGCCGGGAAGTGCGAATTCGTACTGCTAGATGTGCGCAGCCCGCAGGCATTCCGGACCGAGCACGTGCCCGGGGCTATCAACTTGCCGTACGGGGCCATGGATGAGCGGACTCTAGCCTCATATCCACGCGACACGTTGTTCGTGGTGTATTGCAACGGTCCGCATTGCAACGGAGCGGATCGCGCGGCTGTAAGGCTGGCGAGGCTAGGCCGGAAAGTAAAGAAGATGGTCGGCGGAGTCGAGGGCTGGCGAGACTCGGGCTTCGATTTCGCACCGGCCGAATCGGCCTTCGTGAGTGCGAAGACCCTTTGAGCGTCATGTCACAGACGAAGGTATCGCGCGACGTAACCATCAACGGTGAGAAATTTGCTTTGCTGGTCGAGACAGAACACCAAGGGATCGCCGTTTCGACCGCGGTTCACCGGCAACAGCACGAGCATCGCCAAGGGGGAGTTCGCTTTGTCCGGCAGGGGACGCGCGAAGAACTTGGCCACTTGGCGCGCGGCATGACCGAGAAGTGCGCCGCCAGCCGCGTGCCGTTGGATGGGCTGAAATGCTTAGCCATCACGCCCAATGGCGAACCGGCGGGATCAGAAGAGAAGGTCGCGCTGTTGGCGGAACACTCCCGCGTGGTGATCCAGGAGGACGCCGGAGTCATTTTTGGGCCCGATATGGGCTGGCCGGAAGAAGTCTTGAGCGAAGTCGCTACCTTCCCCGGATTGCTGGATCATTTGACGGGCCTAACCGCTCGAGTGGAGGGAGAATCTTCAGGAAGGTTCCTCTGCTGGATTCTCCGAAGATGATCCGCTCGCTGGATCGCTCGCACAAAGCGTGCATAGTATTTGTGGGCAAAGCATCTAGATTTGAGATGTGCCCGGGACTGCTATCCGTATCGCACGGGCCGAATGAATATGTCGATTTGAGAGACGTTTACCGTTGTGCTGCCATCTACGCCCTTACAGAGCTTCGATCGTTGGGCGCAGTTTAGAGCAAGGGCGCGGTCGGCAGGAGGGCAATGGCATGATTGGCCAGTCATTGTTGGTCCGATTGCAGTCTCAGCTTGACTCTCTTCCCTTTCTGATTCCTTTGAGCAACCTTGAACTCATGACACATCGTCCGACTCCAAACAAATGGTCGGTGCACGAGAATCTCGCCCACCTTGCTAGGTATCATCAGGTTTTTTTGGTAAGGCTTCAACGAATCCTCGAGGAGGATCGGCCAACGCTCCCTAGATATCGGGCAGAGGAAGATGAGAGATGGCCCGTTTGGGCGGCTAAATCGCCGACGGCGGTGCTGAGTGAGCTACAGCGCCTGAGGAAGCAGTTGATCGAGACCGTAGGGAACCTGTCACCGGAGCACTCGAGGCGAAGTGCTATTCATCCCGCGTTCGGGGAGATGTCAGTCGCGCATTGGCTCGAATTCTTCCTACTCCATGAAGCACATCATCTATACGTTGTGTGGAAACTGATCCATGAAACTGCAACGAAGGACTGTGGATTGCAATGACTAGTGGCCCCTCCGGGAGAACAGGGCTAAGCCCGCTCGAGGAATTGCGCCGAGCCGCCGGCGCAGCCGGTCCGGGTGCTGGAATTACATCTACTTCGCAGAGGAGGGAGGGTGGATCCATGAGTTGGCTCTATTTGGTTCTGGCTGGATTCTGCGAGATCGTCTGGGCGATCGCGTTGAAGTATTCGCATGGATTCGCCAGGACAGGGCCATCGGCAGTTGTGCTGACCGCTGGATTTGTAAGCTTCTATTTGCTTAGCTTGGCTGCAAAAGACCTCCCCATCGGCACAGCGTACGCTGCGTGGACGGGAATCGGTACCGTCGGAACAGCTATCCTGGGGATCGTTTTGTTCGCTGAACCTCGCACCTGGCTACGCCTCAGTTGCATCTTGCTGATTGTCATCGGAATTGCAGGGTTACACATGGCTTCGCAGAAATAGGCATCATGAATAGGGCATGAGAAATTGAGAAAGGCTCTGCCGCTACGACGGGGTTAGGACGAAAGGGCTCAGGTGAAGGACCTAGGTGGACAGCGGGCTTGGATAGGTTGGGATTGAACTTAGCCATGACTTTTCTTGATGTTGTGCGTGCACGCAAAGACACCCCCGGTTGTGAAAATGTCTTGCATTTCAACAATGCTGGCGCAGCACTAGTTCCGTTGCCTGTTTTGAACTCAATGCTGGACCACCTGAAACTGGAAGCTCAATTGGGTGGCTACGAGGCGGAAGCGAAAGCGGGCGAACGCATTGAACGAGTCTATGACGCAATTGCATCACTCCTCGGATGTTCGCGAGAAGAGATCGCAATCATGGAGAACGCCACACGAGCCTGGGACTTGCTCTTTTACTCGCTGCGCTTTCGGACCGGAGACCGGATACTGACCTCGGTCGCCGAATACGCGAGTAACTTCATCGCCTTTCTTCAGGTTTGCCGACAAACGGGCGCGCGGATCGAAGTAGTACCTAATGATGAACGCGGACAGCTGTCGATTTCCAGGCTTCGGAGCATGATCGACAAGAGGGTGAAACTGGTCGCTGTCACGCATGTGCCTACCAGCGGAGGACTAGTGAACCCGGCCGCAGAAATTGGCACACTTACCCGAGAAGCAGGAATTCCGTTTCTTTTGGATGCTTGCCAGTCGATAGGACAGATGCCCATCAATGTCCGTAGAATTGGGTGCGACGCCCTCACAGCCACAGCGCGCAAATTTCTGCGTGGTCCACGATCCATTGGTTTCCTCTATGTTGGGCGAAAGTTGCTTGAGTCACTGGAGCCTGTGTTTTTGGACCTCCACAGTGCCGAATGGGTAGGTCGAAACAAATATCGGATTCGACCGGATGCAAGGCGCTTTGAGTGCTGGGAAACCAATTGTGCAGCAAAACTTGGGCTTGCTGCAGCTGTTGACTACGCATTGGGCTGGGGGTTGCCTTCCATTTGGGAACGAGTCTCATTGCTCGCACACAAGCTGCGTAATAACCTATCTGCACTTCCCGGTGTCAGACTTCGGGATAGAGGACAAACCCTCTGCGGCATCGTGACTTTCACGATTGGTGGACATGATGCCTTTACCGTACTCGATTATTTGCGCAGTCACAGGATCAATGTATGGGTTTCGAAACCGACCTCGACTCGGCTGGATTTCGAAGAGCGAAAACTGCCCGCGATGATTCGAGCCTCGGTTCACTACTACAATACTGACGAAGAAATAGTGAGATTCTGTGAGGCCCTTTCCGGGCTTGGAGGCGGCGCCTCGTGCTAGTTGCCAAGTGTATTAACCACTTGCGTCGGAGAGTCGAATGACACACTCGGGTAGGGCTAATAGAATCTATTACGTCATCGAAGGCTCTCGGCCGTGGATCACCTTGAGTCATTCCCTCGGCCGCGACCACACGATGTGGGACTCCCGGTGACGCCGTTGGTCAACGCTCACAAAGGAGTATGCTGCGGCATTGCTCGGGACCAGACTGATTGTTATCTCAGTGAAAGGAAAAATCGCCATGGCAGCAACTCCCTCCTTCCCTTACGAGACGCGCCTAAACATTCTGCACAAATCCTTAGAGGTAATCGATGAAAAGGCTCTTGCGGACGCGTGCGAGTTTACGTGGTACAACCAGACTCTCTGCAAGGTAAATGACTCGGTGGTCCGCCTCGGGGTCGTGCAGGGAGAGTATCACTGGCATAAGCACGACGAAGACGACGAGTTTTTCTATGTTGTAGATGGTCAACTGTTGATTGATATTGAAGACCGCACGGTTGAGCTTTCGCCGCGACAGGGATTTGTCATTCCAAAGGGGGTGATGCATCGCACGCGTGCCCAGCGCCGAACCGTGATTCTAATGGTCGAAAACGCTGGGATCATACCGACAGGCAGCTGATCATTGCTCCTGGCGCCCGATTTCTAACCAGTAGGAAACTCGCGTCAATATCCTCAAGAAAGTGAAAGTCGGCGCGAACTGGAACCTCTACCCCGCCGTCGTGGAGCCTAACGGTAAACTCCGCGACAAGGTTCGCGTCCACGGCAAAGTCGAGCTTCATCCCGAGGGATACTACTACATTGAGTGGTGGCAGGACGGAAGAAAACGCGAGCAGATCAAAGATCGCGCCGAAGTCGTGGACCGCGCGCGTCGCAAAGCCCTCGAACTGGAAGCGAACCGCGCGGGCATCGAAACCGTTCAAGAAAACGGGAACGAGAGAGGTCCTATGGTTGCTGAGGGCGTCGTCGGCTACTCGGAAACTATGCGGAAACGGGGTATAGAATCAGGAGAGAGACACCGTAGTGTTGCACGGTACTGTCGCGAGCGCGGACTTCCCGCACTCCTCGGCGCTGGGCGTGAGGCCAAGTGATGCTAAACATCCCAAGATCGCTGCGATCGCTTGCTTCGCGTCCTGTTTTCCCTGCTGTCGCCGTCGCGACGCTGGCGCTGGGGCTCGGGGTCAATGCCGCGATTTTCAGTCTGACACGCGAAGTCCTGCTCCGGCCGCTCCCCTACCGCGATGCCGATCGGCTCGTGCGGGTGTTCGAGACCAGCCGGACGCTGGGGATGGCGTCCGCGCCGATCGCTCCGGTCAACTATATCGAGTGGCGTGACCTCGTGGACGCGTTCGAGCAGACCGCGGTTTTTCGCCGCGTCGCCTTCAACGTGTCGATGAGAACGAGCGCAATGCAGGTGGAGGGATTCCAGGTCGCACCCGCATTCTTTCCAATGCTCGGCATCGAACCGGCCCTCGGCCGCGGGTTCACCGACGAGGACGCCCAGCCGGGTCGCGACGCGGTCGTCTTGCTGAGCAACGGCTTCTGGCGTCGTCAATTCGCCGCCGATTCGGCCATCGTTGGCCAGTCGATCGACGTTGATGGAGCGCCGTGCACGGTGGTCGGCGTCCTGCCATCGAGCTTCAAAATCTTCCGCGTCCTCAATCGTGAAGTCGATCTTTTCCGGCCGTTCGTTCTCGACGCGACCGACCGCGAACAGTCGATAAACGTTTACGCCAAACTGAAGCCGGGCGTGGCGCTGAACAGCGCGCGTGCGCAGATGACGACGGTGTATTCGTCGCTGCCGATTCCCGATCACCTGTGGACGGCCGACGTGGCGCTGCTGTCGACGAGCTTCGCCGCCAACTCACGGCCGATTCTGCTGGCGCTCGAATGGGCAGCCGCGTTCGTGCTGCTCATCGCCTGCGCCAACATCGCCAACTTGCTCCTGGCCGTCTCCGCCGGACGACGGAAGGAGCTTGCCATCCGCCAGGCCCTCGGCGCGAGCCGCTGGCAGATCGCGCGGGACTTCGCAGGCGAGACGCTGATCCTGACGGTTGCGGGCGGCGCGCTCGCGATCCTGCTCGCAACGTGGATCGTCACAGGACTGAATGCCGCCGTGAGCTTTCAGGACATCAACCGGCTCCAGCCGTTTCGCGTCGACGCCTGGGTGGTAGCATTCACGGGCGGGCTGACGCTCGCCGTCACGCTGATCTTCGGCGTGTTGCCGGCTCACGCTGCGGCTGACGCTGATGTCGTCGACGCTCTGAAAGATTCGACCCACGGCGTGACGGCCGGCATGCCGAACCGCGGGCTGCGTCACGCGCTCATCGTCGGGGAGCTGGCGCTCTCGATCGTACTTACGGCATCGGCGCTCGCGCTCACACGGAGCGCTCTGGCCCTCCACAGTTTCGCGAGGGGCGTGACGGTTGACGGCGTGATGACCGCGCAGGTGGCATTGAACGATCCGCGGTACGCCGACACTGAACGACTTGTCCGCGTCGCCGCCTCCATGCTCGAACGGCTCAGCACATCGCCGGGCATCGACGCAGCGGCGCTCGTTAACTATCCACCTCTCTCGGTGATTCGCGTGGGCGTGCCGGTCACCATCGAGGGACAGCCCCCACCGCCAGGCCAGCTGTGGATCGCGCGGTACTGGGTTACCGCGCCGGGTTATTTTCACACAGCGGGGATTCGGCTGCTCGTCGGTCGCGATTTCACTTCGGCCGACGATCGGACGCGGGGCGGGGTCGCTATTGTCAGCGAGACCTTCGCGCAGCGCTTCTGGAACACCACGGACGTCGTCGGGAGGCGTCTGCGGCCGACATTCCCCAAGAGCAACGCGTTCTGGATTCCACGCGCCAGTGGCGAGATGCTTACGATCGTCGGGGTCGTCGGCGACGTGCGTGAGAATGGTTTGCCTGACGCTGCCGGTCTGCCGCAGCTCTATCTTCCATACGCGCAGAATCCGACGAGCACCTTGACACTGATGGCGCGCGTGAGCGGCCGTCCCGCCGAGACAGCTACGCGGGCGATTCGGGACGCTGTGCGCGCCGCCGATCCGCAGTTGGCGGTCAGCTACGAGAAAAGCTTCGACGACGTGATACAGGAGACCTTCGCGCGTCCACGCGAACTGGCGTGGTTCCTCGGCGCCTTCGCCGTGCTCGCACTCGTCCTTTCGGCCGTCGGGGTGTATGGCGTGATGGCGTACCTGACAACCGCACGGACGCGCGAGATCGGCATTCGCATCGCGCTCGGCGCCACGCGCGTTGACATCGTATCGCTCATCGTCGGCCGCGCGATGGCGCTAACGGCGGCCGGCGTCGCGATCGGTATCGTCCTTGCGCCGATGGCGCTGCGGCTAACGAGGGGCCTGCTGTTCGGCGTGGGCCCCTTCGATCCGGTGACGCTTCTGACGGTCGCTGCGCTACTGGCTGGAGTGTCGATCGTCGCGTCGACGATCCCGGCCTTTCGCGCGGCACGGCTCGCGTCAGCCTCGTTTCGCTGAAGGTGTGTGTGAGCCTCCGTGGCGCAGGGCCGCGACCAACAGCAAATCAGGCCGTTCCAGGAGGATGACGTTCGGGCAAGGCGAGAACTAGCCCCTCCCGGTAGAGTCCCTCGCACGTCAAACCGTTCTGTGGGACGGGCAGAATGACCAGTCCCGCTTGTAGCTTGCCCTGCATCAACCGATTCGCTTGTTCAGATGTGTGCGCGCTGACAAGGCGTACGTCCGCCGCACGATACGCAAGCGACAGATGCTGTCGCACCTTGGACAGGATGCGGAGATCGATCAGGGGCGAATACCCGACGCTCCACGGCCCCTTGTGTTGCCCCTTCGCCGCCCGCACTGCTTCCACCGCACGCTGGGCATGGAAGAGCGCTTGCCGAGCCTCTGCCGCAAATGCTTCTCCAGCGAGCGTCAATCGCACCTCGCGCTTGGTGCGCTCGAAAAGTTGTGCGCCGAGGTAGTTTTCTAGCTCGCAGATTTGCTTGCTGAGGGAAGGTTGGGCAACATGGAGACGCATCGCAGCACGGGTGAAATTCAACTCTTCGGCGAGGACCGTCACGTAACGATAGAGTCGAAGCTCGACACCCGGATACATGGAATCTCGCCTTTGCCCCTGTGCCTCAGTAGACTCTGTCTGTGCAACTGGCATAAAACCTCCGTCTGGTCAGCCGTCGCCTTGCATGCAAGCAAGTTGATGCTGTTCCATTCAGAGGCAAATCGTTGGAGTGACATCGGCCACAGCCCAGGGTTTTCGCGTCCCCGCGTGGGCGGCCGACGTCCTCTGCAATTATTTTGAGGACATCTAAGATGTTGACAGCCAGCCCATCTATCGGTTCCGACTCGACGACCAGAAAATCGAGCCGTTTTCGCCTGTAGCCTCGTGACCTTGATGCCCGATGGTCCGGCGGGTGCTTACCGCTATTGTCTGAGAATTGTCGGCACATGTTTGAGGGGGAAACAAACTGATCGAGCTATAAAGCAGAGCGAATGCGCCCTGGAGTGCAACGCAGCTAATTCACCCGCGCGTGATTCATCGGCAATTGTGACGACCGGGTGGAGCGTCACCGATGTAAATTCGCCGGATCCATCAGCATGTTCAATCATGTTGCCGATGATCTCCGCGAACGCCGTTTCCGGACCGAAGCGGCTTATTCTATTGACCGCATGCTTTCGATGAGTTAATTTTCTCAGCACTCATGCTCCCTCTTCGAATCGAAGTCTTCTTCTACGGGTTGTTCATGGACGCTGACCTTCTGCGTACGAAAGGTGTTGAGCCCGTGAAGATTCGTCCAGCTTGCGCTCCGGGCTTCGCACTTTGCATTGGGCAACGGGCAACTCTGCTTCGAAATCCGAATGCACGCGCTTACGGAATTCTGATGGAACTCACTCACGACGAGGTCGAGCAACTATACTCAGAAGCAAGCGTCCGAGCCTATCGCCCAGAGGCTGTGCTATGTGAACTTGGGGACGGTTCACGTGTTCCTGCGTTGTGCTTCAATCTCATCGTGCCACCAGGTCCTGAAGAGGCCAATTCAGAATACGCAGCGAAGTTGCGTGACCTGGCACGCCGACTAGGGTTCCCCGCTGATTACGTCGAGCGTATCCAATAAAATTACCGACGAAGATTGGACCGGAATTCGGCCCCGGAACGGTCCCGTTGTGGGAAGTGTGGGATGCGTCGGGCTGCCGGTGTTTTGTTTGGTGTCTTTGGTGTCTGCTTGGGGCCGAAATTGGCGCTACTTATGCGGAAGGATTGAAAGAGTTGAAACAGGCGAGATCGTAGAAATCGACAATATCCATGCGGTGTTCGTGCATATTGCTGAAAACATGGTAGGATGGCAAAAGCGGCTAGGTGAGTATCCCACCCTCTCCGCCATTTCTGTAAGTCATTGATTTCCCTTCCCTTGAATTCATGGTGTCTGTGTTGGTGGCTGCCGTGCGAGGCTGCGAGCGTAAAGGCTGAACTCGTAGCCATGTGAATCTATCTCAGAAGTCTTTGTTTATGGGGCTTTTGGAGTAGACACCGAGAAACGGCGAGCTCCCGAGCCCAGGTGGTGGAGAGGGCGGCACTCTCGCCCACAACTATGGAAAAAGGCGGAAAAAATTGGGAGGGGAAGAAAGATTGCCTCGAAACATATAGAGTTATCTCCGCTATCATTGTCACTGCTCTCCTATGAGTCCGAGTATTTACATCATTGCGGGACCGAACGGCGTTGGCAAGACGACCTTTGCGCGCGAATTCCTGCCGAATTACGCTAACTGCCGGAATTTCATCAACGCCGACCTTATCGCTCAAGGCATTGCCCCGTTTTCGCCCGAGACAGCGGCCTTTCGCGCCGGTAAACTCATGCTCACTGAAATTGATCTTTTGGCACAGCGCCGAGCCGATTTTGGTTTTGAAACGACGCTCTCAGGCAGAAGCTACTTGAGATTGATTGGTCGATTGAAAACCCAGGGTTATGCCGTGCACTTCTTCTTTCTCTGGCTGTCGAGCGTTGATCTGGCACTGTCGAGAATCAAAGGTCGGGTGTCCGAGGGAGGTCATGACGTGCCAGAGGCTGACGTCCGCCGTCGGTTTGACCGCTCAATCAAGAATTTCCTGGTCTTGTATCGTGCTTTGGCGGATTCATGGTTTCTCTTTGACAACTCACTGAGAACGCCATCTGTTATTGCATTGGAAGAGCAAGGCAGACTCCGTATAATGAAACCAGACGCATACGACACTTTGGTTGCGCAATATGGGAACTCTGACTAAGCCGCCGGCGAACATTCTCGAACTGCCCTTGGCACAACGGGCTGAAATGGCTCTCAAAGCAGCTGTTGAGAAGATAGTCGAAGAGCACGTGCGAGACGGCCGGCCGCTCTACATCTGGCGCGATGGCAAAGTGGTTGAAGTGTCGGCCCAAGAACTCCGCGAACAACCCACACGGACGCAATAGATCCTGCGCAACTTGTTCTCAGTCCATCACCATTTCGGTTTTGCGGCTGCATAGGGGCTAAGCTAAAAGCCCTTGCCGCGGTAATCTGGACTGATCTCGCAGCGGAGGTATCCCATGAAACGCGAAGACGAATTTGCCGCTGATCCTACTTTCCATTAGAACAGTAAGCGCCGCCTAGGATAAGCGAGGTCACCGGATCGTTCACGGTAACAAGGAACTCATGGAACGGTTTGGGCGCAACGACTTGTGCCCGTGCCCCCTGCTACGATAGCAACATATGTTCGGCGAATTGACGCGGACTAGCCGCTCGATGAGTGACCAACACGAACTTGAAGAACGAGTGAAAACAGCGCGGGCCGAGTGCGAACGGCTTCGCGAAGAAAACGTGCGTCTCCGTGCAATGCTTAGCATCCACGACCCAGTTCTCGAACACCCAGCCCCGTCGGCACCAGGCGCTGCGCCCACGCCTCTACCTGGCAGAAGCATCACCGAGGCCTCTACACCTGAGCAGAAGATCGCGTTATTTCGAGGCCTCTTTCGTGGGCGAGAGGATGTCTACGCTGTCCGCTGGGAAGGAAAAGGTGGTAAGGCTGGCTATTCCCCGGCTGGCCTCATGGACTGGCAGGCCATTCACGCAGCTAGACCGGATGAGCGAAAGAAAGTTGCTCGCAAGACGCGGATGCTGCTGCCCCTCACGGATGACGCCGTTCGAAACCACCTCACGGGGAAACAAACGATAGGAATTTACCCCCTATTGCCTGACGAGACGTGCTGGTTCCTCGCTCTCGATTTCGACAAGAAATCGTGGATGGCTGATGCTTGCGTGTTTCTAGCGACCTGTTGGCACTTTCAGGTTCCGGCAGCTGTCGAACGATCGCGATCAGGAAATGGCGCGCACGTTTGGACGTTCTTTGATCGCCCGGTATTGGCTACCGATGCCAGAAGACTAGGGTGTGCCCTGCTGACGAGGACCATGGAAAAGAGACACGAAATTGGACTCGACTCATATGACCGCCTTTTCCCGAGCCAGGACACCCTACCCAAGGGCGGGTTCGGAAATTTGATCGCTTTGCCTTTGCAGAAGCGCCCGAGAGAACAAGGCAACAGCGTATTCCTAAACGAACTCTTCAAACCTCATTCTGATCAATGGAGACTCTTAGAGTCGGTTCAAAGAATCTCAGCGGACATGCTCGCTCGCCTAATTCACGAAATCGCGCCCGAAGGAAACACCGTTGGGGTGCGTCTAACCATACCCGATGAAACTGGCTTTGAAGCCCCGTGGCTGTGGCGCCCGACTCGGTCACGGAAGGACGGACGAATCACCGACCCACTGCCTTCGACCGTTCGAGTGGTGATAAGCAATCTGGTCTATGTCGAAAAGAAGGGAATGCCCTCCGACATGTTAGACCGCTTGATTCGAATTGCCGCCTTTCAAAATCCAGAATTTTACAAGGCTCAGGCCATGCGACTCTCGACCTACGGCAAGCCGCGAGTCATATCCTGTGGCGAGAGTTTTCCCGAACACATCGGTCTCCCGAGGGGATGCCTCGAAGAAGTGATTAGAATCTTCAAAGACCACGGCGTAAAAATAGAGATTCAAGATGAACGAACAACAGGACAGCACATAGACGTGTCTTTTCACGCCGAGCTGCGGCCTGAACAACAAGACGCCAGTACTCAAATGCTCGCTCACGACCAAGGCGTACTGAGTGCGCCGACGGCATTTGGAAAGACCGTTGTCGGCGCATACATGATCGAGAAGAGAGCCGTCAACGCGCTGATTCTTGTGCACCGTCGTCAACTGATGGACCAATGGCGCGAGCGATTGGCAGCTTTCCTGGATCTTCCCAGTGGGAGTATCGGACAGTTCGGTGGAGGAAAGAATAATAGAACTGGCGTGATTGATGTAGCGGTCATTCAAAGCCTACAGCGGAAAGGTAACGTCGAAGACTTCGTTGCGGATTACGGTCACGTCATTGTGGACGAGTGCCATCATTTATCAGCGTTTACCTTCGAGCGAATTCTTCGCCAAGTCAAAGCAAAGTATGTTCTGGGTATGACGGCGACGCTGATTCGAAAAGATGGACACCATCCCATAATCAACATGCAATGTGGCCCGGTCCGCTTTCGTCTCAGTGCGAAGAAGGCCGCTAGAGGCCTCGCACGTCGAACACAAGGTCATCCCGCGATTGACCGATTTCGCAGGGAACCGCACTGAGCACGAAATAACGATCCATGATATTTACGCCGCGCTCGTCACCGACCAAAGAAGAAATGAACTAATTATTCGGGACCTTCAGCGGGTTCTGGGTATGGGACGCTCGCCACTCGTTCTGACGAGCCGGACGGAGCATCTCGATTACTTGGCTGGATGTCTGAACGAACTCTGTCCGCATATATTTGTTTTGAAAGGTGGGATGGGTGCTAAGCAAAGGAAGAAGCTTGCTGAGTCCCTCGCAGCCGTTTCTCTCAAGGAGCCTCGTGTGATCCTGGCGACGGGAAGTTATCTTGGGGAGGGCTTTGATGACGCTCGCCTCGACACGCTGCTGCTCGCGATGCCGATTTCATGGAGGGGAACGCTGCAGCAGTACGTAGGCCGGCTGCACCGCCTTCACGTGAATAAGAAGGAAGTCCGGGTCTATGACTACGCAGATGTCCAGGTTGCTATGCTGGCTCGGATGTACAAAAAAAGACTGTCAGGCTATGCGGCGCTTGGTTACACGGTAGTAGATGGTCTCGAAGACTAGGACATAACGGGCCTCTACGGGTCGGAAGCAGGGCGCCCTGCTCGTGTGTACCTACAACGTGCGAATGAGCGTCCGACTTGCTCGATCGCTGCTTTGGTGTCTTTGGTGTCTGTTTAGGGCCAGAATTAGAACCAAACAACTGAAAATCTTGATACTATTGAAGCAGTAGAAATCGGAGAAATCGCCAGCATTCATGCGCTTTTGATGCATGTTGCTGAAAAGATTGCAGGGTGCTCGAAGAGACTGGGTGAGTATCCCACCCTCTCCGCCA
>DATNLZ010000109.1:0-7980 GCA_035602605.1 Candidatus Dormiibacterota bacterium
GTGAGGTCCGATGGATGCAATTTCCGCCGCGTGGACTCCACATAGATGGCGTCGATCCGTAAGCGAAATCGCCCGGGGCTGGCGCTGCTGAGAACATAGCGCACCGCAATCGTGCCTTGATCCGCGCTATCCAGAAAATGCCGGGGCGCAATAGCGTCTTTGCGTATCTTGTAGAAAACCTGTCCCGGTCCTTGCCAGGGTTCAAACAGAGGAGTTGACTCGGCCACAGTCGCTCCCGTCAGAATCGGCTGTTTGTCGAAGATGAGTGTTCCATGAATTATCTGATCCTCCAGAACTTCATTTAACGCCTGCAAGGCGTCCGCCTGCGTCGCTTCAAATTCCTTCACAAAACCAGGGCTTGCGAACTGATCCTTGTTCCCCCCGCCCGCGAAGAGAGAACACGACGTTAGACAAGCAAGCAAGAGGAAGCGCAATAGCAGAAGTTTCATTTCCGTTGGGGAAATCCCAGCCTTGCTTGCGAGAAAAACCGATCGCATTTCAGCACGCGTCATATTCATTTGCCGTTTGCCCCCGCCGATCCGAACGGAATTCTTATTCTTTACATCCCCGCTGGAGACCACACTCTAGATCGAGAGTAACACTTCTTCGTACTCCCATCTTCGGCGAGGTGTCTATTCCAGTTTTGTCATTCTCATTTCATCGCAGGATTAAGATTCCGGAACCAGCGGAAAGGAAACCTGGCAAAAAAAGGCATTTCTCTTATCCGGCATGCGCAGCGGTCAAGGCCAGAAGTCCAGTACCAGGACTCCAAGACTATAAGTTTCAAGAATTCTGGGAATAAAAATAAATAAAAGAAAACTCTTGCATTTGTTTTTTTGTGGGAGTAGCATCCGCCCCGGTTCAGGGATTTGAGGATTTGGCGTTCTTTTCTTGACGGAGAAAAGGGCGCGGTTCTCAATGGGCGCGTTGTTCAAAGCCTCTTTTCGGTTTTGTGACGACACCGGATTATCCGGCGGCGTTGCCAGGGCAGGTCTGCCCGCGCCTTTTCCCTTTTATGAAGTTCGAGTATTTTGCTGTCTGGCTGCTTCTCTTCGTCCAGCAGAGGAGGCGGTATGTCCTTGTGTGGTCAACGTGCGGTGAAGAAAAGGGTGTCAGGGGTGGCATCCTGCATGTTGTTTGGTTTTCTCCTGCTCGTTTTTCAGTTCGCGGATAGCCCTCCCGCTTCCGGTCTCCCCATCCCTTCTATCAAAGTGAACGCGCTTCCTGCCTTCGCGCGGAAGTACGGGATGCCTTGCTCTTCCTGTCACGAGGCTTGGCCGAAGCTCAGCCCCTTCGGGCAGGCCTTCAAGGACAACGGCTACCAGATGGGGAACGATCGCGACGCCCCCATTTTCCAGCAGCCGGCATACTGGCCTGTAACGTTCCGCATGACAACCTTCTGGCACCGCGAAAGCCAGAACCGCACGCAGGTGGATGATCCCGCCAACCCTCCGCTTGGGCAAATGGAGGGGAAAATCACCACCCATGGGTTTGACTGGAGCGGCTTGGATTTCCATACTGCCGGCACGCTGGCAAAGAACTATTCATTTTACGTGCTGCCAGCTTCGGACAACACCGCCTCCTTCCACTTCGAGGCTGTCTGGGCCCGCGTGGACAATATTTTGGGATCCAGTTGGTTGAACATCAAACTCGGCAAGTTTGAACTGGACAATCTATTGTCCGAGAAGCGCATCCTGACGCTGACAAACGTCGCGGGCACCTATGCGAACTATCACTTCCAGCCCTTGGTTTCACCGGGGAATCTGGCTGGTCCGGGAGCCGTCGGAGAGGGCCTGTACACGTTCGGACTTGGCGACAATCAGGTTGGACTAGAGTGGATGGGGCATTCGAAAGATGACCGCACCCGCGTCTCGGCTGCCGTACTCAGCTCGAAAGATGGGCAACCGGGTCCTGTCACGGGCCGCGGCTACAATGGATTTTTTGCCGCTAGCCGCGCATTTCAGCTTGGCCGCCTGGGCCTGCAGCGAATAGGAGCGTTTGCCTACATCGGTCAGGCCCCGACGTTTTTTCAGTTCACGCAGACCATCACGACCCCAGTCGGCACAGACGCCAATGGAGTTGCAGTCAGCAGCACAGCGACGAACCCTGTGGGAGGAACGGGAATCGGAAACAAGGGTTTCTACCGCGATGGCCTGATCGGCATGTGGTATTTCAACAAGCTCGATGTGACCACCATGTTCTTCCATGGCTGGGATAGCGCCTTCCTTGGTTCGAATACCCCGGCCAATCAGCTGCTTCCCACCGGTGCGAGGGCGCCGACCTGGAACGGCGGCCTCTTTGAAACTCACTACAACCTAAACCCGCAACTCATACTGATCAACCGGTACGAGCTGATTCGCATGTCGCGCCAGGTTTTCGCCACCAACCCCGAGAACTTTGGCAACGAAGACGTGCTGACGTTCGGCTTGCGGTACTACCCCTTCATTTCCAGCCGCGCCGGCTTTGCCTACCACAGCGAATACGCTATTTTGCGGCAGCGAGGCGCTTCGCCCATTAACGGACTGAATTTGACCACCAGCAGCTTGCTGCTGGGTTTTGACTTCGCATTCTAAGGGTGAAAACGATGAGCCTGATGAAAATTACGAAGTCACGAATACTCGGTATCGTCATTCTTGCAACTTTCGTTTTCCCGCTGGCCGC
This sequence comes from Candidatus Dormiibacterota bacterium, assembly GCA_035602605.1. Classification (GTDB taxonomy): domain Bacteria; phylum Acidobacteriota; class Terriglobia; order Acidiferrales; family UBA7541; genus DASQHY01. The sequence continues at coordinate 2,662 of DATNLZ010000109.1, forward strand.
ATCGGCGCAGCAGGGAGAATCCCACATCGGCAAATATACTGGACACGTGGGCACCGGAAGACAGCTCTACTTCCGCTACTGCTGGGGCTGCCATGGCTTCCGCGGCGACGGCAACGGAGAAAATGGGCCATACCTCAATATTTTGCCGCGGAATTTCGTCGCGGCGACCTACAAGTGCCGATCCACGCCTACAGGCACTCTGCCCACGGACCAGGATCTCGTCGACTCTCTCGTCCGTGGCTTGAACAATTCCAACATGCCGTCATGGATCACCCTGACGGACCAGAACCGCGCGGATCTCGTCGCTTTCATCAAAACCTTCTCGCCGCGCTGGAAGACCGACAAGCCCGGCGATATCATCAATGTTCCCGCCGAGCCCGCGCTCACCGTGGATAGCATCAAGCACGGAAAAGAACTCTTCACCAAGCTGGAATGCTGGAAGTGCCACGGCGCCGAAGGCCGCGGCGATGGTCCCTCCGCTTCCACGCTTACGGACAGCAACGATCAACCGATTCGACCCTACAATTTTGCTGCCGGCTCCCGCTTCAAGTGCGGCACGTCCAACCATGATCTCTATAAGATTTTCATGACCGGTCTTGACGGCACGCCGATGCCTTCGTTTGCTGACGTCATCAAGCCGGAAGACGCTTGGGACCTTGTGCATTACTTGCGCACTCTGCAGGTCACCCACAAGAGTCCGGAACTCGCTCTTTGGATGAGTACCAAAGAGGGAGCTGAAATCGTCAACGCGCAGAGAATCACCGGGACCCCGACCGGTTCCGGCATCAAGCAGTAGCTTTGTTGTGGAGAAACTCGATTTCGGTGGGGCGAGGGGATGCGAACAAAGCCTATCTTTTTGTCCGCATGCATCATCAAAAGCGGAATGCGCTTTGGACCTCGTGCATTACATGCGCACGCTGCAGATAACACACAAGAGTCCGGAGCTCGCGCTTTGGCTGACTTCCAAAGATGGCGCTGAAATCGTCAACGCACGGAGAATCACCGGGACCCCGCCCGGTTCCGGCATCAAGCAGTAGTTTCGCGAATGAAGAAATTCAGAAGGAGCAAGGGAATGCGAACAAAGCATCTCTTTTTGGCAGGAGTGGCCATTCTTGCTGCAGTCGCGACGACTTCCGCCGTACCGGGTGGTGGCACCGTGAGCGGCAAGGTGACCTACGAAGGAACACCGGCTAAACAGAAGCCCATCGACATGTCCAAGGAGCCTAGCTGCGCGAAGCAATATGCCACGCCGCCGACAACCGAAACTGTGGTAACCGGTCCTAACAACGCGCTCGAAAATGTCGTCGTATACATTTCGGCGGGAGCCCCGGATGAGGCCGCGCCGTCACAAGCCGCGGTATTCACGCAGAAAGGCTGCCGCTATTTGCCGCATGTCCTCGTGTTTCAGGTGAACCAGGAACTCAAGGTTTTGAACGAAGATCAGACCTCGCACAACATCCACCCGCTCGCCAAGATCAACCGCGAGTGGAACAAATCGCAGCCGCCGGGAACGCCTCCCATCGTCGATAAGTACGACAAGATGGAATTCATCCCCGTGAAGTGTAACGTGCATCCGTGGATGCACGGCACTTTTGCGGTGCTGAAGAACTCCCACTATGCCATTTCTGGAGAAGATGGTGGCTTCAAGCTGCCCAATTTGCCCGCGGGCAAGTACACCGTCACCGCCTACCACGAGTCCTACGGCGAGCAGACGCAGGAAGTGACCCTCACCGGCAGCGAAACGAAAAACGTAAACTTCGTCTTCAAAGCCAAGCCCTATTGAGCCTTTTTCGCAACTACAGGCGTGAGTCGTGCCAGGATACGTCTGCTGGCAAATCGAACGAATAAAGTCGATCGAACTCGAAATCAAAGTGAGGTGTCATGGGTAAGTTGTTTGCAGTAGTTCTGGTGATCATTGCGTTAGCATCCGCCTATCCGATTGCGACGCGCATGTACGTTATGCCGGAAGACATCTCCACCCATGGGCATGCGATCGATGACCAGTTGTCGGACACGATGAAGGAAGCGGGATTCTCCTTCCTCGGCGCCCAGCTGGTTCTGGCCTTTTTTGTCTTTAAGTTTGCCCAGCGCAAGGAGGGAGCAAAGCTGACACACCTTCCCGGCGGCGCCAAGCTGGTGGTGACCGTCGCTTTCATCATTGTCGGAGCGGAAGTTTTTGCGCTTGGAGTATTGGGACAGAAGGCCTGGGCCAATGTCTACTTCACGGCGCCCAGGCCGGATGCACTGCAGATTCAGGCGCAGGCCGGCCAGTTCGCTTTCTATTTCCGCTATGCCGGTGTCGACGGGAAATTCGGCGCTATCCATCCGGACAAGATCGACGAAGGGAATCAGAACTTTTTCGGACTCGATCCGGCTAATGATATCGAGTCGCGCGATGACATCGTTTCCGGCGAACTGGCCATACCCGTAAACCGCGAAGTCCACCTTCTGATGCACGCCAAGGATGTGGGTCATTCCTTCTACGTGCGGGAACTCCGCATTCAGCAGGATTTTGTGCCGGGGCTTGATCTCTCGGTGCATTTCACGGCCACCAAAATCGGAAGGTATGAAATTGTTTGCACCCAGCTTTGCGGCCTGGGCCACTACAACATGAAAGCGTATCTGAACGTGATGGCCCAGGACGATTTCGAAAAGTGGATGAAACAGAAGGCGTCTGAGCTCTGAACGGGTAATCCCAACCCGCACGCCGACGTGTGATTCGTCGCAACTGGTTCGCGGTTTTCTCTGAGCGAGGAGAAGAGATGGAAGAAACGTCAGCCCAGCAGGCACACGTTCATGCACCGCCGGAGGGATTTCTCCGGAAGTACGTCTTCAGCCTCGATCACAAAGTGATCGGCAAACAATACTATGCTCTTGGTCTCCTGGCTGTTTGCATGGGCATGGTTCTTTCCTGGCTGATGCGTTTCCATCTCGTTTGGCCAACGACGCGAATCCCCGGCCTGGAGCTGCTTTCGAAAGCCGGCGCTCCGGGTGGCATCATCACGCCGGAATACTACCTCTCGTTGCTCACCATGCATGGCACGCTGATGGTTTTCTTCGTGCTCACCAACGCCCCCTTCGCCGCTTTCGGCAATTACTTTCTCCCGATCCAGATCGGCGCGGAAGATATGGCTTTCCCGCGCTTCAATATGATGTCGTTCTGGACGACGCTCGTCGCCTTTCTGGTGCTGATCCTTGCGTTCGTCATTCCCGACGGTCCGCCGATCTCCGGCTGGACCTCGTATGCTCCGCTGAGTGCGGTCGGCAAGGATGCCGGCCCCGGCATGGGCTGGGGCATGAACCTCTGGGGGATTTCGATCGCCATTTTCTGCATTGGGTCTCTGCTTGGAGCGCTCAACTTCATCGCCACGACCCTCGACCTGCGCGCCAAGGGCATGACCCTCATGCGCATGCCGATTTGCACCTGGGCCTGGTTCATCACTTCGTGCATCGCACTGCTGGCGTTCGCCGTGCTCCTTCCTGCTTGCATACTCTTGATTCTGGATCGCACCGCTGGGACCAGCTTCTTCATTCCCTCTGGCCTGGTGATAAGTGATCGCTTGCAGCCGCACTCGGGAGGTTCGCCGCTTCTCTGGCAGCACCTGTTCTGGTTCTTCGGCCATCCGGAAGTTTACATCGCGATTTTGCCCTCGATGGGCATCGTTTCGCACATTCTGATCAACAGCATGCGCAAACCGCTCTTGAGCGCTCGGGTCATCATCTACTCGATGATGTCCATCGGCTTCTTGAGCTGGATGGTATGGGGACACCACATGTTTGTGAGTGGCATGAATCCATTCTCATCGCTGCTCTTTTCTTTCCCCACGCTCACCATCACGATTCCGGCGACGATCATGACCCTGATTTGGCTGGGCAGCCTCTACGGCGCGAACATTCGAATCAACTCGGCATCGCTCTTTGCGCTCGGGTTCATCTCCATGTTCGTCAGCGGCGGCGTTAGCGGCTTTTTCCTGGCGCAGCCTTCCATCGACATCGTGTTGCACGCCACGTATTTCGTGGTCGGCCATTTCCACATGGTGATGGGCGTCGCGTCCATTTTCGGTGTCTTTGCCGGTACGTACTTCTGGTTCGGCAAAATGACCGGCCGCATGATGAACGAAACTCTGGGCCAGCTACATTTCTGGCTCACCTTCATCGGTACCTACTGCATTTTCATGCCGTTCCATTACCTCGGATTGGTGGGCAACATCCGGCGTTATTCGGCGTTCGTGAATGACTTCACGGGACCGCTGATGCCGCTGCACAAGTTCATCACTATCGCCGCTCTCGGAACTGGCGCCGCGCAGCTCATCTTCATCTTCAACCTGATTTACAGCCGTTATAAGGGCGCGCCCGCTCCGCAGAACCCATGGGAAGGGACGACGCTCGAGTGGAGTATTCCTTCCCCTCCGCCCTGGAATAATTTTGGCGGGAAGCATCCGGTCATTTATCACGACCCTTATCAATATAATGTGAAAGGTTCGAAAGGCGACTACATCATGCAGGATTCGCCGGAGCCGTCCGCCGACTGAACGGATGAAAAGGATTTGGAGCGGAGACGAAATAGTTTTCGCTCCCTGTCCTCTAAGAAAAGAACAGGAAAAAATGTCATCCACAATTTACCGGCCCGTTCGAACGCGGCCCCCCGCGTTGCGAGGCTCGACGGTTCCCGCAGCCAGAGTTGCCAAAGTACTCTCCGGAGCAGAAGGGGCTTCGCAAAGCGGCATCTGGGTGGGCATCTTTGCGATCACCATGTCGTTCGCGGCTTTCACAAGCGCACTATTTGTCCGCCAGGGATCCGCGGCGGATTGGACGCACATCGCCCTGCCACCCGTACTTTATGCAAATACGTTGGCGCTTCTCTTGAGCAGCGCCACTCTGCAAATGGCGCGGCGCGCGGTCACTGCCGATCCGTCCATTCAACCACGTACCGGTCGAGTCGGTTTGGGTTGGCTCATGGCCACCCTCGCGCTCGGATTCGTTTTCGTTGCTGGGCAATTCGAAGCCTGGCGGCAGCTCGCGGCGCAGGGCCTTTACCTCGCGACGAATCCGAATAGCTCGTTCTACTACGTCCTGACCGCGATGCACGGATTGCATGTGCTTGCAGGAATCGTCGCGCTTGCTTTGGTGATGGGACGAATTGTCGCGAGCCGCGCCGCGTTTCGAAAGAGTACGTTTGAAGCGACCGCGACGTATTGGCATTTCATGGGAGTTTTGTGGCTCTATCTGCTGCTTGTTTTGCGCACGAAATTGTAGGCGTTTCGAAATGGGAGGGACTGTGAGCGAGTCTGAAATGGCCATGCACGGGCACGGCGGCGC
>DATNLZ010000114.1:0-46131 GCA_035602605.1 Candidatus Dormiibacterota bacterium
AAGCCAATACGAACGTGTTATAGACGTGTTGAAAAATGTTTCTGCGAACCATTCGCACAGTGAGAAGGTTGTCCTATGGAGGATGAAATCCTATTACGAAATGCGGCAAATGGACGCAGCGATTGCCACTGGCGAAAAAGCGATAGGGGTACATCCTAACTCCTCGGAAATTCACATGTGGCTGGGTCGCGCCTATGGGCGCAAAGCGGAGAAGGCTGGAATCCTTTCGGGGATGTCGCTGGCGAAAAAAACGCGGCGCGAGTTTGAGACTGCGGTTCGCATCGATCCCGCTAACCTGGAAGCGCAGCAGGATCTCGTAGAATATTATTGCAGTGCGCCAGCCATCATGGGGGGCGGAGAAGAAAAAGCTCAAAGGCAAATCGCGGCGATTGCTGCGCTCGATGCCGCAGAGGGGCACTTTGCTCGAGCCGAATGCTGGTCCGACGAAAAGGACTGGTCCCGCGCTGATGCTGAGTTTCAGGTTGCCCTGCGTGCGGATCAGAAGCGTGCATTCGTGGTTTTTGAGATTGCCGATTATTTCACTATGCGACGCCAGCCGGACCGCATCGTCGAGTCTGCGGAGGCGGGGGCAATGCGTGCTCCCGGTGATTCGCGCGCGGATTTTTATCGCGGCGTGGCTTTGGTACTGAAAAATGAGAGGCTGGCCGAGGCTGAATTGCATTTGAAATCTTACCTGGAAAAAGCGCCGAAGCGGATGGCTTTCCCGTCGCATGCTGCAACGCACGAATGGTTGGGGCGCCTCTATGAGCAGCAAGGACGCAGGGAGGCAGCTGCCAACGAGTATGGCGCCGCACTGCAAGCCGACCCGCAGAATAAGGCGGTACGCGAGGCGGTGAAGCGGCTTCCACATTAGAGCACCGAAGCGCGCACAAAGCGCCAGCAATCCAGATGCGGCGATCAACAGATCGCGAGAGGTACACGATGGCAGGCGCAGTGTATCGTGGTCAGACCCTTCTTTCAGTGCGTGTGTAGCATGGTTTTTTGTTGCTGGTGAAGCTCAGCGATGATGAGACGAGAAACATTGCTCGTTGCACTGGACGCGCTGCGGGCCAATAGGGTTCGCGCGTTCTTGACTGCACTCGGTGTGGTCATTGGAAGTGCGTCTATTGTGCTCGTTGTTACTGTCGCGCTCAGCGGACGAAAATTTGTTATGGCCCAGATCGAGGGCGTCGGCTCGAACCTGATCTGGGCCCAATACATCGAGGTGCCCGATCAAGCGCGGGCCTTAAGCTACGAGCTCACCACAGCGGATCTGGAAGCTATCGAGAAGACGATCCCCCAAGTCGTAAAAGTCGCCGGAACCCGGGATATGCCGAATTCCGTGGTTAGCAACGGCGTTGAGCGTCCGATTACTTTTATTGGCGTGACCGAAGGCTTTCAGGATATCCGCAGGCTACTGATTCTTCGCGGACGCTACTTTGATTCCCAGGATATGTACGCGCGAAGTAAGGTCTGCCTGATCACCTCGGACCTTGCCGCCCGCGTCTATCCATCGCAAAATCCCGTGGGAAGAAACATTCGCGTGGGCGAATTTACGTTCACCATTATTGGCGTCTTCCGCGAGCGAGTTACCACTTTTGGGCTGTCGGAAATTCAAAAAGAATCGGTAATCATTCCTTACACGCTGATGAGAAATTACACCGGCGCCGATATTTTCCGCACGTTATATGCGCAAGCTCGCGCTCCGGAGGATGTACCATCTGTTACGCGCCAGATCGAATGGCTTCTGAAAAGCCGCCATCCAGCAACCGCCGTGTACGATGTGCAGAATTTGACGGCAATTCTCGATGCCGCGCACAAAATCTCGCTGGCCTTGACGGCAGTACTTCTCATTATTGCGTTCATCGCTTTATTAATCAGCGGCATAGGGATTATGAATATCATGCTGGTCACCGTCACCGAGCGCACGCGGGAAATCGGCATTCGCAAAGCCATTGGTGCTGCGCGCCGCGAAATTCTTTATCAGTTTCTCACCGAAGCGATCTTGATCAGCGGTGGTGGTGCGATCGTAGGGATTCTTCTGGGAGTAGCGATTCCGGTAGCGGTTCAGCCCCTGCTACCTGGGAATCTTCGCGTTCCGGTCTCAGGGCTTTCGGTTATCGTTGCGTTCCTGGTGTCTTGCGGAACCGGCGTGCTGTTCGGGTATTTGCCGGCAAACCAGGCTGCCAAGCTCCAACCGGTCGATTCGCTTCGCTACGAGTGAGGATGGCACCGATTCGTCTGCCTCAACAGCAACGTTCTTGCCAGGGGCGCGTGGTTTGACGCGCTCGTCATCGGGCCCTGGCCACAATCTCCATGGATTCTTCTACTCGCCGTGGGCCATGGTCGCCGTGGCCCTGACGATACGCATGATGGTGATGGCCTTCGTTCTCCCCCTTCAACTAGATCCCGCGCGAGATCATTTTGTTTTCGGCTATGAGATGGGGAGGGTCGCGCGGTCCATCGCGAGTGGGCAGGGTTTCAGTTCGCCTTATCCAGAATACACAGGGCCCACCGCATTAGTGGCACCGGCATACCCCTTTGTTCTCGCCGGAATCTTTAAAATGTTCGGGATCTACTCGACTACTTCTGCAGTCATGAGTTTGACGTTAAACAACTTATTCTCGGCACTGACTTGCGCGCCTCTTTTTCTCATGGGGTGGAAAGTTTTCGGGGCCCGCGTAGCAGCTGGATCCGGCTGGGCCTGGGCGTTGTTCCCTTACGCCATCGGACTTTCCAATCGGTGGATATGGGACACCAGCCTGACTACTTTACTTTTTACCTTGCTCGTTCTAGCGACTCTGATTCTGCAGGAATCGTGCCGCTGGCCGTTTTGGCTTGGCTACGGACTGCTCTGGGGGGGTACAGCGCTCTTCAACCCTTCTATCCTGGTCACGTTTCCTTTCCTGGGTGTATGGCTCTGGTTTCGGCACCGGCGTTCGGGTATGAATTGCAATGTGTTGATGATGACCTCGGCACTTGTATGCCTTGCGTGCTTGAGCATTTGGCTTGTACGCGACGTTCGCACCTTTGGCAAGTTCATCCCTCTTCGCAGCAACTTTGCTTTGGAGTTTCAAGTTGGAAATAGCGACGACACATCTCGCCCCGCCTCCGATCGCTTGTTGCCGCCGGACAATCCGGCAGAAATGGAACGATTCCACCAGCTCGGAGAGATGACCTATATGGCGGAGAAGCAGCAGCAGGTAAAAAGCTTTCTACGTGAGCATCCCGATCGCTTTGTTTCGCTGACCGTGCGCAGGATTGTCTTCCTTTGGACTGGAGTTTGGAGCGCGCATCCCAGCTGGGACATCGATGATGAGGCTGGGGTGCCGAACATTATCGTCTATAGCCTTTTGTCGTTCTTGGCGTTCCTCGGTCTGTACCGTTCGATTCAAAATGGAGTGTCATTCGCAATTCCTTTAGCAATCATCCTCTTCTTCTTTCCGTTGCTGTATTACGTCACACACCCGGATGTGCGTTACCGCCATCCGATTGACCCGGAAATTGTACTTTTGGCCGCCTATGGAGCGCTGAGCATCGGAGCAGGCCGGAGAGGCGACGCTACGCGGAGTCGACAGGATGCTCCCCGATGATTGTTTATATTCAACCGACCGCTAAAGACGAGATGGTTCTGTCGGCAATTCAATTGTTTGGTTGAGGTTTTCGCTGCGTCGAAGCTTCCGTTACAATCGCTTTGGGCATCCAAGGTAAGGTTGAAATAAGAAAGGGCAGATACCCCATGTTGAAACGCGGTGATTTGTCTCTGGGTCAAAAATCCCCTGACCGCCGGACGCGAGTTAACCCCTTCCGGGCGCTTAGACAACTAGGAAATTTCATGGATAGGGAGCGAGCTAAGCGTTTCTGTTGGGCAATGCTGTCTTCGTTGCTCCTCACCACGATTGTCTGCGCGCAAAATCAAAGTGCGGTTACGGCCCCCTCGGGCGAGCCTCTCACGTTAAAGATTGCCGTCGAGCTGGCACTGCGCAACAGCCGCAGTCTGGCCGTCGCCAGGCTTCAGCAGGGGTTGGCGGAAAAAACTGCCTTGATTTCGCAAGCAGAATTTCTTCCCAATATCTATGCAGGATCCGGCGTAGCCTATTCTCACGGAATTCCGGAAGGGCCCGGCGGGCATGCGCCTTCGATTTTTAATGTCTCGTACACCCAGCAGCTTTTCAATCAGCCGCTCCGAGGCCAGTTGCGGGAGTTGCGCGAGCGCACCAATGCCCGGGTCTTCGAGACCGAGAAGATTCGGGAAACCGTCATCGTCGCTACTGCATCCGCATACTTGGAGCTGTCCAAAGTTCGCAATTCGATTGACCTGCTTGGCAAGGAACGGCAAAGCGCAAAACGCATTCTTGACGTTACCACGCAGCGTCTTTCCGAAGGACTGGAGTTGCCCATTGAAAGCACCAAGGCACAGCTTGCCGCAGCCAGAATTGAACAGCGCATCGTTGACTTGGAAGGACGCGAAGAGGATTTGCAGTCGACACTGCGCGATCTGACCGGTTTGCCACCGGACCACACCATTGAAGTCCGCGGAGAAGATTTGCCCGAATCGGCGAGTGTCATACCCACGAACGCGACTGGTCAGGCGCTCGCCAACAATGTTCTGATGAAGCAGGCTGAATCCGAGATGCGGGCCAGAGAATTACGCTTGAAGGGTGAGCGCGGCGGCCGTTATCCCACCGTGGAAATGGTAGGCATATACAGCCTGCTGAGCCGCTTCAACAATTACGACGTCTTTTATAGGCGATTTCAGCGAAACAACTTCAATTTCGGCGTGCAAGTTCAAATGCCTATATTCAGTATGCGCACGAAAGCGGCGATTGCCCTGGCCACAACCGACTTGAAAGTTGCGGAGATGAACGTGGAGCAAACGCGCAGCACGCTTTCGGCCAGCATTCGCAAGCAGTCGCGCCGGACACGGGTACTGGATTCCGCGAGAGAAGTTGCACGCCTGGAATTGCAACTCGCCCAGCAGGGGCTCGGCAACCTACAGGCGCAGTATCAGGAAGGGCGCATCAGCTTGCGCGATCTCGAGAAACAGCGCCTCGAAGAGAGCGATCGCTGGCTGGATTTTCTCAACGCAAATTTCGATCGTCAGCAGGCGCAGTTGGAACTGTTGCGAACCACCGGCCAGCTCGCTCAGATTTTTCAGTAACGACTTGCGGGGACGGGGCGGGCCACACCGGTTTTCGAGTATTTCAGCTGGTCACACTGTTTTCGAACACCAACACGCACGATTCGCCTTGGGAAGAAGTCGTTACATCAAGTATAATCAATTGTTCCGAATGCACCCGTTGAGTTTGCCATGGAAAGTGAGGCCTCGAAGTATGCTTGCGTCCATGAAGACGCTTTTGCTGAATCCACCGAGCTTTGAAAATTTCGACGGTGGCGCCAGTTCGCGATGGCCCGTCAGCCGGGAAATTGAATCCTATTGGTATCCGGTGTGGCTGACGTATCCCGCTGGAATGTTGGAAGGCAGCCGTCTTCTCGATGCCTCGCCTCACAAAATCTCCTGGGCCAAGACCGTGGAACTTTCAGGTCAATATGAATTTCTGGTGCTGTTCACTTCGACGGTCGGATTTCAGAGCGATCTTCGCCTTATCCGCGAGATGAAGGCTAAAAATCGTGGACTGAAAATCGCCTTTGTAGGTCCGCATGTGCAGAATCGTCCCGACGAGAGTTTGCGCGCGAGCGAGGACATTGACTTCGTCGTGCGCGGTGAGTTCGATCACGCGGTCGTTGAATTTGCGCAAGGCAAGCACCTCAGCCAGATTCTCGGTGTCAGTTACCTGGAGAATGGCCAGGTGATGCACACCGCGCCGCGTCAGCAGTTGCACACCGAAGAACTCGACGCATTGCCCTTTGCCACGTCAATCTACAAACGTGACCTCGAGATCGAGCGCTACAATGTTCCTTTTCTTCTGAACCCTTTCGTTTCCATTTACACCACGCGCGGTTGTCCGGCGCTGTGCACTTTCTGCCAGTGGCCGCAAACCATTTCCGGCCATGCTTGGCGCGTGCGCTCGACCGAGAATGTGGCTCGCGAAATTAAACAAGCTCTGGAATGGTTTCCGCAGGCCAAAGAATTTTTCTTCGATGACGACACTTTCAATATTCGCAAAGACCGCGTCCTGGAAATCTGCGCTAAATTCAAGCCGCTCAAATTCCGCTGGTCGGCAAATGCGCGCGTGCATTCCGATTACGACACGCTCAAGGCCATGGCCGACGCTGGAGCGCGCTTGTTCATCGTCGGATTCGAGTCCGGGGATGCGCAAATTTTGAAGAACATCAAAAAAGGCGCCACCGTCGAAATGGGCCTGGCGTTCATGAACAATTGCAGAAAAGTGGGCATTCGCGTTCACGGAGATTTCATCATCGGGCTGCCGGGTGAAACGAAAGACACAATTCAGAAAACAATTGATTTCGCCAAACAGCTCGATTGCGAAACCATCCAGGTTTCGCTGGCCCACGCTTTTCCGGGAACCGAATTGTATAATGATCTAGTGAAAGGCGATTTCCTGCGTGCCGAGGCGCTGGCCGACGCTAACGGCCACCAGTTGCCGCACATCGAATATCCCCATCTTTCGCGGGAACAAATGATGGCCGGTGTGAATCGTTTCTATGACGATTATTATTTCCGCCCCAAAGTTGCCTGGCGCATCGTGCGCGATGCGCTGTGGGACGGCCACGAGCGAAAACGTCTCTACCACGAAGCTTCAGCTTTCCTGAAACTTCGCGCGGAGCGATTGCGTTGGGCCAAGCGCGAACCACAACCCAAAACAATGGTCACGGTGCCTTCGATTGAGGCCGGTCCTGGGCCGATCGCGCAAGGTTAGGCACCCCTGAATGAGCGCCAACCGAAGTGTGCGCGCTAAAACTTTTTCTTTAGTCGTGCTAATGGTGCTTTGCAGCTCGGTGGGAGACATTTTCTTGAAGTTGGGGATGAGGAAAATTGGATCCGTCAACTTGGCTCCAGAAGCCCTGGTGACCACGTTTCGTGCGACCGTGACCAGCGGAATGATTTGGCTCGGAATTCTGTGTCTGCTTTCGGGATTCGTTATGTACCTCATGGTGCTGTCTTGGGCGGATTACAGTTACGTCATGCCTTCAACCTCGTTCGGATATGCGGTTGTGGCTTTGCTCAGCGTTTTGATTCTTCGGGAAAATGTGACGCTGGCGCGTTGGGCCGGGGTTCTTTTGATTTGTTTTGGCGTGACCCTGGTTGGCCGCACCGAGCCGCGCACCAATAACAGGTTCCCGTGAGTATCCGAATAGCTGCTTTCCTGGCCATCGTAATATTCGCCAGCACGGCTGGCGAGATCTCGATCACCTATGGAATGAAAAATGTCGGCGAACCGCATAGGCTCCTGCCTCGCGAGATATTTGAGTTTCTGAAACGGGCATTGCGCACGGGCTGGTTCTGGCTGGGCATTCCCCTGATGACCATGTCTTTTTACGCCACGTTGGTGTTGCTTTCCTGGGCTCCCGTGAGTCTTGTCGTTCCGGCAACAGCCCTCAGCTATGCCGTTGGCGCGCTGGGGGCAAAGTTTATACTGAAGGAGAGAGTCAGTAGGATGCGCTGGGCTGGAGTAGGTCTGGTTTGCCTGGGCGTCATGTTGGCCTGGACTGGATAGCTGATAGGATATGGACCATATAACCATTTTCCGGTTGTTCCGCTGGCTGATAATGGCAATCGCTCTGGCCCCGTTCGTCTATTACTTGCTCTCCATTTATTGCGTTTACCTCTTTTTCTCCGCAAGACCGAAGGAAAATGCAGCGGCGATTCCGTTCACCCCGCCCATCAGCATTTTGAAACCAGTCCGCGGGTTAGACCGCGAGGCTTACGAAAATTATTCCAGCTACTGCTGCCAGGATTATCCGCTCTACGAGATTCTGTTTGCGGTGAGCGATGCCGATGATCCGGCGATCAGTGTGATCGAGCGGCTGATTCGGGATTTTCCGGAACGTTCGATTCGGTTGCTGATCGGCGCTCCTCAGCTGGGGGCGAGCAGCAAAGTTTGCAAGCTGTGCCGCCTGGTGCATGAGGCGAGTTACGACCTGCTGGTGATTAGTGATAGCGACGTGCGTGTCGAAACCGATTATTTACGGCGTGTGGCCGAGCCGTTTCGCGATCCACAGGTTGGCGCGGTGACAGCGCTATTCCGCGGCCGCGTGAATGGCGATTTTGCTTCGCAGCTCGATTGCGTAGGTTCGTCCGCGGAATTTTGCTCGAGCGCTCTTGTCGCGCGAAAGCTTGAAGGGCTGAAATTCACGCTGGGCGCTACCATGGCTACGACGCGGGAGCGCCTTGCCGAAATCGGAGGCTTCGAGGCCCTCGCAAATCACCATTCCGACGATTTCGAGCTGGGCAACCGCATCGCATCGAAGGGCTATCGCATCGAACTGCTGGATAAACCCGTATGGATGATTTTCCCAGCGCAATCATTTGGCACTTTTTTGCGTCATGAACTTCGTTGGGCGATCGGGCTACGAAACATCCGGCCGCTTGGTCATTTGGGTCTAGTGTTCACGCACGGTATCTTCTGGGCCCTACTGGCAGCGGCGCTGGCGCACTCTTCATCGATCGCCGGCCTTTATCTCGGGGGGTACGTGGTGCTGCGGTTTGCGATGGCATGGACCGCTGGCGTTTGGGGACTTAAGGACCCCGTGATCCGCAAGCGCATTTATCTTGTGCCCGTGCGTGACGCACTGGCATTCCTGGTCTGGCTGGTAAGCTTTATGTCTAATCGCATTCAGTGGCGAGGACTCGATTTTACTATCGAGAAAGGTATCCTCGTTCCCGTTCCTTCTCCGCGCGATTTGACCGCGGCTGACGAATATCCGATTCCCGAATAAGCCAGAATCGAATCGCGGTTGCTCGGAAAACGGACAGCACTGTGGTTCGTTTTTTTTCTTCCTGTGCTTGCCAAAATCCGAACCGCGTTTGAAAGGAATCGCATGGAGTGAGGCCCGGTAACATTGTTTACACGGCGAGATTCAGAGGCTGCCGGAATTTGGCGAGGAACAGTCTTCAACGGTAATCGCAAACCGATGTCACAAAGTTTGCGGTGCGCGAAGCCGTCAAGGGTTCCACACCTAGCCTCCTTTCAATGTGGCTAGCCCGTGGCGCATAGCATAGTGAATAAGCTCGGCCAGCGAATGGAGGCCAAGCTTGAGCATGATCTTAGCGCGGTGTGTCTCAACGGTTCTGACGGTGATTCCCAGCTGCGCTGCGACCTCCTTATTTGTTTTCCCCTCGGCCAGGAGGCCGACGATTTGACTCTCGCGAGGAGTTATTCGGGCAGCGGCCCGGCCCCCTTTTTGATGCTGGCTTGTTGTCTTGAGGAATCCTTCCAGGACAATTTCCGATACTTTCGGCGTTAGGAAACGCTTACCCTCCGCAATGGCTTTCACGGCTTTCGCAAGGCAGTCCGTGAGATCGGATTTCAAAATGTACCCGTGAGCCCCTGCATCCAATGCACGCTGCACCATCTGGTCCGACTCGTGCATCGTGAGTACAAGAACTTTGGTGTCCGGAACTGCCTCTCGGATTTGACGTACTACCTCGACTCCATCCAGTTCGGGCATGCCGATATCGACTACGGCCACATCTGGTTTCAGTTCTATTGCCTTTTGTACCGCCTCGCGGCCATTCGCTGCCTCGCCGACGACTCTCCAGCCGTGTCGGGAATCGAGGATCGCCCGCGCACCACGCCGCACCAACCCGTGGTCGTCAGCTATCAGAATGCGAAGTTTTTTCACGTTCCTTCCTCTGCGAGAGGTATGGTCACGCGCACTGTGGTGCCGTCACTGTTTGAATCAATCTCAAGCTGACCGCCGATCAGTTTCACTCGTTCCTGCATGCTGGGAATGCCAACACCCACTTTAAACCGGGACTCCTCTTTTCCTCTCGGCACACTGGCAGAGGCTCCGCGGCCAAGGTCGCTGATTTCCAGCGTGAGATGCGAATTGCGATCAATTCGTATCTTGGCTCGCTGACTTCCTGAATGGCGCTGGATGTTGGTAAGACTCTCTTGCACTACCCGGAATAAAGCCAACTCCACATCTCGTGACATCCGTCCGAAACGCGGTGACAACTCCAATTCCACGTTGATGCCACTTCGTTTGATGAAGGTCGTTACATAGTCGCGAATCGCGCCTCCTAAACCAGCGGTATCCAACACTGGTGGGTATAATACGTAAGAAAGAGTGCGGACTTCACGGATGCACCTGTCCGCCAATGCCTTACACTCGGAAAGAAGCCTACGTGATTTTCGCTCGGTCGAAGGAATTGAACTCCAGAGTTGACCAAGCATGGTTGCCAAGGCGACTAGGTCTTGGCCCGTAGAATCGTGCAAATCCTGAGCGATTCTCCGTCGCTCTTCGTCCTGCAAGCGCAGAAGCTGGCCAGAAAGCCGCCGGAGGTCTTCTTCAGCTCGTTTGCGGTCGGTGATGTCCTGCAAAACACAGGCGGCTCGCTCGACACTAGCGGGACCTTCGATGGGAAAATACGATAGGAATAAGTCCCTTTCGCCAAGCTCGGGATGGTTGTCTTTCAATTCGTCTTTGACGATTTTGCCTTGGAAACACTCATCCAGCTGTTTTTTGATAAACCGCTCAAAAACCTCCTGGCCCAATACTTCTGAGACCAACTGTCCCAGAAGTTGCTCTCTCTCCATGCTCCGGTAATTCAGAAACGCGCGATTTGCGAGGAGGTAACGATACCCTCGGTCAACAACCACGATCATCTCTTCTAGACCTTCCACGGCTTTTTCGTATTCCCGCAGCCTTTCTTCAGCCCTTTTACGCTCGGTGATTTCTGACCTTAGCGCTTCGTTCACTATTGCCAGTTCTGCGGTCCTCTCGCGAACGCGTGCTTCTAAGTTCTCATGAGCCTGGTGCAGTGCTTCCTCGGCCTGCTTGCGCTCGGTGATGTCAATCAGTGTGCCTTCAATCACCGCGGACGGAGTGTCTACACCTTCGATGAGAGTCGCATTCTCAAGAACCCAAACGTGTCGACCGTCGATTGCTCGGAGGCGGGATTCCACATTGGCAACAGTTTTATTTTTTCTCAGCTGGGCGATGAACATCTCCCGGTCCTCAGGTTTGAAGAAATTGTCAGTTACGCTGTGCGCTCGGCATTCTCTGCGTGATCTGTAACCAAAGATGCGAGCGTATGCTTCGTTGCAGTCCAGTGCTCGACCATCCAGCGTCGTCCGATAGACACCAGCGAGGCAGTGTTCGAACAGGAGCCGATATCGTTCTTCACTTAACTGAAGTTCTAAGCCCTGCGCGGCAAACTGGCGCCCCATGAAGGTTGTCAGCAGAGTGAACCCAAGCGTCATCAAGGTCACGATCACAATTCCCGCCAAGCCGAGCCATGAGACGCTCAGTGCCTGCGACAAATCTACGGTCCGAATGGAAGTCGCAAAGCTGACCGAGGCCATACCGATGTAATGCATAGAGGCAATGGCGACGCCCATCACCGTCGCGCTGGTGCCCTTTGCCCACGTGGCCCCCCAAGGCTCCAACTGAAAGTTGAAGGCAAATGTCAGCGCCGCCAGGGAAGCAACAACTGCAATGACGACCGACGCGGTCACCAGCGGCAGGTTGTAATAGCACGTCGCAGGAAGTCGCATAGCAGCCATGCCAAGGTAATGCATGGCCGCAATACCACCACCCATGATCAGGCTGCTGACCAACGCCGCACGCCGACTGAATCTCTGGCTGCTCGCTACGTACAAGGCAACGGCTGACGCGACAATCGCAGCCAAGAGGGAAAGTAAAACGGTCGGAAGGTGGTAGCCGACAGGAATCGGCAGTCGGAAAGCCAACATCCCGACAAAGTGCATCGACCAGATCCCGAGTCCCATGGAAATAGCTCCGCCTGACAGCCAAGCAAGGCGGGTCATGTCCTTCGCAGCCGCCACGCGCACGGTTAGATCCAGCGCAACGTAGGAAGCCAAAATGGCGATGAGAATCGAGAGCACGACCAGGCGATAGTCGTAAGAACCCACGAGCGGTAGTCCGATCGGACTCATGGTGTCCTCCTTCCGATGTCGCACCGGAGTGCACATCGGGCCGCGACTTGGGGAGGTGCACAATTGAAACAGATTCAGACCTAGAAACTGTCCAATATTGGACAGTCTTGCAAAATTTGATGTTGTTACGATTTATTGGTGGGCAAAACCTCCGAGCGAAAACCGAAGTCGCCGCGCCGGCTCAAGTCCGTTGTGATTAGGAAGCATCACTGCCACCACTACCCGCGCAAAAACCGCACTGAGGCTAACAGAGCGTCGTCATGCTCAAATTCATTCTAATTGTTGACGATAATCCACTCATCCGCAGGGCCGTTCGCGCTATTTTTGAAGCCCAACCGGACTTCAGAGTTTGTGGAGAAGCAGTCAACGGACAAGATGCAATCGAAAAAACTCGTCAACTCCATCCTGATTTAATCGTTCTAGATTGTTCGATGCCGGTCATGAATGGACTAGAGGCGGCGGCGACGCTCACAAGAGTGACACCGCAGGTTCCGATGATAATGCTGACAGCCCACAAGCATGCCCTCGTTGAACCCATCGCTCGTGCCGCTGGCATCTGCGCCATCCTCTCAAAAGAGGACTGTAATGACGCGCTCATCCGCGAAGCGCGAACTCTGCTTAACTAATGCTCCCGCTGCAAAACCCGAAGGCCATTTTAGGACATTATCGAGCGCCAATCGCTCTTGCGGGACCTTCGCGTGTCTTGGCTCTAATTCGCGCATCGCTGGTGAATCGCCAAAAGAGCATCGACTCGAGAAGGTTGCAACATGATACCAATGGGGTTTTGTGCATCTCAGCTGAGTGGGAGGGGAGGGTTCGGCTGGGGCTTTGACTGGTGCCGCCCTGGCAAATGCAGTGGCCACTGCCAAAGGGTCACAGCATCCTATTAGACCGTTTGGGGAGTCGGGTGGGCCCATGGATTCCGGTATTGGCGCCGCAGCAACTGATTCGCCTCGTCGTCGTCGATCACGCGTTGCGTTTGCGGATCCCACCTCAACGTCCGCCCGATATTCATGGCGATATTGGCGAGTATACAGCTGGCGCTGGAAATGTAACCCTGCTCGATGTCGGCCACCGGGTTACTCCGCAACACGATCGCGGCCAGGAAGTCTTTCATGTGATTGCGAATCGCCGGTGCACAATGTTTTTCCAGGTCCTTCTCCGTTTTGTCCTCAGGGTACTGCTCCAACTCGTAGGCGACGTCCTGATGAATGGGAGGCTCGCCTTTTCGCGAAGGCATGAAGTCATAGCTGTAGACACTGGCTTTGAGCGTTCCTTTGTCGCCGTAGAAGGTCGCGCCCCAGGGATACTTCGAGTCCGGGGCGTCGCCCCAGGTGCGGTGCTGCCACACTATTTTTAAGTCGTCGTATTCAAACGTAGCAACCTGGGTGTCCGTGATGTTGGCCTTGCTTGCGCGCTGCACCAGAATTCCGCCGCTCGAACTGATGCGCCTCGGCCAGTCCAGCTCGAGCATCCAACGGACCATGTCGAACATATGGATGGCCATGTCGCCGAGGATGCCGTTGCCGTACTCCATGAATGCCCGCCAACCCCGCGGGTGCACAATTCGGTTGTACGGCCGCATGGGAGCCGGGCCCGTCCACATTTCGTAGTCTAGGTAATCGGGCGGCTGCGTGCCCGGCGGATTACTCTCATTTCGCATGTGGTAATAGCAATAGATTTCCACCAGCCCGACTCTTCCGAGTTTGCCTTCGCGGATTACTTTATCGCGGGCATCAATCAAGTGTGGGGTGCTGCGTCGCTGCGTGCCGATCTGCACCACTCTCTTATACTTGCGGGCCGCCGCCAGCATGGCCTGGCCCTCGATCACGTCGACGCTGATAGGTTTTTCGCAATAGACATCCGCGCCCGCCTTCACCGCCGCAATCATCGGCAGGCAGTGCCAATGATCGGGAGTCGCAATCAACACGATGTCCAAATCCTTTTCCGCCAGCATGGTGCGGTAGTCAGCGAAGCCGCGCGGTTTCTTCTTAGGTGCTTGTCGGTTTGCGACCAGCTCAACTGCCTCGGCTAGCATGTGCTGATCCACGTCGCACAGGGAGATGACTTCGATCGGAGTGGCGCTAGAGGAAACTTGAATGAGCCGAAACAAATCCGCCTTTCCATACCAACCGCACCCGATCAGGCCCACTCGTCTTGCCTTTGGGCTGATCTGTCCGGGGTGAGCCAGCGTCGACCAGCCCAAAGCTCCCGCACTCGTGCGTAGGAAGTGACGACGATTCATCGCTTCATTGCTCTTGTCTACTCTACATCAGAATTCCGCGATCCTCACCCACGATTGAAAGTTGCGATGGGGTTGTCTTCCGCAAAAAATCTTGCGAACCGCGCGCCAGAATGACGACGAAGTGTCAAGATGCAGACACCCAACACAGTTTCACCCTCTCACATCTCACCACATTTAGTCTCCGATATTTCCATTACGTTCATTTCAAAGAACATGTGTCTTCGGTTCGTCCCTATCCGGAAGTGGAATCCAGCTTGCTGTTTGTGTCGTCAGCAATCTTTTTGTGAGGCCAGTAAGGATTGCGGGCGCTGGCGGCTAAGCGGCTGGAGCCTGAGCGTCCGCGTGGGATAAGACTAAAGGAAGAATTTTGGAGGTCAATCGTGAACCAGAAGAAGCTTTCTGCAAGTATGGCTGGAGATGTTTCGCTTGGCGGGGAAATTTCAGTGCATCGCCTCGGCTTCGGAGCGATGCGCCTTACCGGCGAAGGCATCTGGGGACCGCCAAAGGATCGCAAAGGGGCATTAGCGGCTCTGCGCCGGACTCTGGACCTTGATATCAATTTCATCGATACCGCGGATTCCTACGGCCCACACACAAGCGAGGAACTGATTGCCGAAGCGTTGTTTCCTTACCCGGCTGGCCTTGTCATTGCGACCAAAGGAGGCTGGAACCGTCCCGGCCCGAATCAGTGGACCCATGATGCGACTCCCTCGCACCTGCGCAAGGCGGTTGAGGGAAGCCTTAAGAGACTGCGCCTGGACCGCATCGACGTTTATCAACTGCATATCCCGGACCCCGTCGTCTCCCTTGAAGCATCGGTGGAAGCTCTGGCTGACCTGCGAAACGAAGGCAAGATTCGCCTGGTCGCGTTGTCCAACGTCACGCAAGAGCACATCGAGCGAGCCCGCAGAATTGTCCCTATCGTCAGTGTGCAGAACCGCTATAGCTTTGCCGACCGCGAATGGGACTACGTGGTGAATTATTGTGAGCGCAATGGAATTGCCTTTATTCCCTGGTTCCCTCTGGGAGCAGGCAAAGTTGCCGGCGAAGTGCTTAACCGAATCGCGCAGGAACGCCATGCGAGCCCCATGCAAATAGCGCTGGCCTGGCTCCTGCGGCGATCTCCGATCATGCTGCCCATCCCAGGGACTTCCTCGATCGAACATCTCGAGCAGAACGTTGCGGCAACTTCCGTGCACCTAGCTGAGGAAGAATACGAAAAGCTTTTTGGAGTTCCCGAGCTGGTGGGATCGCGGTGAAAGAATGTATCCTGCGGGAATCTACTTGTTTCTGGTAAACAGGAGATTCTTCGGCGGCTCGAGCCGCATCGCAGCCACCAAGCCGGCGGGATGTAACGCGAGCAGTAAGATTACATCCACTACTCTTGGTCGATGGTCGCTGAGCAGCAGCCTACGCTCGAAGCGCTAATCGATCTTGATTGGACCCATGGCCTCGAGCATGTCTTTAAATGCTTCGCTGTTCACGCGAGCGCCATCGAAATGCCGTTCCGGATATTGTTGCATTAGCTGGACCGTGAGAAAACTGCCGCGAAGCAGACTCGAGTCGTGGTCGGACCAAATCTTGCTTGTGCTGCGGTCTCTGTAGCGCTCGATTACGATGTTCATATAATCCGGACCGTATGGCCCGAAACAGAGAGTGAAGTGGGAACAACCTTCGCTCCACCGATTGGGACCGACGGAAGTACTTTATCCTCTCAAAGAATAGGGAGAAGGAGGATGCGCGGAGACAGGTCAGGCCATAAGAGAACGCCTGAAAAATAGGCGTGGATTCAACTCACGAAAGAGGTTTTGAAGTCGGTGAGACGGGACTGGACTGTGGAAATCCCATGCAATGGGATTTCGAGCAAGCGCGCCGCCTGAAGAAAGCTCTTACAAAGATTTCAAGAACGCGATGATTCTGGCTCTCTGGTCATTCGGCAAGCGTTCAAAGCGCTCGCGAACTTCATCGGCTTCGCCGCGATGATGGCGGATAGCTTCGTAGAGATCGCGCGCGCGGCCATCGTGCAGGAATTCGACTCGCGTTCTTACGCCCCACAACGGCATGGTGCGCATTTTGTTTCGTGTGTTTGGCGGGCCGCTCTGCAGGATGCCATCGCCGGTGCTCAGGTCATGCAGCAGGAAATCGCCATAGGGATGGAAGACTTTGTCGCCAATCGCATCGGAGACTGTGTATGCGCCACCGTTTAACTTGGTTCCTACCGGCACAGTGTGCAACGTGCTGACGTGGCAGGTTTGGCAGCCAATCTGTTCGAACAGATCGGCGCCCAGCTGCGCGTCTAGCGATCTTGCCAGGTTATTGTCTTTGGGCGGGGCTTTCAGCGCGCGCATGAACGTCGCGAAATTGAAAATGTCGTCGGTGTTGTTAGGCTCGGCAATGCCTGGGGGATTGCAAGTCAGCGTGACCTCAGTGGGATTGAAATTATTGGTTACGCCCATCTCGTTGAGATAAGCGTCCGAGGAGAACGAAAGCAGGCTGGCGTGCTGATCTTTCCAGCCGAAGCGCCCAATGCGCTTCCCGCCGGTGCCTTCCAAGATATCTACGTAGATGGCCTGCCCGTGGATTTCCCCGCGAGTGGAATCGTGTTGCTGCTTGGCGATTTTCAAGAGGTCGTTGTCGGCGACGGCTTCGACAAACGCATCGCCAAACAGCGGCAAAGACAATCGCAGTGCGCGAATATCATCTTGCGGGCTGAGCTGGCCGATCGCGTCGGGGCAAATGGCGCGAAGGTTGATGAGCGAACGCGGACCCACCGTGGACCCGTCATTGAGCTTGATGGTGGCGGCAACGAAATTCCCGCGAACATCGAGATGGCCGGCGCGCAGCTCGCGAACCTGACTGGGCCCGCCGTCGGCAATCGACTGATGGCAGTCTAGGCAAGACACTGCGTTGTAGAGTGGACCAAGGCCATTGGGTACCGCTGCTTCCACTTCGGCAAATTGGTCGCGAGCCTTGTCCATCACCGGCTGGGTGACCGAGCCGTTGGTAAGCCCGTCGAACCCTGTGGGAGCTTCGATAAAACCCGAGCCCAGAACAGCCAGAGAGACCGCCAACATCAGCAGGACCGCTATCGTGCCGTTTTTCATCGCTCACCCCCGGGAAACGGACCTAGGTTCAACAGCGGAAGCCTTGCCACGCACAATACACGGCGCGGCAAAGCGGAAACTACTGGTCACGGGAACAGATTCGGGACAGGTACGGCGGTCCTTCGCAGGACACCAAACAAATTGCTCTCACTTGCTGTTCAGGGGCCTGTCAACTATTCTGGACACAGTGGGCCGGTCAGAGACTACCTCGAGTGAGATTCATCGCTCTCCCCGCGCATACCTTCCGAGTATGGCCAATACGATGAGTACGGCAGAGGGATCACCGATAGACGGTTTCGTGGAAGCAAAGGGAGAGTCGACCGTTGGCGCTGCAAAAAGATAACCTCTGGTACAAGGATGCCGTTATTTATCAGCTTCACGTGCGCACTTTCTGCGACAGCAATGCTGACGGCATCGGGGACTTCGCTGGCCTCACGCAACGACTCGACTATCTGCGAGAACTCGGGATTACCGCCATCTGGCTTCTCCCTTTTTACCCATCGCCATTGCGCGACGACGGTTACGACATATCTGATTACACTGCGGTTCATCCAAGTTACGGGTCGCTTGAGGATTTCAAGACATTTCTGACCGCGGCGCATACTCGGGGAATACGCATCATCATCGATATGGTCCTGAATCATACTTCCGACCAACACCCTTGGTTTCAAGAGGCGCGAAGCTCCAGGGAAAACCCCAAACGACACTGGTACGTATGGAGCGATACCGACACCGGGTATCAGGGCGTGCGGATCATTTTTCTCGACACCGAGACATCCAACTGGGCCTGGGATAACATCTCGAAGTCCTATTACTGGCACCGATTTTTTAGTCATCAACCCGATCTAAATTTTGACAATCCTGGCGTTCTTGAAGCCCTATGGGAAGTGATGGAGTTCTGGCTAAATCTGGGTGTAGACGGCCTCCGATTGGACGCGGTTCCCTACCTGGTGGAGCGGGAGGGAACTTCCTGTGAAAATCTGCCAGAGACGCATGCGATCATTCACGACCTTCGCAAACGCTTGGATTTACTCTATCCGGGAAGGATGCTTCTGGCCGAGGCAAACCAATCGCCTGCCGACGTTCGCGCCTATTTCGGAAACGGCGACGAATTTCACGCGGCGTTTCACTTTCCTCTCATGCCAAGAATGTTCATGGCTGTAAAACTAGAAGATCGTAAGCCGATCATGGAAGTCCTGGAGCAGACACCCGAAATCCCCGACACCTGCCAATGGTGCATTTTCCTTCGTAACCATGATGAGCTCACACTGGAGATGGTAACGGATATCGAACGCAGCTACATGTACGACGAGTACGCGATGGATAAGACGATGCGCATCAATCGAGGCATCCGTCGGCGCCTAGCTCCTATGATGGGCAACGACCGAAGGCAGATTGAACTGCTAAACGGATTACTAATGTCCATGCCCGGGACGCCTATCGTGTATTACGGAGACGAGATCGGCATGGGCGATAACATCTACCTTGGCGATCGCAATGGGGTCCGCACACCCATGCAGTGGAATGGCGGAACCAATGCGGGGTTCTCGATGGCGGACCCAGAACGCTTGTACTCGCCGGTAATCTCTAATGCCGTGTATGGCTATCAGGCGATCAACGTAGATTCACAAAGAAGGTCGGAGCACTCGCTGCTCCGCTGGATGAAATCCTTAATTCAGGTGCGTAATGCATCCCAAGTATTTAGTCGCGGATCGATTCACTTTTTGAATCCTTCGAATCATCGGGCTCTGGCGTACATGCGCCAATTCGGTGAGGAAACAGTCCTGGTTGTGAACAACCTTTCAAGCTCTGCGCAGGCTGTAGAACTCGACGTGCAACGGTACAGGGGCTATATACCGATCGAGATGTTTGGGAGGAACCTATTTCCCCGCTTTGGGGAGCGGCCCTACTTACTCACGCTGGGGCCTTATCAATTTTATTGGTTTCGCCTTCGCCGGATTTAATCGACCCACGGGCGGCGGCATCACCTTCTTGGATCTTCCCGGAGTTTCCGGGTTGAAAGCGAGATTTCAGGCACCTTGGCCGAAGATACCTTTCTTGCGGACGATTTGCTTCGCCAACTGATGAGCGTAGGCGAAGTGGACCTTCTTGTGGGAATCTCCTCGCACGGCAATGCGATCGCAGTCAGTCAGGCCGTGCACGCAATCGAACAAAGTTTTCAGCAAGAGTTCATCAGGCAACGAGTTGTCATCGTCCATGTGGACGGTGGAGACAACGACGGGGATGGCGCCGCGGCGGCTGGCCTTAGCGCCTTAGCAGAAAAAGATGTGCGTTTACCTGGACGAGCCTCACTCCGCACCGTCCACCGAGTGAAGGCCGACTTTTCTTCCCCGCCATCCCCAGGAATTGCTCTGCACACAATCCTGGCTGCCGCGGACTTGTTGCGGGCCCGGGCCTGCGCCGTCATTTCGACCGCTACATCCAATCTCACCCCGGGGGGGATCGCGAATCTGCTAAGGCCTGTGTACCAGGGAAAGTTCGATTTTGTAGCGCCGCTTTACACCCGCCACAAGTATCAAGGTTTGCTGGCCCGGAATCTTCTTTATCCCATGAGCCGTGCCGTCTTTGGCTGCGGAATCCGCGAACTCTACTCGGATGAATGGGGATTTTCCGGGCGCCTTGCCGCGCTTTGCCTGAATCAGAATGTGTGGCACGAAGAGGCCATTCGGGCACGACCGGAAGCGTGGATGGCGATCTCCGCGATTTCCTCTGAGTTTCGCTGTTGCCAAGCCTTTCTCGGTCAGAAGTCACAATCAACAAAAGGTTCGGGAACGGACATCGTCGAAGCCCTGCGGCAGACGGTAGGAAATCTGTTCTGGTGTTTAGAATGCCGCCAATCGTGGTGGTTGGATTGCGACAAATCGGAACCGGTGCCCACCATCGGTCCAGACCATGAGCTCACGTCGGAGCCGAGCGACTTGAATCGACACAGAATCTTCGAGATGTTCCGAAGCGGTGTGACAGAACTAGAGCCGATCTTAAGCTCAATTCTGGATCCCGAAACTCATGCAGAAATTAAGAGCATCGCTTCGCTTGAGGAACAGACGTTCAGGTTTAGATCTGACCTGTGGGTCAGGACTCTCTATGACTTTGCTGCTTCCTACCATCATGCCGTCATTAACCGAGATCACTTGGTACAGGCCTTAGCGCCCCTGTATCGAGGTATGACCTATTCCTTTCTCGTTGCACATTCTGACTCCTCACCGGATGAGATGGAGGCGGAGAGCGAAATGCTCTGCGTCGAGTTCGAGCGCCAAAAGCCATACTTGAGAGAGAGATGGAAGGCAAATGTTGAGGTGAAATCATGAGACAGACCATCCTGCAAGCCCTAGAGCAGGCGTATAGCAATTTAGTCCACATGATCGCTGAATTTCTTCCGCGTTTCTTGGTGATGTTGATCATCATTGTGCTTGGGCTTCTTGTAGCATTCGTGCTCAAGCACATCTTGCGAGCCCTCCTCGGCCTCACGAAACTCGATCGAGTGTCTGAGCAAGCCGGGGCTTCCCGCGTCCTTCGGATGGCCGCCCTCCCTTCGATGACCGAGCTGCTAAGCCGCTCCGTTTTCTGGGTAACGTGGTCGGGCTTCGTTTTGGTTGGGCTCAGCATCCTCGGTGTCCCTGGTCTTCAGGAACAGATTTCGCGGTTGTTCCGGTTCTTGCCCGAGGTGTTCATCGCGATCTTGATTTTGTTCCTGGGCTTGGTGACAGCGAACTTTCTATCGCGGACTGCGCTTCTTGCGGTGGTGAATGCCGGTCATCCTTCACCAAGAATTTTTAGCTGGTCGATCCGCTTCGTTATCTGCATTCTGGCGATCTCGATGGCTTTGGAGGAGCTCGGTTTGGCGAGACAAACCGTGATCTCCGCCTTTTCGATCGTTTTCGGAGCCTTGATGTTGGCGCTGGCTATTGCCTTCGGTTTAGGTGGTCAAGATCTGGCTCGGAAGTCTCTGCAGAGATATTTAGGAGACACCAAAAAAGAGAAGGATAAAGAACCACAGCCGTTGTGAGAGAGAGGAATTATTGGCTACGCGTTCAGCTGCGAAGCGACCGGTTCCGCTGCGGCCGCGTTCCGCCCTGTGGCGCCGCCACGCCAAATTTCCCAGCCTACGGCAGTGATGTAGACTGGTATTTGCCTTGGCACAAAATCGCGGTAGGTCAAACCGAGGAGTCTCGATGCGTACGACTCTGAAAATGGTGCTTCCGCTGATTGTGAGCGTGACCGTCGTCTCTCTGCTGTTCGCCGCGTATCAGGTGCAGACGGAAAAGCGCATCCTCCGCAACGATCTGACGCACCGTGCAGAGATTCTCGGCGAGAGCCTCCAGGAAACCGTCGAGCCTCTGTTTGATCGCAAACCGGACAGCAGCATGCAACGGCTCGTCGAACGCTTCGGCCGGCGCGAACACTTGAAAGGCGTCGCCGTATATGGCCCGAGCGGTACCGCTCTCGCCACGACGTCTGGCCTCCCACCGCAACTCCAATCCCGGCCTGCGGTCGCCACCCGTGCCGCCACCCGTAACGCCGGCGGCGGCGAATTTCTCCGCATCGATCAAGTTCCCCTGCACATCTACGCTTTGCCGCTCCATCGCGATGGACAAACCGTTGGCACACTCGTGGTTCTGCAGGACACCAGCCATATCGATACGCAGATCTCCCGCACGCTGCGCGATTCCCTGGTCAACGCCCTCATCCAAACGCTTCTCATCACCGCGTTCGCGCTGGTTCTGGTTCGCTGGACCTTTACCGGCCCGCTCACGCGAACCGCGAAATGGCTCCGCATGCTCCGCACCGGCCAGTCACACGCTCCTCCTGATCTTGCCCAAGGTGAAATCTTTGACCAGCTCAATCAGGAGGTCACGCATCTGGCCCGCGACCTCAGCGCCGCCCGCGCCACTGCGCAAGAGGAAGCGCGCCTCCGCGATTCCAACGCCTCTCTATGGACCGCCGAGCGCCTCCGCGTCAGCGTGCGCAACAAGCTGCAGAATAAGCCGCTCTTCGTCGTCTCGAATCGCGAGCCGTACATGCACGTCTTCAATGACCGGGACAAATCCGTCGGTGTCATCGTCCCCGCCAGCGGCCTGGTCACTGCGCTCGAACCCGTGCTTCTCGCCTGCGACGGTACCTGGATCGCCCACGGCTCCGGCAGCGCCGATCGCGAAGTGGTCGACGCCCACGATCGTCTGCGAGTCCCGCCCGATCACCCGACCTATACGCTGCGCCGCGTCTGGCTCAGCGCCGAAGAAGAAAAAGGCTACTATGCGGGCTTCTCCAACGAAGGTCTTTGGCCCCTCTGCCACATCGCGCACACACGTCCCATCTTTCGGCCCGAGGACTGGTTTCACTACCAACAGGTCAACCGTCGCTTTGCCGATGTCCTCCTCGAAGAAATGGCCGGCACCGAATCGCCCATCCTTCTCGCACAGGACTTTCACTTCGCTCTGCTACCGCGCATGATCAAGGAAGCGCGACCCGACGCCCGCGTCGCCATTTTCTGGCACATCCCCTGGCCCAATCCGGAAGTCTTCGGCATTTGTCCCTGGCAGCGCGAGCTCGTGGATGGTCTTCTCGGAGCCGACCTCATCGGTTTTCACATCCAGTCGCACTGCAACAACTTTCTCCAGACCGTCGAACGCGCCGTCGAGGCACTCACCGAATGGGACCGCTTCGCCGTCAATCGTCAGGGTCACGTCACTCGCGTACGGCCCTATCCCATCAGCGTAGCTTTCACCGAAAGCGCACCGCAGGACGAACCCGCGCGCAACTCTGGCGCAGAGCGCGCAGCCTTGTGCGAAGAACTGGGCATCGAAGCTACCCTGCTCGGTGTCGGTGTCGATCGCGTCGACTACACCAAGGGTATTCTCGAGCGCTTCCGCGGCATCGAGCGCTTTCTGGAGCTCAACCCGACCTATCAACGTCGATTCGCCTTCGTCGAGATCGGCGCTCCAAGCCGCACGCACATCGACCGCTATAAGAATTTCCTGGACGAAGTCAGCGCTGAAGCAGAACGCATCAATGCACGTTTCCAGGCCGGCCGCTGGAAACCCATCGTGTTTCTGAAAAGGCATCACTCGCACCAGGAGATCGCGCGCTTTTACCGCGCTGCATCTGTGTGTCTGGTCACTTCGCTACACGACGGGATGAACCTCGTCGCCAAGGAGTTTGTGGCCTCGCGCGAAGACGACCGCGGCGTCCTAATCCTCAGCACCTTTGCCGGAGCCGCGCTCGAGCTCCACGATGCTCTGCTTGTCAATCCGTATGACGTCCACCAGCTTGCCGGGGCCATCCACCGCGCACTCGAAATGCCCGAGGAAGAACAGTCTGCGCGCATGCAGCGCATGCGCTCCAGCGTGCGCGAAAACAACGTCTATCGCTGGGCCGCGAATCTTCTCTCCGACCTGACGGAAATTCGCATTGATACCCCGGAGCGAGTCGAAGCCTTATGAGCGGTTTGCAGCGGATGGCTCCTCGCCTCCTCGCGCATTGGGATCACGTGGCCGCTCGAATCCACTCGAGCCCCCGCGTCGCCGTGTTTCTCGATTTCGACGGCACGCTGGTTCGCATCGCCCGGCGCCCCGATCAGGTGCACCTGGCGACCTCCACGCGCCGCGTCTTGCGGCGCCTCGGGCATCATCCTCGCGTAACAGTTGTGGTCATCAGTGGCCGCCGCCGCGCCGAGCTCCTGGGCCACATCGGCCTCCGCGGCGTCGGCTATTTCGGTCTTTACGGCTGGGAACGCGGCCGTCATTCCCCGCTTCCCGCCTCCGCTCGCATCGCACTTCGCCGTGTGCGCAGGCAACTCTCGATTCGTCTTTCCAAAATTCCCGGTATCTGGATTGAGGACAAACACCTCAGCCTGTCGGTTCACCTCCTCAATGTATCCCCGCCGCGTCAGCGCTGGGCACGCCGCGAAGTCCGTTCTGTGCTGCGGCCTTTTCGGGAGACCCTGCACGTTTTCGAGAATCTCCGCGACTCGGAGGTTGTTCCGCGCTCCATCCCCAGTAAGGGAGTCGCCGTGCGGCAATTTCTTGCCAAACCGGCGCTTTGCCATGCTCTCCCTTTTTATTTCGGCGACGATCTTTCGGACGAACCCGCTTTCGCGGCCGTTCACAAAGGCATTTCTATCTGCGTTGGCGCGGCTCGTCCAACGCGCGCGCGCTATTCCATCCGCGGCCCTGCTGAAGTCGCTGCCGTACTCACCAAACTGGAGGCGGCTCTGCCATGAAAAACCGCCCAAATGCCGTATGAATTCCCAACCGGGCGTAATTCCGGGTAGCGCGCTGCGGTGCAGTGTGCATACGACGCAGACGACATGAATACGTTGCTATTCTGTGCAGAAGAAAACCGGCGCAACGAGTCAGCACACCGCGTGACAAGCATCAAGTTATTGCATTAGACTGTTTTAGCAAACTCCTGGGAGGCCAGGCGGTGCTGCAGCCTTGCATCACCTGGGAGATTGCACCGCGTCACCGTTTGGTATGCCATCTACTTCTGAATCTCCATCTGACCGATAGGGAGTAACCGAATCGTGCCGACTCGAATTATTCTTCTTCTGACCTCGACCGTTGCATTGTTGATCTGCCAGCGCGTCACCGCGCAGTCGGCTTCCCAGCCGTCCCACTCCTCAGCAACTTCCTCCAGCCTCAACGATCCAGCTTTGGAAAATAAAGTCAGCTCGCTTCTAACGCGAATGACCCTCGAGGAAAAAATCGGTCAACTCGTCCAATACTCTGCCGGTCAACGTACCGGTCCTGGAACCGGCCGCAGCGATTACGCCGACATGATCAGCAAAGGCGAGATCGGGGCATTATTCAACATAACGACAGCTCTGCAGGTCAATGCGCTGCAACGTATCGCTATGGAGAAGTCGCGTTTGCACGTCCCACTGCTGTTCGGTCTCGATGTGATTCATGGATTTCGCACGGAGTTTCCCATCCCGCTCGGCCTTGCTTCGTCCTGGGATCCCGGGCTCGTAGAGCGCACAGCGCGCGTGGCGGCACGTGAAGCCTCCGCGAGTGGTGTTCGCTGGACGTTTTCTCCCATGGTGGATATCGCCCGTGATGCCCGTTGGGGCAGAATGGCTGAAGGCTCCGGCGAAGATCCCTATCTCGGAGCGGCAATGGCCCGTGCGTACGTAAAAGGCTATCAGGGCGCGCGGCTCGATGCGCCGGACAGTATCGCTGCCTGTGCAAAACATTATGTTGGTTATGGAGCGGCGGAAGGCGGCCGTGAGTATAATTCGGTCGAAATTTCCGAGCATACGCTGCGGCAATTCTACCTGCCCCCGTTCCGTGCGGCCGTGGATGCTGGAACGCTCACGCTTATGAGCGCCTTCAACTCCATCAACGGAGTTCCCGCGTCGGCTAATGCGTTCACTCTCAAACAAATTCTTCGCAAAGAGTGGGGTTTCCGGGGCATCGTCGATAGCGACTGGACTTCTGTGGCAGAGCTTATTGCTCATGGCATCGCCAATGATGGTGCCACCGCGACACGCAAAGCCTTCCTGGCCGGGGTGGATATGGACATGGCCAGCAGCCTTTACCACGATAATCTGCTGAAGCTGGTCCATTCCGGGCAAGTGCCTGAGGCGGATGTCGATGAAGCCGTGCGCCACGTTTTGGGCGTGAAATTTGCGCTGGGCCTATTCGAACATCCGTACGCCGACGAAAAACAGGAAGCCGCAGCGATGCTGCAGCCGGAAAGCATCACGCTGGCGCGGACGGCTGCGGAGCGCTCGTTTGTCCTTCTGAAAAATTCAGCGGCCGCCGGTGGAACTCCCGTGCTTCCCCTAGCGCTCGACGTGAAAAGCATTGCGTTGGTAGGGCCGCTGGCGGATGACGCTCCAGACATGCTCGGTTCCTGGGGAGCCCAGAGTAAGGCGGAAGATGTCGTGACGCTTCGCACAGCGCTCACCGAGCGATTGGGCCCCGACCGAATTCACTACGCGAAGGGCGCCGGTATTCTCAATGGTTCGGACGAAGAGTTATCGGCAGCCGTGGCAGCCGCTCAACAATCCGATGTGGTGATTCTAGCGCTGGGGGAGAATGCCCGGGAAATGACCGGCGAAGCCGCTTCGCGCGCTCATCCCGGCCTACCGGATCGCCAGAAGGAGCTTCTCAAAAGTGTCGTGGCCATCGGCAAACCGGTTGTGCTTTTGCTGTTCAGCGGGCGGCCGCTGCCACTTCCCTGGGCATTTGATCACGTCCCCGCCATACTGGCTGCGTGGTTCCCCGGCATACAGGCGGGACCCGCGCTCGTGCGTACGCTCTTCGGCGATTCGAATCCCAGCGGAAAGCTAGTTGTCAGCTGGCCGCGTAGTGTGGGTCAGGAGCCTTTGTACTACAACTCTCTGAACACCGGACGCCCGGCCGGCGACACCGATCTCACACGGCCCCCGGCGAATGGGCCCGAGAAGTATGTCTCCCGCTACATCGACGAGCAGAACACTCCGCAATTTCCTTTCGGATACGGACTCTCCTACACTAGTTTCAAGTATGGTCAACCGAAGTTGAGCGCCGCGAGGGTGATTTCCCAGGCGCTGAATGCTGCCATCCACCAGAATACCGAAGCTACTCGATCCCCGCTGACCGTCAGCACCGAAGTAGCCAACGTCGGTGGGCGCGCCGGAGAAGAAATCGTGCAGCTTTATATCCGGCTACAAGGTACCAGCGTAGCCCAACCGGTGCGCGCCCTGGAAGGCTTTCAACGCATTGCCTTGGCGCCGGGCGAGTCCCGTCAGGTGACCTTCGCCGTCGCGCCTCAAGCGTTCGCTTTCTGGAACGCTCAAAACCAGTTTGAAACCGAGCCGGCTCGCGTGACGTTCTGGATTAGTCCAGACTCCGCTCGCGGCGCAGAAGTCACGCTCGATATTGCGCCGTAACGTTTCCACGTTAATCGAACAGAGTCACTATGGATCTGCGGGAGGAGCCAACACAGCGTACTCTTTGCGCGCTTTATAAGTGATTTACGGTTTTTGCGCATTTCAACATTTTCCACCATACATGATTCCTTCATCGGTAATACAGGACTCGCCTGATTCCCGTCGGTCTGCGACCATACTACGTTCTTGCCCCAACCCCCAGGACTCGCAATGAGGCGAGTGGTTGACTCACCCTGTTAGGCCACACCATCGACCAGGGTCGCACCCTTAGAACTCTTTCAGTTGTCAAAGCTGCTCAAGATCTTTCGCGGAGGCACCGACCATGACGTCGTCCCAAGCCGTTTCCAGCACGCTTCAACGTTATCTGCCTACCTTCAACACGCCGATAGCGGCCTGGGCATTGGCTATCGTTGTTGCCCTGCTGTGGACCCTGGTGAGCGCGCCGCGGCTGACCGCTCAAGGCCCGGTCAACGTATGGACGTATCACAACGACAATGCCCGCACGGGTCAGAACCTGAATGAAAGTGCTCTCACCCCCGCCAACGTCAATCCGAGCCAATTTGGCAAATTGTTTTCTTACTCTGTCGACGGCTACGTCTACGCCCAGCCGCTGTATATGTCCAACCTGGCAATCCCCGGCCAAGGTACGCGCAACGTGGTTTTTGTGGCCACGCAACACGACACTGTTTACGCCTTCGATGCCGACGGCAACGCTCCCGGACAGCTTTGGAAGGTCAGCTTTATCAACCTCGCGCTAGGAGTCACCCCGGTTCCTCAGCCCGACGTCCTTAACGCAGACATCGTGCCGGAGATTGGGATTACGGGAACGCCCGTCATTGACTTGACCAGCGGCACCCTTTACCTCGTGGCTAAGACCAAAGAGGTCGGTAGCGGCGTGCCACACTATGTTCAAAAACTACACGCCCTTGACGTGGCCACCGGGGCGGAGAAGTTTGGCGGACCGGTGGTTATCGGAGATACCGTCTTTAATCCTCCCCCCGAGACCTATACGAATAACACTCCAATCTCGGTCCCGGGCACGGGCGACGGGAGCGAGGGTGGCTTGGTGAAGTTCAACGCGCTGCGTCAAAACCAGCGGTCTGGTCTGGTCCTGTCGGGGAGCCGGGTTTACGTCGCCTGGGCTTCGCACGGCGACACTCGCCCTTATCACGGATGGGTGGTGGGCTACAACAAGGCGACGTTAGCGCTTGAAACCTTGTTCAATGTCTCACCGAACGGACGATTTGGCGGCATTTGGATGGCGGGCGGAGCACCCGCGGCGGATTCCAGTGGTAATTTGTTCTTCGCAACCGGCAACGGCACATTTGCCATTACTCCCACCGACACCTGTGGCGAGTGGCAAGACGCGGATGGACACGCTCCCCCCTGCAACCCAGCTTATGGCGATAGCGTCCTGAAGCTTTCGACCAGTGGCGGATTAAGCGTGGCCGACTTCTTCACACCCTTCAACCAGCTCGTTATGGAAAGATCTGACCAGGATCTGGGCTCCGCCGGGGTGCTGCTGCTGCCAGATCAGCCAGGATCGCACCCACACGTGATGGTCACGTCGGGGAAAGGATTTGGCAAGATCTACCTCATAGATCGTGACAGCCTGGGGAAATTCAACCCGACCTTTGACAATGTCGTGCAGGTTTTACCAGAGCGGAGCGTCGCCGGTGGCGCGTTCGATACCCCCGCCTATTTCAACGATGGAATCCACCAATTGATCTATTACCAGGGTTTGGATGATGTCCTGAAGGCCTTCGAGATTAGTAATGGACTACTTTCCCCTACTCCATTCTCGAAAGCAAATCCGCCGCCATTTTTCTATCCGGGCGCAACGCCCAGCATATCGGCCAGCGGAACGAGCAATGGCATCGCCTGGGCCTTGAACGTGAATGGCCTTTTCGGCAGGCGCCCGGATGTACTGTTCGCTTATAACGCAACTGCTTCCCCTACCCTGACGCAACTTTATAGTACGAGCGATACCGGGCTCCGCGATCAACTTGATGTGGGCGTAAAGTTTACAGTACCCACGGTGGCCAACGGCAAAGTCTATGTGGGCACGCAGACCAGCCTCGCCGTGCTGGGGCTTTTTCCGACCAGCAGCTCACTACCTAACGGCGCTCCCGCGAACCTGACCGCGACGGCAGTTTCTTCTTCGCAGATCACTCTAACCTGGACCAATACCGCCACTAACGCTACCGGGGTCAAGATCGAGCGGTCCCTCGATGGGATCAGTTTTACGCAGGTCAATACGGTGGGTCGTGATGTGAACACGTACAGCGACAACGGACTCTCTCCTTCCACGCTGTATTTCTACCGTGTTCGAGCGACCAACCAGGTTGGCGACTCCCCGAATTCCAACATTGCTAGCGCGAAAACAAAGCCTGCGCCGCCGGTCTTGCAAGTCGCGGATATCCGCGACGGGCAGATCCTCCTGACCTGGACTAGCGCGCCCGACCATGCTCGCTACACCGTCGAGCGGTCCGTGGATGGCATCAATTTCGTTGCAATTTTCACCACGGCTAACGCCAGCACCACAAGCTTCACGGACACCAACCGTGCGCCCGGGACGTACTTTTATCGCGTGCTGGCCTTCAACGCGGCTGGCGATTCATCGGCTTCCAATATCGTCAGGGCTACGATAGGGCCTTTGAACATTGATCACTCCGGTGGGTTCACGAGCAATTCTGACCTTACCGCGAATGGCAGCACGCAATTCGTCGAGAGTGTTGCTCGGCTAACGGACATCGTTGCGGGCCAGGCGGGCACCTTCTTCACCAATGAGAGGGTGGGTATCAGGAATTTCAGCAGCACATTCAACGTCCGCATCCACGAGGGCACCTTCCCGAGAGGCGACGGCTTCGCTTTTGTCCTCCAAAGTAACGATCCGAGGCAGCTCGGACGCAGTGGCGGCCAGCTCGGTTATTTCGCAATCCTCAACGGAGTGGCCGTGACGTTCGATGTACTTCACAATTCGACGGGGCTGGTGGCAGGCAGACATTTCCCAGGTAGTGCGCCGGTCCCCGGCAGTGGCGACTTCCACGTTCCTCTGAACGGGACCGGCATCAATCTGCAAAGCCAGACTACCAAGAAGGTAGATTTGATGTATAGCGGAACTACGTTGACGGTGACGATAACCGACCTGTCCAGCATGGCGACCTTCGGTACGTCGTATACCGTGGATATCCGTTCGCTCGTGCGCAGCGACTCGGCGTTTGTGGGCTTTAGTGGAGGGACAGCCCTCTACACCGCCCTTCAGGACATCCTGACCTGGAGATTCGATGCTCATGAAGAAATTCTGCCGCCCCGAGCGCCAGACGGTGAGCAGGTGACCTCGGTTGTTCGCCACGATCACGATCGATCGAACGTCGCGATCACCTGGAAATCCCATAACTCGTTTACGGCACAGGGCTTCAACATCGAGCGGTCCACCGATGGCAGCAACTTCACGCAGATCGCCACGGCCGCTGTTACCGCCGGCAGCTTTACGGATCAGAAGCTTGGAGGTAGCACGTACTATTATCGAGTACGGGCCTTCGATAGTAGCCAGCGTCTTTCGGTTCCCTTAAATGTAGCCAGTGTGGTGATAGGTGGTGGCGATAATCCCGCTGCTTTTGATCACTCGGCGGGTTTTGCCAGGCACTCCGACCTTACTGCCAACGGCACTGGGTTTTTCACCGGTACGCGCGTCCGGCTAACCGATGACAGGATCGGCGACGCCGGCACCGTGTGGATTCCCGTCAACAGCGGGGTGGGTCTGTCGAATTTCTCCACTACGTTTACTCTGCAAATTCGCCCCGGCGTTATCATTCCTCCGCCTCTGGCTGATGGGATGACCTTTACGATCCAGGGTAACAGCCCCACGGAGCTCGGAAGCGAAGGCGGCGGACTCGGTTACTTCAGCATCCGCAACAGCATCGCCGTGGTGTTCGACCTGATCAAAGACGGAGGCAACTTGACCGGGCTGTATACCGACGGGCAGTTCCCCTGTTGCGGCAACGGCATTTCTGTGCACGTGGCCAACGGCGTCGATTTGAGAAACGCGAATCCGAAGAGGGTCGTTCTGTCTTATGACGGCACCCTAACCGAGACGATAACGGACCTGACCACGATGGCGACTTTCACTACTTCCTACCCGGTAGATATACCTTCGAAGGTGGTAGTGGGTAATAGCAACCTGTTCTATATAGGCTTCACTGGTGGCACGGGCGGGCTGGCCGCCGTTCAGGACGTTCTGACATGGACGTTCCAGCAAACTGACGTGGACATTCCACAACCCTAGTCGCAGTCGCACCTGCCTGATTTTTCGGGGCAGACGAGAATGTCTGCCCCGCGTCGGGGGAACACGATGGCGTGCTGGCGGTGGTATGTCACCGTGACCCAACCCGCCACCAACGTGTCGACCAATTTTTTCTCGAATGCGGCGGGTGACTTCACCAACCGGCTTCTTCCATCTGCATCGAGCCAACCATTCGGCTACTGGAGGGGTTATGTCGTCTCGTGTGTTATTTGTGCTCGCGTTGGGGTTTCGTATGCCAAAGGCACTTCTTCGTGCCTGCTTGGTTGGCTGCGGGTCGCTTTTGCTTTCGCTGCTGCTGTGCGTCGCTGGGTACGCGCAATATCGGGCCGGTATCCAGGGAGTAGTCACCGATATCAGTGGCGCGCTGGTGCCCGATGCGGCCGTCACACTCACCAGCAACGAAACCAATATTTCGCGCACCACGAAAACAAGCGAGAGTGGCGTTTTCACGCTGTCCGGTCTGGCGCCAGGCGCGTACAGCGTTGTTGTTGAGAAGCCGGGTTTCACGAAAAAGATCCTGAACGACGTTCGTGTCGATGCGGAGCAGATGCGATCGCTCAACGTGCAATTGGAGGTCGGTTTAGTCACGGAGTCGGTCACGGTCAGCGAGAGCTCAGTCGCGCTCCTTGACACGCAAGCGGCGGCGATCGGCGGAACCTTCACCTCGAGAGACGTCGAAAATCTGCCTTCCATGGGTCGCGATCCCTTCCAATTGATACGGCTCACGCCGGGGGTCTTTGGCGATGGAGCACAGACGAGGGACGGCGGGACGACCACCATGCCCGGCTCCAATAGGCCGTCGGCCGGCCCTGCCAACAGCATCTTCTTCATCGAGAACGGACCCCAGATCACCGCCAATGGCACACGCCCGAATTCGAACCTCATCCAGGTCGATGGCGTGGGCGTCAATAGCGTGTCGTGGGGCGGGTCGGCCGTGCTCACGCCCAACGAGGAGTCCATAAAAGAAGTCAGGGTTATCGCCAGCAACTACAGTGCCGAGAACGGCCGGAATAGCGGCGCGCAGATCATGATCATCTCTAAGAACGGCACGAACCAACTCCACGGCTCTGCATTCTTCAAGTGGCACCGCCCGGGCCTGAATGCCTACCAGCGGTGGAACGGTCCCGGAAATCCGTCCCCGGTAAGGCGCGACGACAACCGGTTCAATCAAGAAGGCGGCGGCATAGGCGGACCCATTCTGAAGAACAAGTTGTTCGCCTTCTTCTCCTACGAGACGCTGCGCAACTCTGCGATAGGATCGACGATCACTTGGTTCGAAACGCCGCAGTTCCTGCAAAGCGCGGGACCGGCGGGCAGCATAGCCAGAAAGATGCTTTCCTTTCCGGGACAGGCTCCTCTCACCGCGGGGCTCACATCGCAGACCTGTGCACAGGTCGGCCTTCCTGCAACCCAGTGCCGCGACGTTCCCGGTGGTCTGGATCTCGGATCTCCGCTGACCACCGCGCTCGGCACCACCGATCCGACCTTTGGCAAGCCAGGCACCCCTTTTGGCATTGGCAAGGGCTTCGATGGAATTCCCGATGCCATGCGCGTCGTTACCGCCACCCCACGCAGCAGCACGAATGCGCAGTACAACGGACGCCTCGATTACCAGGCGACGCAGGGAGATTTGATCGCCTTCAGTATTTACAGGGTACCGACGCATTCTCTTAGCATTAACGGCCGTGCGCGCGAGCTAAGCCGCTGGACCAGCGACAGGCTCTCCCAGTCCTTCACCGGGATTTGGAACCACACCTTCTCTGGCACCATGCTGAATGAGGCCCGATTCGGTGCAAGTGGCTGGAACTTTAACGAACTCGAGTCGAATTCCCGGCCTTGGGGCCTGCCAACCAGCACGATCGATTCGTACGGTAACGTGGCCTTTCCCGGATGGGGCCTGGCTGGC
Source organism: Candidatus Dormiibacterota bacterium (assembly GCA_035602605.1). Classification (GTDB taxonomy): domain Bacteria; phylum Acidobacteriota; class Terriglobia; order Acidiferrales; family UBA7541; genus DASQHY01. The sequence goes on from DATNLZ010000114.1 coordinate 33,504, forward strand.
CCCGGCGTCTTCGATCAGGGAACCTGGAGTGCGCGCGACATGCTGAACAAGATACGCGGGAGCCACTCCCTCAAATTCGGCGGTGAATTCTCGCGGTCAAAGTATCTTGACGATAGCGCCGGGTCGGCGCGACCCACCTACAACTTCCGAAACCTATGGAGCTATGCCAATGACGCACCCTACCAGGAGAGCGGCAATTTCGATCCTCTGACGGGGAAACCGTCGGACAATCGCAAAGACCTGAGATTCAATATCATAGCGTTCTACGTGCAGGACGACTGGAAGGTCAAGCCGAACCTCACGGTGAACCTGGGTCTTCGCTGGGAATACTATTCGCCGCTCAGTGAACTACATGGTCTAATCAGCAACCCGGTACTCGGCGCGGGCCCGGCGGCACTGACCGGGTTGACCATAAGAAAGGGAGGCGACCTGACTGCGACCTCCAAAAGGAATTTTGGGCCGCAGGTCGGTTTTAACTGGAGTCCCGGCTCGCTGCTTGGACACGACTTCCAGAACAAACTGGTTCTGCGCGGTGGTTTCGGAATTGGTTACAACACGCAACAGCTAGCGACTCTTTCGAACGGGCGAAGCAACCCGCCTTTCACCCAGAGCCTGACCCTCAATTCCACCAATTGCTGCATTCTGTATTCCGTTCCGAGCGACATCAACTCGTTCACTGGGTATCCCTCGAACCCGGATACCATCAACACGTTTGACCCGGATACTGGACTGCCCAACAAATCGATTGGCGGAGCGAAAGTGAACTTGCAGGGATTCCCGAGCTACCAGAAGACGCCGGTCACCTATCGCTACTCGCTCGATGTGCAGTACGATCTGGGGCACAGTTGGGTGGCAACGATCGGGTATCAGGGCAGTCAAAGCCGCAACTACAGCCTTCAGCTTCCCCTCAACCTGATCTACTATGCCAACCGGAATCCCAAGGTGAACTCCCTCGCCTGGTTTACCAACGACGGGGCGGCTCATTACAATGCTTTGCTCACCGAGATCCAACATCGATTCTCGAACACGTTCACGATCGACTTTCAGTATCGATTGAGCAGGACTACCGATCAGGGCTCGCAGGACTACTACACTGACCTGTATCCGTTCGACCTCAACACCTGGAACGGGCCGTCGGATAACGATGTTACTCACAATTACAAGTTGTGGGGAGTGTGGAGTCCGACAATCTTCAAGGGTAGCCATAGCTGGCTGGAGATGGTAGCAGGGGGCTGGACGCTCAGCGGGATTCTCAATACCCATTCGGGGTTCCCATGGACGCCGACGTACAACACCCGCGTAGACCTGGTTTATCCGAACAGCGGTTACCGCAATCTGCGGCCTGGCCAGTATTTAGGCGGCGCGGGCAGCGAGTACAGCAACGCCACCTTCCAGAGGCCCAATGGCAACTTCCCAAACGGAGCGCTTGCCTATTTCACCCTGCCGGCATTCTCAACAACGGCCATTCCTCCCGCGGCGGGGGTCGGCCGCAACAGCTTCCGCGGACCGCGCTATTTTGGTTTGGACATGACACTTGCCAAAGCCTTCGGATTACCGAACATGAAGATTCTTGGCGAGCACGCGAAGCTCAACCTTCAGGTCAATGCCTATAATGTGTTCAACAAACTGAACCTCAACCCGACCCCCACCACCTCGATCAGCAACGATGGCGTGACCAGCAATCCGCAGTTCGGACAGGTGCAGGGCGCGTTTGCGGGCCGTATCGTGGAGCTGCAGGCAAGGTTCAGCTTCTAAAATCCACGGAGGATCCCGACAAAACGGCTTGGCACTATTGCGGCGGCCGCAACTTGTTCGGCCGCTCTGCCTTTGACGGCGAGCCCAAGGCCCTTACCTTGATCGAAGATAGAGGCACAATGACAATGCTGACAAGGCGCAGTTTCCTGGGCGGGCTTTTGCTCGCCCCCTCCGCGGCGGTCGTGGGCCGTCGACTCGCAAGGGGGAAGGAGGAAGACCAGTTTCTGGAAGACCTGTCCCACCGCTCGTTCCTGTTCTTTTGGGAACAGGCCAACGCGGAGACCGGGCTAGTTCGCGATCGCGCCTTGGCCGATAGCGGCGCACCCGACCAGCGGCCTACGGCATCGAGTGCCGCAACCGGCTTCGGACTGACCGGCCTGTGCATCGCAAGCGAACGCGGCTGGATTTCGCGCGCACAAGCACGCGAGCGGATTCTCGCCACGCTTCGCTTCTACGGCGAAAAGTCGATACACGAGCACGGCTGGTACTATCACTTCGTCGATTCCGCGACCGGCACGCGAAGGGGCACCAGCGAAGTCTCTTCGATAGACACGGCCCTGCTTCTGGCGGGAATTGTCACCGCCCAGGAGTACTTCAATAAGGATGCGGAAATTGTCCGCCTGGCCCGTGCAATTTGGGACCGCATCGACTTTCGGTGGATGATGAACGGCCACCCAACCTTTTTGTCGATGCACTGGAAACCCGAGGACGGTTTCTCCAAAAACTACTGGGACCATCACTGCGAACTCGGCATCATGTATCTCCTGGGCATCGCTTCTGCTACCTCTCCGATGCCCGTAGAGTCGTGGTACGCCTGGAGGCGCCCGATCGTAAGCTACGCCGGGCACACATACATCAGCGGAGCGTCTCCGTTGTTCGTCCATCAGTACTCGCAAGCATGGATCGACTTTCGGGGCAGGCGCGAAAAGCAGCAACCGCTGACTAACTGGTTTGACAATTCGGTCGAAGCCACGCGCGCCCACCGGCAGTTCTGCATCGACCTTCGAACCCAGTTCCCGGGTTATTCGGAAAATATTTGGGGCATCACGTCGTCCGACAGCGCCAAGGGCTATAAAGCCTGGGGCGGCCCTCCGGCCAAAGGACCCATCGACGGCACGGTGGTGCCTTGTGCCGCGGGCGGCTCACTCATGTTCGCTCCCGAGATCTGCGTCCCAGCTCTGATGGAAATGCGCCGTGTGTTCGGGGAGAGGGTCTACAAGCGCTACGGCTTCGTCGATGCCTTCCATCCGACGAATGGTTGGACCAACAAAGATGTCATCGGCATCGACGTGGGAATCACTCTTCTCAGCGCGGAGAACCTGCGCACAGGCAAAGTCTGGAACTGGTTCATGCGGAATCGACAGATCAGGCGTGCGGTGTCGGAACTCTTCACCTGAACTGTTCGACCGGTGGAGAGCGGTTGTCAGCCGAAGGGATCGCGAATGAGACCCTGTCCTTCCTCGAATTCTGCGCTCGAAACGCCGGCCGCCGCTTTACCGCGCATTGTGCAAGAGGCTGGCTCGCTCGGCCATCGAGCGTGTGTCCAGAATCTACACTGATTACAACACTTTGATCACCTTCAGAAGGGTGAATATGCTGACCAGAACGCCAGGACAATAGCGATCTTCAGCACCACCTCAACCCCCTTCGGTCGAATCGTGACAAGGATTTGCGGCCAAGGATATCCCGGAATCAGAAATCAAGCCGCGCGAGAGACCAAACTTGACGGGGTTGCATTGCGCCAGTAGACTCCCTGAACAATTTGCCTGGAGATCTCTTCCTATGAATAGTACGACGCGAGATCGCGAGGACCTATGCCTGAAACTCGTTTTGCTGCTCGTGGCGACGGCTGCCTTTGCGGCGTGCGCGCACGGACAGGCTCCCCCCCAGACACGAGGTCTTACCGTGACGCTCCTGAGCACTGGTTGCCCGGCGCCGCGAATGGACCGCTTCGGCCCAAGCATATTGGTTGAAGCTGGTACGGAAAAGTTGCTGTTTGATTGTGACCGCGGCGCGGCGCGACGCAACGTCTGGCGCAAATTCCCGTACAGTTCGCAGAAGTAACGGCTCTGTTTCTCACGCACCTGCACTCCGATCATGTTGTGGGAATTCCCGACCTGTTGCTGACCGGCTGGATCCACGGCCGTCGGTCCCTCCTGCGCGTCTGGGGTCCCACGGGAACCGAAGACATGATGTCGCATATGGAACAGGCCTTTGCCTTTGATATACATATCCGGCGCGATGTAGATGAAAAACTATCGGGGCAAGGCGTTCGGCTCGAAGCGAGGGATATTGCCGGAGGTGTCGTCGTTTATGAAAAGGACGGAGTCAAGGTAACAGCGTTCTTCGTCGATCACGCTCCCATCAAACCGGCGCCGGGTTATCGAATCGACTTTGCAGGGCACTCCGTGGTGCTCTCTGGAGATACGCGATACTCGGAAAATCTCATTCGCTTCGCTCAGAGAGCTGACGTGTTGATTCACGAAGTGATTGATCCCGAAACGTTTCGCGGGCCGGCAGATTTTACTCCGGAACAAGTGCGAAACGTAATCGCACATTACACCACGCCGGAACAGGCTGGAACCGTTTTCTCGCGGGTAAACCCCAAGCTGGCTGTATATTCGCACATTGTCCCTGCGGTGGCTCCCAACTTGGCTGCGCAGATGCGAAAAACGTATTCGGGTCCGCTCGAAGTGGGCGAGGATTTGATGCGCATCGAGATTAGCGAGCAGATTCAGGTTCACCGTTGGCAGCATTAACTAGTCTCCACAATTCTGCGGGCGTCTCAAAGTGAGTGCCAGGAAGGATTTCTCAAGTGGATAAAGTGGATAAAGAGGGGAACCACAGCAGCAAGGGGGCGGGATGCTTTGCCCTGCTCTTTACCTTGGTTGTGCCGATTCTCGCCTTTGTGGTGCCGGTGGCAGGGGCTGCCGGAAGCTACGAAGTCACTGTGGACCGCAACATTGCCGCAAAGATGCGCGACGGCGTGACATTGCGCGCCGATATCTACCGGCCCAAGACGGACGGGACGTTTCCGGTATTGCTTACGCGGACACCGTATGACAAGGCCGGCTCTATGGGATTCGCATTGCGGGCCGCAGGCAGCGGATACGTCGTGGTTGCGCAGGACGTGCGGGGACGCTTCGCTTCCGACGGTGATTGGTATCCGTTCAAGAACGAAGCGCAGGACGGCTACGACACAGTCGAATGGGCCGCAGCATTGCCGTATTCGAATGGTAAGGTGGGGATGTTTGGGGGCTCTTACGTCGGAGCCACGCAGTACTTGGCGGCGATCACGCATCCACCGCATCTGGCGGGAATATGCCCCAACGTGACGGCGTCGAACTATCACGACGGCTGGACGTATCAAGGCGGAGCATTCGAGCAATGGTTTAACGAATCGTGGACCACGGGGTTGGCGATGAACACCATGCGGCGGCGCGTGGAATCGAGCGGCAATGCGGTGAACTGGACGAAAGTGCTGCCCTTGCTGTCGTACCCCGTACTGGAGCTGGAAACTCCTACGACCGCCGAGTTGGCGCCTTATTTCAAGGACTGGCTGGGGCATCCGAATTACGACGACTATTGGAAACAGTGGTCCATTGAGGATCACTATTCACAGATTCAAGTGCCGGTCTTCGGCCAGGGCGCGTGGTACGACATCTTCCTAGGCGGGACGCTGCGAAATTACATCCGGCTGAAGAAAGAAGCCGGCACCGACGCGGCACGTCGGGGACAACGCTTGCTGGTGTTTATAGGCGGGCATGCCGGCGGCTCGGAAACTCAGAAGATCGGCGTGATGGATTTTGGCGAGAATGCAGCAGCTCATGTGGATGATGTGACGCTCCGCTGGTACGACTGGCTGCTGAAGGGTCAAGCGAACGGGGTCGAGCAAGAAAAGCCGGTGAAAATTTTTGTGATGGGAAAGAACACCTGGCGCGAAGAGGACGACTGGCCACTGAAGCGTGCAAAACCGACGCGCTATTACCTGCATTCAGGCGGCGGGGCGAACAGTTTGAGCGGGAATGGCTCCTTGAGCACCGCGGTTCCGGGCGAGGAAAAGCCCGATCAGTACGTTTACGATCCGAGTGATGCTGCGGCAACGATCGGCGGTCCGCTGTGTTGTGGCCCGGTTCCGCCGGCCGGCTTGGGGCCGCAGGATCAGCGGAGCGTGGAGGCACGTAACGATGTTCTGGTGTTTACCACGGCTGCGTTTACACAGGATACGGAGGTGACCGGCCCGGTTTCGCTGGACCTGTACGTCAGCTCCTCCGCGGTGGATACCGATTTCACAGGAAAGCTCGTGGACGTGTGGCCCAACGGACTCGCGCAAAACTTGACCGAAGGAATTCTCCGCATGCGTTACCGCAATTCGCAGGAAAAGCCGGAACTAGCAAACCCTGGAGAGACGTACCGCATCACGGTCGACCTCTGGGCAACCAGCAACGTGTTCCTCGCCGGGCATAAATTGAGGCTGGAAGTTTCGAGCAGCAATTTCCCGCGATTCGATCGAAACCTGAACACCGGCGACGATCAGGCGCTTAGCACGCGGATGGTAAAGGCGACGAATGAGATTTATCACGACAAGTCGCGGCCCTCTGCGCTGGTTCTCCCGGTTGTGCCGCAGGCGAAATCCGGAAATTAATTCTTGGACATGGTTTTTCTTTTTCTAACCGATGATGCGGCGAAGTTTTTAAGAACGCTTTGGGAACCTACACTCCGCTGGGTCGAGGGGTATCTTTCGAAGCTTCCCCCAACACCGTCAATCATTCGGTATACAGGGGCAAATAGGGATGAGTCGATGCAACTCATTGCCAACCTGGCCGTCGGCGGAAGCTGGCCCGATGCCAACACGGTTTCTTCCAGCTTCTTATGACATCGAGTCCGATTTCTACTGTCGCTGGTGGTGAGTCACATAGACGATACCGGTGGGAACACCATGGAGATAATCGACCCGAACAACTATCTGTAAACTGTGGCATTGCGATGACCCGAGGCTGAACACGGGTCCGTTAAGGACTTGGAGCCCAGTTGGGTCGAGCAGTTCCTGCAGCACGAAGCCGTTCGTTTGCGTGCGATTTCCAAAGACGCTAAGCACTTCTCCGCCTCCGGCCGGCCGAAGGCTGGAGATTAAGGCATAATCCGGCGTGCTTTCGTCATAGACATCGATACCAGAACGATCTTCCGAAGCGTCGATCAGAGACTCTCCGGGAGCATATCGAGGCAGGTTTTCTCGTAGATGTTCCCGGTCCAGCGGAGCGTCGAAGAGATCTGTCATCCTTGGTTTCAAGGAAGACATGAGGTTATCAAGAGGTGGATTGGCCACGGCAGCGAAGAAATGACTCGTGCCCGATTTCGCTTTTGAAACTAGCGGCAAAGTTGGTCAGATTGCCTTAATTGCCCCTGAATTAGCGATCGGGGTATGATGTAAGTCTAGAGACTTTAAACTTCTGGGAGGTCGTCCAATTGGTAGGACTCCAGACTCTGAATCTGGCTATCCTGGTTCGAGTCCAGGCCTCCCAGCCAACCTTTTCAATTGTCTGGCTGTGAGCTTTCCGAGTAGCCCGTCGGGCTTCGAACGCCGAACGGAGCATTTTCTCGCATCCCTGCTTGGTAACTCATAAGGCACCCAGAAAATTTCTCCGCGTTCTCGCCTCCCGAAATGCAAGCAGGATTGAGTTTGGCGCGTTTGCAAGAGTAAGTTTTGGCACCCTCTCGATTTTCACAGCGTTGGGCATTTTAGTTCTGAGGCTCCGACAATCTCAGAGTCATTCCCCCCTTCCGACGTCGCAAGAGATCCACGATCAAGATCATCCGAAGGTAAACTGAAATGCGTTCGTACCGGGACATGTCCATCCGTCATAAGCTTCAAGGCATTGTTATCGCCGCCTGCGCGGTGGCCCTGTTCGTGGCGTCCGCAGTGTTCACCATCTATGATCGAACTACTTTTCTTCGCGCGAAGACAGCAGATCTAATTGCCTCTGCGAAAATGATCGGATCGAACAGCACCGCGGCGCTTACCTTCCATGATGCGGGATCGGCACGGGACACCCTGAGCGCGCTGCAAGCCAGGCCGCATGTGATGAATGCCTGTATTTACGACTCCGACGGAAAAATTGTCACGAAGTACAGTCGGGACCCGACTGAAGTCGATCCTTGTCCTCCAGTACAAGGACAAGGGAGCACGGTTGCGGCACGGCACATGGTCTTGTTCCAGAACATAGTCCTCAATGGTGATTCCATCGGCATGATTTACATTGAGGCAGACCTAGTAGACCTCAATGACCGATTACTTCGGTTCGTGGCGATTGATTTCGTTGTATTACTGGGTTCGCTGGCAATTGCGTTCCTGTTGTCCTACCGATTGCAGCGCGTGATTTCAGGGCCGATCCGGGAGCTGGCAAAGATAGCATCGTCGGTCTCCGCACATGAAAACTATTCGGTCCGCGCTACGAAGGTAAGCCAGGACGAAATCGGTGTTCTATTCGACCAGTTCAACAGCATGCTCGACCGCATCCAGCAGCGGGACGTCGCGATCCAGAAAGCACATGACGATCTCGAGAAACGAGTCCAGGAGCGGACGTCGTATCTGAATGCCCTGATCGAAAATAGCCCGCTAGCTATTCTGGTACTGGACGCCGCAGAGAAGTGTCAATTATGCAATCCAGCGTTTGAGCACATGTTCCAATATTCACGGCTGGAAATCATCGGGAAGCCGATCGACGGACTCTTGGCGCACGGGGATCTCCTCGCGGAAGCCCGCAACATTTCTAGGGGGACACTCGGCGGAACACCGTCCACTGTGGTGACACAACGCATGAGAAAAGACGGGAGTCTGGTGGACGTCGAACTTCACGGCGTTCCGCTGGTCGTGAATGGCGAGGTGGTTGGTTCCATAGGGATCTATCAGGATATTTCTGTCCGGAAACGCGCGGAAGATGCAATGCAACAAGCGAAGGAGGCAGCAGAAGCAGCCAGCCGGGCCAAAAGCGAATTCCTTGCCAACATGAGCCACGAAATCCGTACGCCAATGAATGGAATCATGGGAATGACGGAGCTGGTTCTCGATACAGAACTAAACTCCGAGCAACGCGAGTACTTGAACATGGCGAAGTTGTCTGCCGATTCCTTGCTCTCCCTAATCAATGACATCCTGGATTATTCCAAGATCGAAGCCGGGAAGCTAGAGATCGAAGTCATTGACTTCAATCTTGGAGACACCATTGGCGAAACGATGAAAACGCTGAGTCTCCGCGCTCATCAAAAAGGGTTGGAACTTGCCTACGACTTTGCGCCCGATGTTCCGGACGCAATCGTGGGGGATCCGGGGCGGTTGAAACAGATCATTGTGAACTTGGTCGGCAACGCAATCAAGTTCACCGAGAGTGGCGAAGTGATTCTTTACGTCCAGGCAGATTGGCGGAGTAATGATGACATCCAACTCCACCTCACAATTTCGGATACGGGAATCGGAATTGCTGTCGATAAGCAGGTCGCAATCTTTGAGGCCTTTACCCAAGCTGACGGATCCATGAGTCGCACCTACGGCGGTACGGGACTGGGTCTCACCATTTCGTCTCGCCTGGTAGCACTAATGCACGGACGGATTTGGGTGGAAAGTGAGCCGAGCAAAGGCAGCCGTTTCCACTTTACTGCCCACTTTGGATTGCAGAAGGTGTCCGCTAGAACCATAGTCCCTAGGGATCCTTCGACGTTGCGTGACATGCGTGTGCTCGTCGTAGATGACAATGCGACAAACCGGCAAATCTTGCTAAAGATGCTTGCGAGCTGGGGCACACGGCCCCTCGCCGTAGATAGTGGGGCAGCAGCGATATCCACCTTGAGCGAGGCGCAAGGCTTTGGAAGAAATTTTCCTCTCATTCTTCTCGACGCCCAAATGCCCGAAATAGACGGATTCGCGTTAGCTGAGTATATTAAGCGAAAACCCGAATGGGGAGCGGCCACGATTATGATGTTAAGTTCCGCCGGCCAGCGTGGGGATGCTAAACGCTGCCGGGAACTAGGCATCGCCGCCTATCTGACCAAACCGGTTCGACAGGGAGAACTCTTAGACGCAGTTTTGACCGCGTTGGGTACAAGACCAATAAAAGAGACCCCGCCTGCCCTCGTTACGCGCCACTCCATCCGCGAGAATAGCCATCACCTGCGCATTCTACTAGTCGAGGACAACGCCGTAAACCAAATGCTCGCGACCCGGCTACTGGAGAAGCGCGGGCATGCCGTGACAGCGGCAGGGAACGGTAACGAAGCGTTGGTGGCTCTAGAAAAAGACTCATTTGATCTAGTTCTTATGGACGTTCAGATGCCTGACATGGACGGTTTTGAAGCGACAGCGGCGATTCGGGAGAAAGAGAAATCGTCCGGGAATCACCTGACCGTGATTGCAATGACCGCTCATGCGATGGTGGGTGACAAAGAGCGCTGTCTTGAGGCCGGAATGGATGACTACATTGCGAAGCCGATTCGGCCGGAGGAATTGAACGAACTGCTTGGACGTTATTCACCCGCTGCTTCGATACAAACGAGTGGCACGAAATTCTGACCGGAGTCAGTCCTTTGCGGGGCAATGATTCCTTGCTGCTGCCCTTGCCAACCCCTGGAATGAATCGGCGACCAACACTGACCTTTAACGTAGAACATCGCACTACCAAGCGGTCGCGCGTAACTCTGGTTAGTTCTAGATCAGGGGTCGAAGAGTGTGGTCCTGCACGGCTAACACTCCGTCACCCAAGGCGACCAAGTCCGCCGAGATCCCAATGTGAAATTCCTGCAAATGAACGGATCATTCGCGGTATAAAATTGAATGGGACGACTACAAGTTTGGGACGTTACTTCCATAAAGGGCGGATAATGCAAATTCGATCCATTTGCACGCATGTCGTTGTGCTGATTTTGATCTGGTTCGCCTCGCCGATGATGGCGGCTGACATTCAGGTGGCGCGATGGCAGCCTCACGATTTTGCGTTCTCCCGCAGCGCTAAACAAGGCAATCCATTCCTCGTCGCCTTTTCGGCGGATGTGATCGGGCCCGTCGGGATCAAATTCAATGTTCCCGGGTTCTTCGACAGCGAGGGAACGTGGAAAGTGCGAGTGTCACCCACCGTCGAAGGACAGTGGTCACTGGTGACACGTAGCAGCGTGCGCGAATTAGACAACCAACGAAGCTCGTTCGTTTGCGTCCCCAATTCTTCCGCCTATATTCATGGTGCCTTGCGAGTAGACCCTCAGCATCTGCACCAGTTCATACTTGAGGACGGCACTCGCTTTTTACCCATAGGTTATGAATGCGATTGGCTTTGGGCGCTGGATACAACCGATCCAGCGTTAAAGACAATCAATGCCTTCCTCGACAAACTGGCGCAGTACGGATTCAACTTCATCATTCTCAATACCTATGCCCACGATACGAGCTGGAGGAAGGGCAAGACCGCCGAGGATGACTTCGGTCCCCCGCCCCTCTATGCCTGGGAGGGTACTAACGACAAGCCGGACCATACCCGCTTCAATTTGCCGTATTGGCGACACTACGATCGCGTGATCCAAGCGATGTACCGGCGTGGGATCGTGGCCCACATTTTCATCAAGGTCTACAACAAACAAGTGAATTGGCCCGCGAACGGCAGTGCCGAAGACGATCTTTATTTCCGCTGGCTGATCGCGCGATATTCGGCGTATCCGAATGTCAGTTGGGATCTTTCCAAGGAAGCGAACAACGAAAAGGATCTGGCTTATAAGGTCGGACGGCTACGCTTCATTCGTGCCAATGATCCGTATCGGCGGCTTATAACGGTTCACGACGACCATGCGATCTACGATCGCGGCGGGTATGACGATCTCCTGGATTACCGCTCGGATCAGCAGCACTCAAAGTGGCGGGACACAATGTTGAATCATCTCCAACAGCACGCTTGGCCGGTTATCAACACGGAGTTCGGGTACGAGTGTGGACCCAAAGGCTTGAACGACAAGACTTACAATGTTGCGCAATCGCCTGAAGAGGTCTGCCGGCGCGCCTGGGAGGTCTACATGGCCGGTGGGTTCGGGGCGTATTACTATACCTATACCGCATGGGATATCATCCGTCCTGAAGATACGCCACCTGGATATACCTACTTTAAACATCTGCGCGAATTCTTTGAAGCCACCGGCTACTGGCGAATGAAGCCGGTAAACGGACTGAGCAGCGACGGCTATTGCCTGGCCAACGAGGGCATCGAGTATTTAATCTTCCTCAACACCGCCGCACCGTTCTCCTTGAACTTGCGAGGCTTGTCCACAGCGCTCAAGGCACAGTGGTATCAACCGTTTACTGGCAAGCGCAAGGATGCCGGGAGCCTGCAGAACGGGGCGGCCGAATTAGCACCACCGACCGAGTGGCGCAACAGTCCGGTGGCGCTGCACGTTGGGACACCCCGTCAATAAGCGCCCATGACCGTTTCGAAAGCGACCTGCGACCAAGCTATTTAGGTGGCCATGCATATCCAGACTCACTCCGGTAGCACTCTCGCGCTCTACTTTATACGAAACCAACGCGCGCGCCAGGACAAGCGCGCCACGCGCGTCGGATAGCGTTCGACGCTCATCAGAAGTCCATGACAGGTCTGAATCTGGCGATCCTGGTTTGAGTCCGGGCCTCCCAGCCAAACTTACCTTGAGCAATTTGGAATGATGACCTTGCCTTGTCAGGCAAATTGGATTGGGGGTTCTATACACAGCGTCTTAAGTGATTGCGCATAGACGGCGTAGGGTTTCGTTTCCGTTACGCCAGTTATCAAACTGCATCTCGACGGCAGCGACGACCTTCTCCAGTACAGGAAAGTATCGGTTGTGCAAGCACTGACGCCGCGTCAGC
>DATNLZ010000136.1:0-3337 GCA_035602605.1 Candidatus Dormiibacterota bacterium
AGTAACAGGTATGCTCTACCCCGCCTGGCATCCTCCTGCGCTTGTGCCGCCATCTAAGCTTACAAGGAGCAACCTAATGCACCGCCCGCAGTGGATCACGATTCTCTGCACGGCAGTGTTTGTCGCTTCGTTCAGCGTGCCCTATGTACAAGCCCAGGAACCTGTGCCAGTGCCGTCTAGTTCTGCTCCCACTTCGCAAGCGTCTGCGGCCACGCGGAGCAAACCGGACAAAAAAAAATACAGTCATATAAATGATTTCCTGATTCGCGGAACGGTCTTTACGGACAAGGCTCTCTCGTTTCCGGGCGTCCAGCTTCGCATCCGGAGGGCGGGAGAGAAGAAATTCCGCTGGGAGAGCTACACGAATTTCCGCGGTGAATTTGCAGTCCGTGTGCCCCAGGGTTCAGACTACGAGATAGTGGTCCACGCAAAAGGTTTCGCGGAGCAGACCCGCACCATCGATACGAAGAGCGGCGCGAACGAGGAAAGCATGGTGTTCCGAATGCAGCCAACTGCAGGAGGCAAGGAATGAACGCGCGGCGACGCATCTGCGGTCTAGCGGTGGTTCTATCGCTCTTTGCGGCCGTTGGTGTGGCCCAAGACAAGAAGCACGAAGCTCAGCTCCGCACGGTCCGCGGCGTTGTTGTGGACAAGTCCGATAGCCCTCTTTCCGGCAGTGTCGTTTTTCTGAAAAACGTGCGCACCAATTCCGTCCGCAGCAGCTACACCGATGACACTGGCAACTACCGTTTCAGCGGCCTGGATCCCAATGCCGATTACGAATTACACGCGGAAAAAGAGGGTGCCAAATCCCCAACCCGTACCGTCTCCAGCTTCGACAGCCGCAAGGACATCGTACTGAATCTCAAAATCGACAAGAAAACAAGCTAACCTGCTGTGCTATTCCCTTGCGCGGCAGCACTGCGAACTTATCGGGTGATCGAAGCGGTTCTCAATATAGCTGAATTGTTCGAAACGACCATCTGACTCGGATACACTGACGAAACGTCGAAATAGAGAGCCGTTCTGAAGACTGAGGGAATTATTTTGCGACGCAGAAAAATCTATAGGTTATCAGTGCTGCTTCTTGTGGCTGCCGCGAACGCAGCAACTTGCGCCGCTCAGGACAAACCGGACGCTCCAACGCCGAAGCAGAGTGACGCGCCTGCCACGCAGTCTTCTTCAACGGAAAAGGCAAAAGCGCCAGCAGGGGCGCCTTCCAACACCAGCGGTCAAGCAACCGATCCCCACGCTCAACAGGATGAGAATCCAAAACGGATTCTGGGCTTCATTCCCAACTTCCAATCCAAGGATGACATCCCGGAAAACCAAGCGCCCCTTACTCCTAGAGAAAAATATATTCTCGCGTACCACCAGACGGTTGATTTCAGCGCCCACATCGGAAACGCGTTTCAGGCCGCTCTCCAACAGGCGAGTGATGGGCAGCCTCACTATGGACAAGGGTGGGGGCCCTACGCCCAGCGATTTGGGGCAGCGGAAGCAGACCAGGTCACGTCGGCTTTTTTCATATTTGGCCTTTTGCCGCATGTGTTGAAAGACGATCCCCGTTACTTCCGAAAGAGATATGGTTCACCGTGGTCCCGCATCCGTTACGCAGCCATGCGCACGGTGATCACGCGCACTGATGCTGGTGGACAAACTTTTAACACTCCTCAAGTCCTGGGTCAGTTGCTGCAACAGGGCATTTCTACGGCCTACTACCCTGAACAGGATCGCTCGGCAAGCGGTGTTTTTGAGGATTGGGGCATCAATCTTGCCTACAACAGCGCCTACAATATCTTGAAAGAATTTTATCCGGATTTCTTGAGGGTCGTTTCTCACCGTCGCAGGGAACCGCGCCCGGCCACAAACGTGACGCCGGCGCCAGCCGCGGCCGGCACGCCCATTGCACAGCCCGCGAATCCGTAGGAAATCTCACGGCGTCGCCGGCGCCAGCACCCGCACCGCTCGCGGAACCACTTCAATCTCGACAGGGGTCGGCCCAAGAATTTCTCCGTCCCCGTGAAACAAGCAGGGCTTGCGTGTCGACAGACGCACTTTTGATACCCGCCAGCGTTTCAGGAGTGAAGTTCGAAGTTCACCGGTCCCCATCAGCCGCGGTAGTAGCCGCAATACTCCGAATGTGCCTATGTCTTCGATCAAAATAACATGGAGCGACTCATCGTCAAGAGTCGCACCGGGGGCCAGTCTCACACCAGCACCATAGGTCGGGGAATTTAACACCGCTGCCAGTAACGCTTTCGCTTCCCACGAAATGAGATCGGTGCCCGGAAAGTCGATGCGGACTTCGATGGGCACGTACCCCACCAGTGCTCGTAGGGCTGACGCGATATAACGCAATCGACCGGGAAGCCATCGATACGCACCACTCGCGTAGCGCGCTGCCTCTGCGTCAAGTCCAATACCTCCGCCACCTGCGTACAACCGCGTTCGCCCCTCGGCTGTACGTACTCTCACAAGATCCACAAAGCGCTGACAGCCCCGCAGGATGGCTTCCCCCGCTTTGACGGGATCGTCTGGCAACCCAAGCGCGGCTGCGAAATCATTTCCTCCGCCGACGGGGAGGACACCCAAGAGTGCCTCGGCCCCGAACGCCGCATTCGCTAGCGCCTGAAACGTTCCATCCCCACCCATCGCAAAAAGCACTCGGTGTCCTTGCGAAATGGCATTTTGCGCGGACGACTCGAGTTCCCGCGCACTGCTCGTCATTACAAATTGCGCATGAACTTGGAACGATTCGAATAGTTTCTGGATTTGCGTAAGATAAAAGTGCGCCCGGCCTCCACCGGCTATGGAGTTGACGAATACGATGACAGCAGATTCACGCAGAATGCTGGGAGCTTCCGCGCGATCATTCATGCCTCTGCTCCTAAGCTCCAACCGATAGATTCATGTGAACTGTTCCCGCGGCCCCGTCTCCGGATTTTCGAGCATTTTATCCGTCGGGATGCGAGTTGAGCATACTACCTCTGGACCATCTGGACTGCTGCTGGATGCGAGGCGAGTCAAACAATTTTCGGGGCGTGACGGTTGAGGCGGAAACACCACGGGGCGACATTATGGACGGCGTGTTGTTCGCTAAACTCGGGGGTCCTAGAAGGGTATCGCGGCCCTGGGCATTGCCGCGGTGCTGCTTGCCTGGTTCATGTCCCCAGCGGCTCGCTCACCGTTAGCGGCTCGGATGGCCGGTTGGCCCTTGCGCTCTTCGTGCCGGGAACTGTCGTGGGAAGTATCGTCGTGGAAGGAAATCAGTGGCTCGAGAGATGGATTACGACCTCGGATCCCGACTGATAACGCGCGCAAAATTGGTGCCGGC
>DATNLZ010000013.1:0-20766 GCA_035602605.1 Candidatus Dormiibacterota bacterium
GGAAGATCCCGACCCAAACCGCCGTTTCAAGCTCGCCTATGAGGCTGGCGTACCTGTTCGTGCCGAAGACCTGGGTCATCATCCTCGCATGCGCTTGTACGTTGCTTTTAGTTCCGACGGGCTGCGTTGGAAACGCTCGCCTAAGAATCCTGTTGGCCCGTTTCAGGAGATGACTTGCGTTACAAAATTCCGCGGCCTCTATTACGTGAACGGCCACGTAGAAAGTAATGCGCATTCACTGGTGGGGGGACGGCGCTTAGACACCTTTGTCTCGGAGGATTTTGAACTCTGGTCTCCCTGCTCCGCCTTAGGGTTAGATCGCACACCCGATCTCGCCGGCCCTTCGACCGTAGGCCGCGGCAAAAAGAGCGAGGGGGAACAGATCCATATGGGAGCGGCTCTCTGGAATCGGGGCAATGTACTCATTGGCATTTATGGCCAGTGGCATGGCCATTTCTCCGGAGACCGCAGGCTCGCGGTGATAGATCTGGGTCTTGCCCTGTCACACGACGCTCTGCACTTCTATGAGCCGATTCCCGGATTCCGCTTTATAGAGGCACAGGAGACACCTGAGAGTACCAAAGGTGTTTTCCCGGCTCTAATGCAGGGACAAGGAATGGAGAACTTTGGGAATCAGACGCTCTACTGGTACTCCGTTTTGCCCGTCGGTTCGCCACAGGGGCTGGGCACTGAAAACAGCGGCGTACGAATGGTTACGTGGCAACAAGATCGGCTGGGAATGTTACGACCCTTCCTTCCCGAATCTCCGCGCGCGATCTCCTGTCCCATCCAGGCATCGAAACAGGGAGCCAAGTTGTTTATCAACGCCAGCGGCCTCGGTCAATACAGCTACTTACGTGTCGGCCTGCTCACGGAGGGCTTTCGGCCCATTGCTGGTTATAGTGATTCGGATGCCGCAAAAATTGGAGAAAGTCACCTGCGCTTCCCGGTGCGGTGGAAGAGCAGCGATGCGCTGCCTGTTTCCGCCGGACCGTTTCGGATCGACATACGCTTCGAGGGCGTGCGGCCCGAAGATGCTGCTTTCCACGCAGCCTACGTGACGGCATCATGAGATCCGTTGATGGCAAGAATCACACTTCGGATCTCATCGGTGTGCCGTCGCTAGTCCTATCCTCCAACTATCGGTGAACTGGCGCCGGAGGGAGCCCCGCAATCATTCTTACCGCTCGCGGCTGGTTGCGGTTGGTTTATCAGTTCAGATCAAATTGGGAGGGTTTTATGGCACAAGTTTCCGTCAGTGTAAAGCACATCCCGTCAAACGCATTTAAGACCCTGAGAAACTACGATTCAGCGACGGTTGCTAACGTCATTGAACTGTTCCAGGTTCGTCCGAGTACGGCTGGCCATGTGCGCGGCTCTGTTCGGGCAGTCTATCCGGAGCTTCCGCCGGTAGTAGGTTATGCGACGACTGCAACTTTTCGGGCGGCCTACCCCTCGGATGACCCAAATGTTTATGTGAAGTTCCCCGAGCAGCTAAAGGAAATGGGCGCACTCCCGGAGCCAAGGATCGCGGTTATCCAGGATCTGGATGACCCGCCGATGGCAGCGACTCTGGGAGAGGTTATGTGTAGGGCCTACAAGCGATTTGGTTGCGCAGCGATAATCACCAGCGGCGGAGCCCGGGACATCTTGGCCGTTCGTCAGTTGAATTTTCCTGTGTTCGCATCGTCAATCATCGTGTCCCATGGTTACTGTCGGATCGAGGATATACACACTCCCGTATGGATATGTGGTCTCACCGTGCGCCCGGGCGACATCCTACACGCGGATGCGAATGGTGTGGTACTGATTCCCAATGATATTGTAGAGCAAGTGGCAGGCGCATGTGAGGAGTTTGTCGCGGTCGAAAAAGTGGTTATGGAATACTTGGAGGGCAAGGATGCGACACCTGAAGGTTACCTTCAGGCTGAGAAGCTTGCCGCGAAGCAATTTGACCAGCTCTCCGCGAGGTTGCGAAAGCAGCTCAAAGCCGTTAGGTAGCAGCTCATTAATACGTCAGTGCACCGATCAGGGTTTAAGTACTGTACCGATGAGGACCAGCACGTGGTCAGGGTTACAGCGCTGGGGAATGGCTTGACAGCACTAGTTTGGTTCGATCGGTTTGACTATTACGGAGTCAAACCTGACCACCAGATCGGAGCTGCGGAAGCCCGTCGACAAACACCAACGTGCGATGAAATTGCCGAGTTCAGAGTCACAGCCGATTACGGAGACCTGTGCGGTGAGGGCCGGTTTGGGATCCGGATTCAACCAGCCTTTATAGGTCGGACTGCGTGGGGCAGAAGTAGTTCTATCGATTTCATCAACCTTCCGGCAAGCACGGAGTCCTGTGGATGTCTTCCACGACCGCGTGGCCTCAAGCGCGATGGACCGGGGAGCCACACTTGGTCGGTTCCTCAGACTAACCAACGAGCTACGAAAATTGGTGCAGTCGGGGAGGCGGCCCGGCAGCCTTGAGTTTCAAGTAGATAGCCCTTCGGAATAGGTCATGACGGTGACGCCGAAGGCAGGACATTCACGATCGTTATAGAGGGCGGCTAGACAGCATACTTCATCATGAAAATAGCAAAGCTTGAGTTCCTTCCCGTAAGCATCCCGTACACGCACCGAGAGGTGAGTTCGTTGGTCAATCGAGATGGCGTTACAGACATTGTTGTGAAGGCCACAACGGACAATGGAGTAGTGGGGTGGGGCGAGAGCTGTAGCGGCGCGGATGTGAAATCGGTCTTGGAGGCGCTCAGAGCGATGGTTCCATTCGTCGTCGGCCGTGATCCCTGGGAAAGCGAACAGATACGTCAGGAATTGTGGCATCGCGGAATCTGGGCGTGGCGCCAGCACACCGCGTGTTTTGCGTATCCAGGGATCGACATGGCTCTTTGGGATATCTGCGGGAAAGCGTGTGGTCAACCGCTTTATAGGCTGTTCGGCGGAAAGGTTCGAGAGCGGGCGAATTACTTTTACTACTGTTCCCAGGGAACGAACGAACAGATTTCCAAGCAGGCGCTTTGTGGGGTGGAGAAGGGATTTCAAGTGTTTTATCTAAAGGTCGGCATAAATATCGATGCCGAACTCCAAATGGTTCGGACTTTACGTAAGACGATCGGCCCGAAAGCAAAGATCCGGCTCGACGCGAATGGAGCCTGGAAAGTTAATGAAGCTCTGCGGAATCTGGCCCGGCTGGATGAATTCGGAATCGATTTTATCGAACAGCCGGTCGTTCAAGATCCGATCACAGGCATGCAGGAAGTCCGCAGGCGCTGCAATATCGCGGTTTCAGCCAATGAAGGTACCTGGACCGTTGCGGACGCGTTTAGACAAATAACCGCCCGGACCGCAGATGTGTACTGTTTCAGCCCTTACTTCACTGGCTCACTGGCGCAATTCCAACGGCTGGCCTGGCTGGTGCACTTTGAAGGCCTACAGATCTGCCGCCACACTCACGGCGAACTTGGAATAGCCGCAACAGCGTTTCACCACATTCTGCTCACTCTTCCAAACATTGTCGATGGGAATCAGCAGACTGCCCACATGATGACTGACGACATCGTTGTAGATACGATCCCCATTACGAACGCGCCGGATTGGGGTCTACCCGGCGGATGTGGAATCGGAGTGGATGTGGATGAGGCAAAGCTCATGAAGTATCACGAACTGTATCTTAAGCGTGGGCAGTTTACTCCTTATGATTCAACGCTAATCGGAACTGAGCTGTACCCATAAATGAGTTGACTGTAGCAATTCCGGACTCCTGAGTGCAGGGGGAGTTCTGGTCATCTGGCCGAATCTGGCTTTGGCTAGTCTTGCTAGAAAAGAACACAATGTCTACCTGTTCCATCGTTTGCGACGACACCAATCTTTGTGGCGAAGCTCCACTCTGGGACGCAGCGAACCAGGCGCTCTACTGGAGCGATTGTGTCGGCCGCAAATTCTACAGTTATGACGCGAAAACTAAACGAAGAGCACTTGTTCTGGCAGATTTCGAGGTAAACGGTTGCGCCCTCGATCAATCCGGAGGATTCGTTTTTTCGAACAATTCCGGTGTTTGGTTTTGGAACAAAACAGATAGGCCGGTGCTAGTTGCCAGCGAAGTTGGGGAAGAGAAGTTGCAGTTGAACGACTGCATTGCAGATCCAGATGGGCGTGTTCTCGCGGGGTCGTCGTTCTATAGTCCCAGTGACAAATATCCTTTCGGCAAGCTTTTCTGCGTGCAAACCGACGGGGCGATTCAGATATTGGATGAAGGTTTTCACCTCGCCAATGGACTTGGATTTTCGCCCGACGGGAGGACTTTGTACTTCACCGATTCGGTGGCCCGTTTAATCTATGCGTACACTTACGACCGAGTCATCGGACGCACGAGCGGTCGCCGAACTTTCGTCAGGGTCGACAGCAATGCGGGGCTGCCTGACGGACTGACGGTAGATGCCGAAGGCTTTGTGTGGTCAGCGGAATGGTATGGTAGCTGCATTTCGCGATACGATCCCGATGGCAGGTTAGAACGTCGACTTTACGTTCCCGCAAAACAGGTTTCTTCGCTGATGTTTGGGGGCCCAGACCTGCGGGATATTTTCGTCACGTCCGCTGCGAAATCGGAACCGATGCCGGTGATGCCGCCTGGTTATGATCCCGATTCGGGCTACTTCGGAGGCGGTCTATTTCATATGAATGTGGGCATTCAAGGTCGTCCTGAGTACAAAACGAGACTAGAATTGGGCATTCCACTGTGGTCCGCAAAAAATCCATCCGAGCCGTCTTGCTCCAAGTAACATTGTTATTTCTTGCTAGAAAGCTCTCCTAAGGGTGTCATATCGGACGGCATTTTGGCGAACCACAACAGGGCGAGATGGTCGAAACGAAGGCGGGAGATCGAAATGGAAGGTAACGTAGCGTGAAGTTTATTGGGATGCGCCAAAACATCGTCACGCGGCGCATCCCGAGGCGTGCAAACAGTGCCGCTGATGGGAGCACGACAAGAGCAATTAGAAGCGGATGTTCGGAGGACTTGACCGGACCACAATCCGACGCAATACCTACACGGGAGTACACGGAAGAGCCCGTGGAAATAATCCCTTCCAAATCAAAAGAAAGAATGGTGGAGGCGGGGAGAGTAGAACCCAACGCCGAAAACAAATTGATATTAAGAGAGAGAAAGCAAAACGACGCGGAAACTCTTTCGAATTCCCGGGCCGTCGCATTTTCAGGGTTTTGAATTACGCCACGAGTCGCTTCTCCGATTGCAGAAAAGCAAGCCGAGATCGTTCTTCCGGTCGTGCTCGAATCAAGTTCATTTTTCGGAGTGTTTGTCCAAACTTGGACAACGTATCCTTATTATCTGTAGCCCAATGAGTAGCCCAACTAGCAGAGGGGTTTGCACTCTTAAGAGACGCCGATTCAACGGCTTAGGTGAGTTGAAGACGTGTTTGCAAAGCAGGTGCTCTCCCAGCTGAGCTACACGCCCATCCTTGTAACCACTTAATTCTAAAACATTTTCGAGCGCAGCGCACTCCCATTCACATAAAAACAGAGCACTTTCTGTCTAGGCAGGTGCTCTCCCAACTGAGCTATCCGCCCGCGCGGAGTAACCGTTTCTGCCGGCACATTTGAAGGCGTTTCGAATTGACGGTATGCGCGTTCACCAGGTGCAGTGTTGCTTCCGGCAGTCGGAAGCAACAGTCTTAACTAGGAGCTTGGAAGCGAATAGCCTCGGAGCGCCGAAGAAAATCAATCCTTACCCGTGCTCACTGCTCTTCGACCTTCCCGGCTCTTTCTGACCTCTTCCGCACACTCCTTGAAAACGTCGTGCCCAAACTTACGATTGGCAGCAGCAGCACTAACTTCGTCATAACTATCAACATACGAGCGCAAGGTTTTGGACACAATGCAGAGAGCGACAGTGTGCATCTCTATGCCGTACTTCTCTTTCAACAGGTGACCGTACTCAGAACGCCAGATTGGCCATAGGCCAGTATCTTGTAATGTTCGTGCCGCACGTCGAAGCGTGCCGCCATTCGACCCCGCACCGGGGCCGCGACAGACCATGCTTCGACTAGGGCGACAAGCAGCGCAATGAACCCGATGACTGCGCTAAGTTTCTTGTGGTTCATCACAAAAGCTCTCATCCTCCTCATTACCACTTGCCACGACTGGCGCAAAAATCTACCACTTGTAGTCCTCCTTGTTTTCATTCCAACACTTAGAACGCACATGACGGAGAATCTTGCAGCCTCTTGCACCATCCACTTGGACGTATAACGCGCAAATCGTACAAGTGAAATCTGCTCAAATCCCAATGTGTGGAGAAGTAGGTTTTGATGCGCTGAGTTCAGCTCTTTTACACCATGCGCTCCTCCCTTGACCTATACATTCAACTAATCAGGCCCTTGGTATATCCTAACGAATGATGCGCGACTCTAAGCGGCCCAAAGGACTCACGGAAACATCGATACTCATGTCAATTACCAATGCTATGGGCTGGGCAATAATCGACTGGTCCAAGCCCAACGCGCGCGTCACATTCGTCATTTTCACAATACTCATTGTTATCGGATACCTCGTGCTTTGGTTTTACTGGGAAGGTCGGAATTGGGCGAGGATACTCGTTCTGCTCACGTCGCCTCTTGCCCTTTACAATCTGCGTTACTTTTTCCGAGTCGGAATAATCGAGCGGGTGATGATTGGGTCGGAAGCCGCCCTTGCCGTGTTTCTATTATTTTGGCTAAATAACTCCAATATTAAGTCGTTTTTCGGTGCTGCAAATAAAAAAGAAAAACCCATCAACTCCTGATTTACCGCATTATAAAAGGGCGCCCTTTTGGAGTCGGTTTTGATGCGCTGAGTTCAGCTTTTTTACGCCATGCGCTCCTCGCTGACTTATACATTCGAACTAATCGGGAGTTACCCTGCCGCTGCAGGGCTGGGAGAATTTTGGTAGGCTCTTCAGCTATGAAATTCCAAGTCGTTCTGCAGTGGCCTGCATCGTCGGTAAACGATTTCGACCGAATGGTTGAGATTGAACACTTATTAGTTGAAAAGCTAGGCGAGCAAGTCGAAGTGGACAGACACGATTTTGGGTCAGGAGAAATGAATATCTTCCTCCACACGAATGACCCGCGTCGCGCCTTTGAGCAGATACGGAGGGGAATCGCCTACCGGGAGGTCGATGAACTGAATACAACATGCTCCCGGCACCGCCGATCTCTCCTTCACCGGCCAGAGTCAGGACACAGTTTCGGGCGACTACGACTTCCTCGCTCGCGAGTACAGCATTCAGGGACGCTGGCCTTCGCCTGACCCCCTTGGCTTAGCCGCAGATCTCTCCAATCCCCAGTCTTGGAACCGTTACGCCTACGTGACAAACAACCCGCTTGGCCGGGTCGATCCGCTCGGGCTTTGTGATGTCGTAATTGGAGGAATCACCCAGTCACCCGGAGGTGCTGACACTCGCGCTCAAACCCAATTTGCAAATGCTATCGGTGCTCAACAAGCATTTAGTTCAATTCGGGGCTCATCGCGACCTCCAAGGTAGTCATATTGGAGGTCATATTGTTTATTTCTATAACGTTTTGGGTGAGCGATAGGTGAACCACACTCCCAACTGAGCTATCCGCCCGCGCGGAGTAACCGTTTCTGCCGCACATTTGAAGGCGTTTCAAAATTGACGGTATGCGCGTTCACCAGGTGCAGTGTTGCTTCCGGCAGTCGGAAGCAACAGTCTTAATAGACGTCAGTTTAACCTGTCCCTGGCGAATTGCTATTTCGCCCATGATTCCTCAGGATTCCCCATCCTGCTACGCATTATCAGGTGCTCCTTTCTTCTTGAGGCCAACGCTCAAAACTTACCTCAGAAGGGGCGCACTCTTATAATGCGTAGCAGGACCGAAAATGCTATGGAATTGTTGGCAAAATAACAATTCGCCAGCCACAACTTACCGGGCACTATTCTGCGATTCCTGCGGAAAGAACTACAACACGGCAACGTGCGAATGGCGAAAGAGCCCGTGTTGGTTTAAGGAAGCCGCTTCTAGGTGTCGCCTGCGTTGTAACCACCGTGAACGCGGACTGGAACAAAGTCGGCGTTTTTTCATCCGACCGGCTAATCTCGATAGTGCCAATCAGATGTCAGGCCGGGTCACTGTGCCCTCTTAGACAGATTAATACAACTCCAGCGGTCAACTCCAGCGGTCAACTCCAGCGGTCAACTCCCGATAAGTCGATCAGGCATGTGGCCAAGTTTCCCGACATTTGCGCGCGAGATCGAGGCTACCCTGTTAACTTCATTCGGAAGCCTTGACGTGAACTGACTTGCGCCTTAGTATTACGCGAGACGTTGCTTTCCTAGGAGTAGACCTATGAACCCTCGCTTGCGCGTTTTCGTCGAGCTGGCGTTGGCAACGGGTCTCCTAGTGCCAGTTGCTTCCGCACAGCAGCCAGCGCCACCTCCTACTCCAGCTCCCTCGCCTGCGCCTGGGCCTCCGCCATCCACGGCGCCAGGCCGTCCTGTAAATCCCAATCCCTCGCCCCCGATTTTGCAGCCACGTCCGCCGACCGACGATCTCGTGATGTTTCTCATGGGACGCGTTGCCACCGACGACGGCTCACCCATTCCCCACGATGTTGTGGTGGAGCGCGTGTGTAATGGCAGGGTGCGTCAACAGGTGCATGCAAGTCCTCGCGGCGACTTCAGCATGCAAATGGGATCGATGGCCGATTTTCCGCTTGATGCTAGCGGCGACTCTGCGCCTGACCGTGTTTCGCAATATGGCATGCCTGGCAGGGATCCGCAGATGGGGATTCCGCGACGCGAGTTGATGAATTGCGAGATACGGGCCTCTGTTGCTGGTTTTCGCTCAAGTTTCGCAAGCCTGGTGCAATTCCAGCCTTCCGCCGGCAGCATTAACGTAGGCTCGATTATGGTGCAGAGAGGCGCAAAGATTGAAGGGACGACAGTAAGCGCCACCAGCTACCAAGCTCCGAAAGACGCCAGAAAAGCTTATGAGAAAGGCCTCGAAGCCGAGAAGAAGGGCAAACTTCCCGACGCACGCGGTTACTTTGAAAAGGCAGTGGCGATCTATCCCAAGCACGCGAACGCTTGGTTTCAGCTAGGCGCTGTCTTACAAAAGCAAAACCAAAAGGATGAGGCTCACACGGCGTATACCAAGGCCACTACTGCGGATGACAAATTCCTGCCGCCTTATTTTTCGCTCGCGTTATTGGCCGGCGAGGCGGAAAACTGGACAGAGCTGGCTAATCTTAGCAGTCACATCTTGGATAGCGATCCATTGAATTACCCCGACGCCTATTTCTTGAACTCGGTCGCAAATTACAACCTCAAAAAGATCGAAGACGCCAAAAAGAGCGGGCTCCAGGCGGAGCGGCTTGACCAGCGCCATCGTTTTCCGCAAGTGCACCTGTTACTGGCTGAAATTTTTACTCAGAAAAATGACTACGCCACCGCCATCACAGAAATGCAAACATATTTGAGGGTGGCCCCACAGGCAAAGAACGCAGATCAGGTCAGGGAACGAATGGCACAATTGGAGAAGCTGAACCCCTCCACATCTATCCCCGAGAAACCCGCTCCGAAATAAGTATCGGCAAATTGGCTCGCAGCGCATAGCCTGAGAGGTTGCCCTTAATTCCAAATGACTCCCTCAACCGTCCACGAAGTTCTCGCGGTATAATCGCGGCCAATCATGGCACTGGCCCCGGCGACTCGACTTGGACCTTATGAGATCCTTGCACTGCTCGGTGCGGGCGGGATGGGAGAGGTATACAAGGCACGCGATACGCGTCTCGATCTGTGATACGCAAAAACTCCATCCAGCGGTTTGCGCCCTCAGTTTCGGCTTCTTGAATGCCCGTGAGCCGGCGATAGCATTGCTGGGCTTTAGCTATCATTCACGTCCATCGCGTTGTGAAGAGGACTTGCACCTCCAAGCTGTCGATCATTCTCGGGACACCAAAACGGCCCGGAAGCTCTGTCGAATTTCCGGGCCGTCGTATTTTCAGGGTTTTGAATTACGCCGCGAGTCGCTTTGCCGATTGCAGAAAAGCAAGCCGAGATCGTTCTTCCGGTCGCGCTCGAATCAAGTTCATTTTTCGGAGTGTTTGTCCAAACTTGGACAACGTATCCTTATTATTATCTGTAGCCCAATGAGTAGCCCAACTAGCAGAGGGGTTTGCACTCTTAAGAGACGCCGATTCAACGGCTTAGGTGAGATGACGACGTGCTTGCAAAGCAGATGCTCTCCCAGCTGAGCTACACGCCCATCCTTGTAATCATTTTATTCTAAACCACTTTCGAGCGCAGCGCACTCCCATTCACACAAAAACAGAGCACTTTCTGTCTAGGCAGGTGCTCTCCGAGCCTCGAAGAAAAAAATTGGACGCTGCGGTTATTTCCTCAAAGTGAACAGCAGTCCGCTCCACGTCTTGTTCACCGAACAAATTCTATAGGGGACTAACCCCACCGCCTCGGCGGATTCGCGGATGAACAGTTGAGTGATTCCGCTGTCCCGGTGCTTGCTCGCCGCTTGCCGCTTGGGATAGATCAGGCACAGCCGACTTCCTGCGGCGGCTAGCTTGCGCATACGCGGGAGCTCGGCAAGGTACGCCTCAGGATCGCGGACAAACAAAAGCGTGACTGGAAGCGTTTCTTCCGAGCCTTCTTCCAGCGACGCATCGGGCGGAAGGGGGCCCACCAACTTGGCATAGCCCGGCGGTGCATCGATCACCGCGACGCGTGACCCGTCTCGGATGCCGAGCTTTTGTGCTGTTGTGCGATTCCCATAGCCCAAGGCCGGGCTTGCCAGCGGCTTGGCCCTCTTGAGCGCGCCTGCCAGCTTCGCGCGAGAGGTGTAGATGGCATCCGGCAGCTGCGCGCGAATCCTCTGGACTTTCTCGGGATCGCCGTCCACAAACACGATGGGAATGCTTCGGATCGCCTCCTGCGAGCGCATCCACATCGCCAGATGCCGGCCGCGCGAGGGCAAGCGCGCCAGGGCGATCAGCACCGCCTGGGGAGGGGACTCGCGTAGCGAGCGGACAGGAATCGTGTCGCTGCACGCAACCGTGTAGCCACTAGCGCGAAGCCGCTCGATCAACCGCTTGGCTACTCCGGCTTCTGCGTTCAGCAGTTGGACGTGTGGCATAGGTCATTCGGCGGCTGTGGTTTGATAGAAAATCATCGCATCTCAACCTGCAAATTTCTAGCTTACGCTTGACCGACAGCGGTCAGTGGCAGCTTCTATCCAAAGCTTCCAATGATGCCAGTCCGCTATCTTGTATTCACAATCCAAACAGATTTAGCGGAATTAGTGCGAGTGAGTGTGGGTCTGTGTGACGACCCGGTGGAGCTCTTGAGATGCGACTTGGGACTCGGCTCGACGAGAGCGGAAATTCCAATTCACTCCCACTGACAGGCCACGTTGCAAGGCGTGACCGTTCTCGCCCCACACCGTGGTCACCACCGAGGCAAACACATCCACCGATTTGCTAACAGCGACACTCACTCCACCGCCCAGATTGAGGAAATTGACACGGAGAGTTTGGTCGTGATGACGCCAGCGATAGTCAGTCCGCGAGGGGAAATCTTGCGGAGAATTGAGGCCGTCGTGAGAAACCTGAAATCCTTCCAGGGCCCGGATGGCCAAGCGTCTAGTGACGAAATACCCAAACTCTGAATCAAAATTGCTGTGGTTGGGCCGAACGCCGTCTACTCTTTTTGTTATGCCATAGGAATAACGTACTTGGAAATAGGCCTTCGGGAGGCGCGGAGCCAATTGTCGCCCAACGTATGCGCCCAGTCGCAACTCTGGTACACGGTTGCCCACGGCCGAATGGGCGAAGAACTCGTAACCATGGCTGGGGACCACTCCGGCGATGAATGGAGTGATAGCAAACCCGTGCGCGCCAAAACTATAGCGGAGGCCTATCCCGAAGTCCTGAAAGGTACTGTGATAATCTCCATTATCAATGGGAAGCTGGTGCGGCTTGTCACCGTGGTAACTTGAAGCAATGTACGGAAGGCTGAGGTTCAATGCCAGGTTGCTGCGCAGACCATATTCCGCATACGTCAAGACCCCGTGAGCCTGAACCTGTCCCCCATCGAACCTGCTGCCATCTCCGTTTAAATGATCTACGATCGCGACGTTTTGATAGACGACCGCAACCGAACCCTCACCCTTTCGCGGGATCCATGCCTGACCGCACATTAGATGCGCAGGGGCCAAATACAAGAGTAAGGTCCACGCCGTAAGAACCCCGACCCGACACAAAGGGGTGTCCTTCCTTTGAACCCGGGCGGCTTATGACTTCTGCCGCTTGAGCTTCAATTTCATCGCCTTGTCGATGGCAGAAACATAATTGCCGACCTTACCCGGGCTTACAAGGACGTACGCGTATTGCATTGAATGTGGCGCGGAATCCTGTTTCCATCCCTTATAGACTACCGGCACCACCAGGGGCTTGGTTGACATCGAACCAATTCTTTGCTCAATTGCGGGAACATCCTCAACGTCGGCCAAAAGGAGGTCGTACGCGGCCGAGTTCAATGTGTCGGCGACCTCGTCGATATTCTGAACCGTGCGAATCTTATGACCTGCCTGCTCCAAAGCTGGCTGTGAGTCTGCGGCAATGGTTGCGGCTCGAGAATTCGGCCGCACGAACATCAAGACTGACGCCGGATGTGCCGAAACGGAGCGCTCAAATCTAAGGCCACGACTCAGCAGAAGCAGCTTATCGCCACACGCGTTAGCGTTACCTGATACGAAAAAGGCTATCAGGCAGATGCCGGTTATCAGGGCAAACGTTCGCATCGCATCCTCACGAGAAAAACGGGGGGTCAATGTGGGCAGCCTAGGCTCTAATCGGATCGAAGTCAAGGTTTTTAAAACCGACCGGGTGCGCAAGGTTATCGATAAAATAAGTTGTCTGATTATCTTGGAAAGCCGACCTTCAGTAATAGGGCTTGAAATCTCGGGTCTGAGCGCACCTTGTCATATTCCGACGCCACGTTAAGAAGGGCCACACCCGAGTCCCGTTCTTCGTAAGCCTTCTCCAGCCAACGGAGAGCTTCCTCCTTATCATCCAGTTCCGCGGAGATGGAAGCCAGAATGTCGGCCGGCAAGTAGCTTCTTTTCGAGACCTCTTTCATAGTGGTAACGTCCCGCCTCAGGATCCCACTATACCCTGATACTTTAAAGACTGCTTCCAGCGTTGCCGCTTCGTTCGAATCCCCGACAAGTCTCTGCCGTTCTCTGAGGGCCTCCTTGTACATACCTTTGCGGACGTACGCCTCCATCAACCATCCATGAATCAGCCCAAAGTGGGGGTCCAGTTGCACAGTCTTGAGACCTTGTTCGATGGCTCTGTCGTATTGGCGCGCATAGACCAAAGTGCGACTCAGATTCGTATTGATGATCAACGAAAGTGGATCGAACTCGCGGGCCCGCTCTTGCTCGGAGATAGCTTCTTCAAAGCGACCCAACACCGAAAGGTACATGCTGTAGTAATTGTGGCCCAGAGCGTATGAAGGATTCAGTTCGAATCCGCGTCTAAATTCTCTTTCCGCGCCACCCCAGTCCCACTCAAATATAGTCTTGGCATTCGCAAGCGAGAAATGCGCCTCAGCTGACGACTCGTCCAACTTCAATGACTTTTGAGCCGCGGTAATGCCTTTGGGCGTCGTTTCTCTGGGAGGAACAATCCCGAAAGCGCCCAGGGAAACGTAGCAGTCGGCAAGCCCGGCATATGCCGGCGCATAGCTTGGATCGAGATGAATCGACTCGTTAAAATAATCGATTCCCTTCTGCCAACCTTCCGAGGTGAACTTATTCCAAAAAAAGCGCCCTTTTAGATATGACTCGTAAGCTTCTGGGTTAACCAGCCGCGCGCGCGCAAGGCGCGTCTTCTCGTGTGGTGTAAGCTTGACGCGGACGTCATTAGCAACAGCCCGTGCAATATCATCTTGCAAGGCCATTACGTCGTTTAGATCCCGCTCGTAGGTTTGTGTCCAGAGGTGCATCTCGGGCTCGACTCGAATCAATTTCGCCGTGACCCGCACCCGTTTGCCAGATCGTAGCACTGTGCCTTCCACGACCGCGTCCACTTTCAACTCGCGGGCAATCTCGGGCAATGCCTTTCGCGTACCCTTGTAGTGCATAGCCGACGTCCGCGAAATGACCTGTGCGCCGGTCAGTTCCAGATCGGTGATCAGCGCCTCCGTCATCCCGTCGGCAAAATACTCCTGTGAAGGATCCCCGGTGAGGTTTTCGAGTGGCAGCACGGCGATGAAATGAATCCGCGCCGGAGTAGATTTGCTAAGCAAGCCGTCACGCCACCCGCGCACATTCAATCCGAAAAGCAAGACAAGAAGTACTGCGAATGCCGTTGCCGGCATCCAGAGCCAAGAGAGGGGGTGACGCGCGGGCGATGTGAGTTTAACGATGGGCACGACCTCTTTTGCGGCCGCGACGAACTGAGAATTTCGTACCTCAGAGGGTCCATGATCCACCGGCGCAATGAAGCGGTAGCCGCGGCGGGATAGGGTTTCGACATAACGCGGGTTCTCCGCCGAATCGCCCAGCGCCTCGCGCAATCGGTTGATGGCGTTATTAAGGCCGTGGTTGAAATCCACAAAGGTGTCAGCGGGCCAGAGCTTCAGACGCAAGTCCTCGCGGGTGACCACTTCACCGGGGCGCTCCAGCAGCATGGTCAGAATCTGAAAGGGCTGCTCCTGCAGCTTGATTCTTCGTCCATTCTTTAACAGTTCACCCGCCCGCATGTCGGCTTTAAAGGACCCAAAAACGGCCACCCTGGAAGATCCGGCAGTGTTTTTCATGGGGGAGTTCCTTACTTTTGGGGGAAGTATACCACGACGAATCTGAACAACAGTTATACCTGTCTGTTGAAAGAGCCCTAAGTCTCATAGCCGCATACCGTTACCTGGGGAGAAAGAGGTGGCTGTCGCGTGGCCCTTGCGGGATTGACGAACCTGCTCCTCTGCGCGAAGCTCGGCGCGTTCGCGCATTTCCTGAACACAAAACCAAGAAATGACGGGATATGAAAGATCAAAAACTAAGAGGAGGTACTCTGATGAATATAAAAAAGCAAATGTTGGCAGTGATTGGCGGCGTCGTATTAATTACAGCCATCGCCGTGGCGACTCCACCCATGGGTATAATTAAGAATGAATTCCCAGCGACAGGTGTGGCTCGCGAGCCGATCGACCAGGATTTCACCGTAACTAACGCTGCCGGTGACAACTGGGATCTGACGCTATCTACCAGCGGTCCATCAGATGTGTACATACAAGATATCGTATTTGCGCCCGGGGGATACTCAGGTTGGCACCACCACCCTGGCGTCCTTTTGATCACCGTCAAAGAGGGTTCAGTCGATTGGTACGACGGGGACTGCAAGAAGACTACCTATACCGCCGGCCAGTCATTCACCGAGAGCAATGCACTCCACGACGTCGTGAACTCGGGAAATGTCAACGCCCGCTTGTTCGGTGCGTACATCACAATGAAGGATGAGTCCCGCCGAATCGAAAACGATCAGCCTGCTTGTGGGAAGGAACTTGGGCTCCCATGACGTAACCGTCCGAAAGAGGGCCAAGAACAGGGGAGCCGAACCCTGGTACTTGCAACAATGTTCGATAGATTTTTGGTACTTCCTCTGGAGTAACGACCTTCGGAGATTCTGAATCACGGTACCGTGGAGGTCATGCCGCGCTGGTCGGCGTGACCTTCACACCGAAGGAATTCGCTCCAGCCAATTATTTGAACCTGGGCGGGAGAACCAGGTACATAAAAATATGAGAACAAGCCTGGTTATCGGAGAAAACCCACCTTCAACACCAAAGCTTGAAATCTTGGGTCTGACTGCAGTTTGTCATATTCGGGGGCTACTTTAAGCTGTGCCAGAGCGGGGTCCCGTTCTTCGTAAGCTTTCTCCAGCCAACGGACCGCTTCTTCCTTATCATCCAGCTCCGCGAAGATGGAAGCTAGAATATTGGCCGGGAAGTAGCTTCTTTTTGAGACGTCTTTCATTGTGATGATGTCCCGTCTCAGGATCCCCCTATACCCTGACACCTTAAAGACTGCCTCCAGCTTTGCGGCTTCGTTCGAATCTCCGACAAGTCGCTGCCGTTCTCTAACGGCTTCCTTGTACATACCTTTGCGTACGTATGCCTCCATCAACCATCCATGAATCAGTCCAAAATTAGGGTCTAGCTCCACGGTCTTTAGGCCTTGTTCGATGGCTCTGTCGTATTGGCGCGCATAGACCAAAGTGCGACTCAGATTTGTATTGATGATCAATGAGAGTGGATCGAAATCGCGGGCCCGTTCTTGCTCGGAGATCGCTTCTTCAAAACGACCCAAGGACAAAAGGTACAAACTGTACCAATTGTGGCCCATGGCGTATGAGGGATTCAGTTCGAATCCGCGCTTGAATTCTCGTTCCGCGCCAATCCAGTCCCACTCAAACGTGGTCTTCGCGAACGCAAGAGAGAAATGCGCCTCAGCTGACGACTCCTCCAGCTCCAACGATTTTTGAGCCGCAGCAATGCCCTTGGGCATCGCCTCCCGGGGAGGAACAATTCCGTAAGTTCCCAACAGAAGGTGGCAATCGGCGAGGCCGGCGTAAGCCGGAGCATAGCTTGGATCGATGTGAATCGCTCCGTTGAAGTACTCGATCCCTTTCAGCCAACCTTCAGAAGTGAACTTATTCCAGAAGAAACGTCCTTTCAGATATGCCTCGTAAGCTTCGGGTACGACCGGACGAGCACTGGCCAAATGTTTGCTTTGCCGTAGCGGAAGCTCGGCACGAATCTCACTGGCGATTGCCAGTGCCGCCTCGCGCTCGAGCCCGATAATGTCGCGCAGGTCGCGTTCGTAGCTCTTGGCCCAGAGATGCCGGTCAGTCGCGGCCTGGATCAACCGTGCCGTGATCTTTACCCGATTCCCCGAGCGCAACACGGCCCCCTCCACCACCGCATCTACCTTCAACTCCCGCGCAATCTGCAGAAGCGGCTTCTTCGTTCCTTTATATTGCATCGCCGAGGTTCTAGAAATCACCAAGAGGGTGCGGTTTTGCGCGAGGTCGGTGGTGAGTTCATCGGTCATCCCGTCGGCGAAATAATCCTGTGCTGGGTCGCCCGAGAGGTTTTCAAGTGGCAGCACGACGATGGACTGAATCTGTCTTGGAGTTGCCCTCGCGAAGAATCGCTGTCGCAAACTGCCCGAATCCAAGGCGGCCACGGCTATCCCCAATGCGACGATCGCTCCGAGCGCGAGAGTCACTATGTATCGCAACCGAGTTCGGTTGGTGGGGCGCTCTGTTCGAGGCAGGCCGCTAGAGTGAGCCTCTGCCCCTGGAATCTCGGAACAAACAGCGCTGCTGTCGGAGGCCCGCAACGTTGAGGCATCGTCATTCGGTCGAGACACCTCTGCCGCCTCTATGGCTCCGTCCACTACCTTCTCTACGGGTGCGATGAACCGGTAACCCCGGCGGGGCAGCGTCTCGATGTAACGGGGAGTTTCGGCATCATCGCCCAGCGCCCCGCGGATCTTTTTGATGGCGAAGTTCAGACCCTGGTCAAAATCCACGAAGGTCTCGCTTCCCCAGATTTGGTTCTGAACTTCTTCGCGACTCACGAGTTTGCCCGCGTGCCCGGCGAGCAGGGCGAGGATTTTAAAAGGTTGGGGAGCCAGTCCGATGGGGACGCCGTCTTTCCGAAGCTCACCGCTCTTCAGATCCAACTCGAAGACCCCAAAGCGCAGAGCTGAAATCGGAGTCGCGTTTAAGTTCAAGCGAACCATCCGGAACGGGAACGCGTCGTGGAGGCATTATACGCGCATTAGAGTCAAGTAACCTACGGTGGATGCGTGGATAGCCGTGGATGCTGCTCCGTGCAGCTCCACCGGGTGCTAGACCGGATTCGGCAACCCTCAGTGCTCCAACTACTTAGTCGCTCATCCAGAACTCAGCGAAAGCTCAGCCGCTGGCTATTGCTCGGCTGTCGAACCCGGGCATAGGGTAGCGCCATGCGAATGATGCGCGTAACCGATGCCAGGGCGTCATTCCCGGCTGACGCGCTCCTGTCTCGGTGACATTGCCGCGGGGCGCCCAGCCAATTTTAAGTTCTGTGCTGATTGGAAAAGGAGGTGGCCGATGGCCACGAAAAAGTTATTCTTTAGCTGCGTCGTGTTGATAGGTTTTGCCTTCTCTTGTTTGTTCTTGGAAACACCGGCCAACGCTCAGAAGGTCGATACTGCGGGTCATCGTCACCATAACGAAAAAATGGGTCCTTTTTCGGCCTGGTCGGAACCGGTTAATCTCGGTCCCTCGATCAACACACCAGACAGCGAGTTCCACTCCTCTATTTCCGAAGATGAACTGGCCATTTTCTTCGCCGCCGCCCGCCCCGGAGGGTTCGGAGGTAACGATCTCTACGTTGCTGAACGCCACAGCAGGGATGACGATTGGGGCCCGGCCCAGAACCTAGGGCCGAAGTTCAATACCAATCTCAGCGAAGGCGGTCCTCTTCTATCACCCGACGAGCACTGGCTTCTCTTTTGCAGTAACGGCCATGGCGGCTTCGGTGACTTCGACATTTTTGCCGTTTTCCGTAAGGATACCAGCGACAATTTTGGCTGGGGGGAACTGATAAATCTGGGTGAGGGAGTGAACTCCCCGTTTGGGGACTGTGACCCAACCCTCTTCGTAGACACAGAAACACGGGTCATAACGATGTACTTTGCAAGCACTCGGCCAGGCCTGGGCGATTGGGATATTTACCACAGCACGCTGGGAGACGACGGTGCGTTTGGTCCCGCTATCCTGGTCCCTGAGCTTAGCAGCCCCCAACGTGACGCACACCCTACTATCAGGCGTGATGGGCTGGAAATCTTCCTGGCATCGAATCGCCCTGGTTCGATCGGTGGCATCGACCTGTGGGTTTCCACGCGGCCGACTATTCATGACGCGTGGTCCACACCGTTGAACCTCGGACCGACGGTCAACACCCTCGACGACGAGAGGGCTCCGTATCTTTCCGCCGATGGCGAAAGACTCTACTTCACCTCCAACCGACCCGGATGTTGCGGCGGGAATGACTTCTACGTGATCACGCGTAAAAGGCTTTGTGATAATGACTACGAGAAATGCGATACCGATAAGTTTGATTGAAGGAGATTTCACGAAATTGAAGTTGAACTTTGCATGCGCAGTTGATGCATATAAGCAGAGGAGATTCAGCATGAACACACGAAGACGATTCACCTTGGTGACCCCTTTCACCCTGCTGGGCTTCACACTTCTCTTATTTGTTGCCGAGCCGATGCTGGCCGACGACAGGCATTTGTATGTAGACGCAAACGCGAGCTACAACGGCGACGGAAGCCGACACCATCCCTATTGGCGCATCACTGATGCCGTTGTTCGCGCACGGGCGCTGCGACAAGAGGATCGGGAGAATGATTCAAAAACGCCAGAAGATAGAAACGATAATAAGGGAAAAATTGTAATTCACGTGTTGCCCGGAACCTACGCAGGCAGCTATGACCCGGACCGCTTGGCAGCGAATCCGAGGCTGGAGCTTCTGCCCATCATTCTAAATGTATCTAACCTCAACCTTGCAGGAGGAACGGAGCTAGACGAGGACGCTAGGGGCCTGCCCACGGGCACCTATCCGCCCGATAGTGAGACGCTACTCACTACCGCCGATGTCACAACAGGGTTGCTTCGCGGTCAGATGCTTCTCTTGATTGCGACCACCACCGATGGGATGGCTGGCAACGAAGTCAGCGTGAGCGGGTTCGTTATGGACGCGCAGGCTCAGGACCTCGCTGGTGTTCGGGGCTTAAACATTTATGCCGATCGTGTCTCCGACTTCGCTATCCACCGCAATCTCCTTCGGCACGCCACAGTAGGTGCCCAGACGCGTTTGGCTTCGGGCACGTTCGAGGCAAACTTCGTCGGTCCTAACAATGCCGCCACCGAGGGCACGGGCATCCACATCACCGGGGGAAGTGTGATCCACCCAGCCAGGGTGACAGTCCGGCGCAATCGCTCGACACAAAATTCGCACGGGGCGGCCTTACATGCTCTGGCGAACTTCCTAGAATTGAAACTCGGGTCCAACACGTTGAAACTCGAGCCACTGCAAATGAGCTTTGATATCAACAATCCAAAGGACCAGCAAAATGTCCCAGGTAGGCTAGAAGTGGCGATCGAAGGGAACGATTTCAGTAACAATTCGTTTGTCGGACTCCGTTGCGGGTTCTACCCACCGTTTTTCTACACCACGGCGGATGCCACGCAACCGGTAACGGGGACCCTTGACGTTATCGTTCGCGACAACGAACTTAACCGCAACTTCGACTATGGGATCACCGTCGATCCGGCCAACGCCAGGAGGAGCAACTCACGCCGGCTTACCGGTCGCTTCGAAGGCACGTTCGAACACAATTCGCTCATTGACAACGGCCGCAACGCATCCGTGTTTGGCTTTACATCTCTAAACGCATCGACAGGGAGAGCACCCCGTCAGGATTTCAAATATGTGCAGGGGGCAACTTTTCAGGTCGAGGACCTTGACTGGGGATTCCGGCGAAGGTAATCGGGATTCCGGGCTGATCGTGATCAGCATTCCGGATCGAGGTGATCAGTCGTCGGAGCGAAGCGACGCTGGCCGGAGGATCTTGCAGAAAGTGATCACGATCGTCAAGGAAAAAGTGT
>DATNLZ010000077.1:0-10962 GCA_035602605.1 Candidatus Dormiibacterota bacterium
GTGCAGGAAAGATCGTGATGGAATGCGTCATCGAGACGAAAGCGAGCATGATTCTGCAGTTTATCGATGGGCTGCGCGGAGACTTGCAGGTCACGTTTGAAGAAGGAACCTCGGCCGCCTGGTTGTACGACTTGCTGAAACTGCGCGTGACGAAATTGGTGGTGTGCGATCCGCGAAGGAATGCCTCCATGAGGGAAGGTAACCAGAGTGACAAGATCGACGCGCGCCGGTTGGCCGAGCTGCTGCGCCTCAATCATCTCAACCCCGTCAATCACGGTGAACACGGCCTACGAAGCCTGAAGGAACTGGTGCGCAGTTATCTCACCATCACCAAAGATCTCGGACGGTCATGACGCGGGTGAAGGCGATCTATCGCAGTTGGGCCATTCCTTGTACCGGCAAGCAGGTCTATGCCCCGCGCCATCGTGCCGAGTGGCTCGGGAAGATCGGCGAACCGGGAGTGCGCCGGCGGGCCGAGTTTTACTACCAACAACTCGATGCGCTGCGGACGGTGCGTCAGGAAGTGCGGCGGGAGCTGTTGGCCGAGGGCAAGAAACACAAGGCCTGGAAACGGCTCTGCCAGATTCCTTCGATCGGTCCGATCCGGTCAGCCGTACTGCTTGGCATTCTGCAGACCCCACACCGTTTCCGCACCAAGCGGCAGCTGTGGACGTACAGCGGATTTGGCATCGAGACACAAAGCAGCGCCGATCACCGTAGTGTCGACGGGCAGCTGCAACGAGCGAAGAAACAGATCTCCATTCGCGGACTTAACCGAAACTGCAATCACGATCTGAAGAATCTGTTTAAGGGCGCGGCGATCGTGGCCTCGAGCAAACCCGGTCCGCTTCAAGAGTTCTACACAGCATTACTGACCAAGGGCATCAGGCCGGAGATGGCGCGTCTAACCTTGGCCAGGAAGATTGCCACCATCGTGTTGATCGTGTGGAAGGCCGTTGGGTTCTCGAGACACTCGGGTTCGAGAGCGAGTCTCAGCTGATAAGTCAGGCACTGTGTGCCTCGGGCACCTAGTCTCTACTAAGACCCTAGGCCCTCTCGGACAACCCGAAAAAGCTATGGGCCACGAGTCCCAAATAGAACTATGGTCGCCAAATTTGACCACCGTTCTGCTTTGTTGGTTTCGGAACTGACAGGCTTCGTCGCCAAGAAGCGATGAAAACCGTTGGTAGAGAAAACCCAAACCACGGGGTCGTATTGCCCCGTGACCGAGCACATGGCGCGGTAGGTCAGAACACATCTCGCTCGATCAAGTGGGCTGAGAAGCAAGAAAAACTCCGGCCGAAGGAGATGTGTTTTTTCTTGACTTCTCCTCTCCAGAAACTCTTCAAGGTTTTGCTAGCGTGATCCGGAGGCCCAGTTTAGCTGCTTTCTTTCTGAGGAAGTCGATCTGTTGGAGGCGGTATCTGTGCTCGTAGTACGCAGCGCCTTTGTCAACGTATCGCTGACCGTACTTTAGCATTCGATAGACCAATCGAGCGAGTCGGTGGGCCATGGCGGTGATAGCCTTCGGGGCACCCAGCTTGGTACGCAAACGGCGGTACTGCGCTCCGAGGTAGGTACGGCTGCGCATCAAGGTGACCGCGGCCATGCGTAGAGCCGTAGCGGCACGGTTGACCACACGCCGCGTCCCTCGGCCCAGAACCTTGTCTCCGCTGGTACGGTTGTCCGGGCATAATCCCAACCACGAGGCGAAGTGCGCCTCGGTTTTCCACCGGCTCATGTCCAGTCCCACTTCACTCACCAGCGTTTGGGCTACCATCACGTCGATACCGTCGATCCTGGTTAGGTCTACTCCCGTGATGCGCTGCAGTTCGCTGCGGAGCTCGAATCGAGGCGCATTCTTGGCTGGCTTTGTCTTCTTTCTCTCGGGTTCCGCTGGCGATGACTGGGGCGGAATAGTATCCACAAAACTCGCCAGGTGTTTCTGCAATTGCTGATCGCACTCGGCGATCCGTTGTTGATAGGTGTCGTACATTGCTACTTCCTGCTGCAATACAAACAGCAGTTCCGGACGCCAGTTACCCTCCAGGCTTTTGGTAACCTCCTCACGACTGGCCTGAATCCGCGGATCACTGAGTTCCGCCAACTTCCGCGGATCGCGTTCTCCGGCCACCATCGCCCGTATGATGGCTTGTCCGGTCAGACCGCTCACATCGCTGATTACGTTAGCCAACTGCACGTTCATCTGCGTCAGCGCTTTCTGCATGCGTTGAACACACGTCGCCGCTCCACGCACGTGTTCTCCCCGTTGCCGCCAGTAGGTACGAAGCACACGAATCTCCGAAGGGGTTGGAACGAGTTGTTCAACAACCCATAGGTGTGCAATTTCAGCAACCACTGGCTCTCCTGCACATCGCTCTTGCGTCCCGGCAGATTCCTGGTGTGCCGCGCATTGACTAGATACACCTCGAAGCCACGGTCTTCGAGAATTTCGTAGATGGGGATCCAATATACTCCCGTCGACTGCATGGCCACAGTCTTCACTCCACAGCTCCGTAACCAGTCCGCCAGATGATGCAGGTCCGCCGTAAAAACACTCAAACCGGCGCACCGGTTGCGGATCGCGGTCCGGCCGAACGGCGACGTAATGCACGCCATTACCGACATCGATCCCCGCGGCATGCGGATGGACCACCTCCAGCCCCGGATCCTCCGATTGCAACCGCCGCGCCCATTCCTTTCTCTCCTTCCGGTTCCGCCACAGTTTCTTGTCGGTCATCATGTCGGCTCCTTAGTGAAAGATGGGATCCGGTTCGGCCCGGTGACGATAGGTTGAGGAATCTCTCCAACGGGGTCAAAGGGCCATCAGCATCGACGGGCCTTGCCACCATGCCAGCGATCGCCTGTACCGGAGTCATGCTTTTATTCGGGCACGAAGCACCAGTCGGAAGTCGGCCTTAGCTTGCCGAACCAAATCCGCGTTTAGATTCTCCTGCGACTGGAAACTCGAGACAAGTTTCTGGCACCAGTGACTGTGCCGGAGGCACGGTCAACTGCTCTTTTGCAACTCGCGACCGTAAACCCCTTAGAATACATCGTTTAGAACCCGCCATCACAAAAAACGGGGGGCGTCCATCCCACGAGCCTGCGCACCGCAGGCCAAGCGATAAAGCGGATCTTTACAACTGTCGACTCTCAACCGCGCTTTACGATAAGATGAACTTGCATCATGGCTGATAAAACCAAATCCGCCACACCCCTCGCCGCACCGCCAGCAACCTCGAAAACCTCTCGCACACCCTCCCCACGAGAATTGGCCTGGGAAAAACAAATTCTGAAACCCGCCCTCGA
Source organism: Candidatus Dormiibacterota bacterium (assembly GCA_035602605.1). Classification (GTDB taxonomy): domain Bacteria; phylum Acidobacteriota; class Terriglobia; order Acidiferrales; family UBA7541; genus DASQHY01. The sequence continues at coordinate 3,313 of DATNLZ010000077.1, forward strand.
GAAATCTCCCGAGCGCGCTTCCGAATTCACCACGATCTCCGGTCATCCGATTCACCGTCTTTACACCCCCGCCGATCTTCCCGGCTGGGATCCCGACCGCGACCTTGCGCTTCCTGGCGAACCGCCTTACACCCGTGGCATCCATTCCACCATGTATCGCCGACGACTCTGGACCATGCGTCAATTCGCGGGGTTCGGCGCCGCCGAAGACACCAATCAGCGCTTCCGCTATCTCCTGACGCAAGGGCAGACCGGGCTCTCGGTAGCCTTCGACCTTCCCACGTTGATGGGTTACGATTCCGATCATCCACTTTCCGAGGGCGAAGTCGGCAAATGCGGCGTGGCCATCAGCTCACTCGCCGACATGGAAGTGCTTTTCGACCAGATTCCGCTCGCCGACATCACTACTTCGATGACCATCAATTCGCCCGCCGCCATTATCTGGGCGATGTATCTCGCGGTCGCCGAGAAGCAAGGCGCCGACTGGAAGAAAATTTCGGGCACCATTCAAAACGATATTCTCAAGGAATACATCGCACAGAAGGAATACATCTATCCGCCCGAACCTTCGATGCGCCTGGTGATCGACACCGTCGAGTTTTGTACCAAGCACACACCGAAATACAACGCGATCTCCGTCAGCGGCTATCACATTCGCGAAGCCGGCTCCACCGCCATTCAGGAGCTGGCCTTCACTCTTCGCGACGGCATCGAGTACGTCGACTGGGGTCTGCGGCGCGGCCTCGACCTCGACGAATTCGGCCCACGCCTCTCGTTCTTCTTCAACGCGCACAACGACTTCTTCGAAGAAATCGCTAAGTACCGGGCCGCGCGGCGCATTTGGTACAAAGCGATGCGCGAGCGTTTCGGCTCCAACAGCGAACGTACCTGCGCTCTGCGCTTTCACACGCAAACCGCTGGCTGCTCGCTCACCGCTCAGCAACCTTACAACAATGTTGTGCGCACCGCGCTGCAGGCGCTTGCCGCGGTTCTCGGCGGCACACAGTCGCTGCACACCAATTCCCTTGACGAAGCCTGGGCGCTCCCCACTGAATTCGCGGCCACCATCGCGCTGCGCACCCAGCAAATCATCGCTCACGAAAGCGGCGTCACCAACACCGCGGATCCCCTCGGCGGCTCGTATTTTGTCGAAACCCTCACCAACGAAGTCGAGCGCGGCGCCTGGGAATACATGCAAAGAATTGACGCACTTGGCGGCATGGTCGCTGCCATCGAGCGCGGCTATCCGCAGCGCGAAATCGCGGAAGCCTCTTACCGCTATCAACTTGCTGTGGATCACAAAGAAAAGATCATCGTTGGCGTAAACCAATATGTCGCTCCCGAAAAAGCTATCGATACGCTGCAAATAGACGACACCGTCGCGGCGCGTCAGACCGTCCGGCTGAAAAAACTCCGCGCCGATCGCTCGCATTCCGAAGTCACGCGCCGCCTCTCCGCGCTTCGCCAAGCCGCCGAAGGAACGGACAATTTGATGCCCTTCATCTTCGAGGCCGTGAAAGCCTATGCCACGCTCGGCGAAATCTGCGACACGTTACGAGAAGTCTTCGGCACCTACGAAGAAGTCGCCGTCACCTAGCAACGCTCAAGATCATGGATACCGCATCAGCTTTCTCTGTTCTCTTTGATTAACATGATGGTATTGCGCAGAGTGCCGAAGATTGGGACACAGAGAAAACCAACAGCACAAAGAAATGCCTGAGAGAAAAATTCGCGTGCTGATCGCCAAGCCCGGCCTCGATGGACACGATCGCGGCGCGAAAATTATTGCTCGCGCTCTTCGCGATGCTGGTATGGAAGTGATCTATACCGGTTTGCGCCAAACTCCAGAAATGATTGCCTCGGCTGCTGTTCAAGAAGACGTTGATGTGATCGGTCTCTCGATTCTTTCCGGCGCACACAACACACTTTGTCCGCAGCTCATGGATTTACTTCACAAGAAAGGAATGAACGACGTCTCTGTTCTCGTCGGCGGAATCATCCCCGACGCAGACATTCCCGCCCTAAAGAAAGCAGGAATTGCCGCAATTTTTCTCCCCGGAACCTCAACACAGGAAATTGTCGACTTCGTCCGCCGGCAAGTCGCGCACCGCTCGTAAAACACGCCGGACTTTTCTGTGGTCCGCCTCAGCGTCTGGAAGCAGTGACATAAAGTTTGCGATTGGAGACTTCGCGCTGTCGAACCAAACACCGTAGCGCTCGACGATGCAGCGAGCCTCCGATGAAGCGAACCGTTCGCGCCTGGACATGGAGCGAGCGTTTGAATCGCGTTAGGTCCCTGTCTCGCTAAGCTCTCTTGCCCTTCTGAACTTTTGCGCGTCTGTAACTACGCGAAATCCTTGCCGCTCGATGTTGCGATGCGAGACGCTTCCAGGATGCGCAATGCTCATCGCCAATTCGCAGCCCTTTCGCTTTTCCTCGCGCCAGGCGCGTTTGCAGAAGCGCCGTCTGAACGCCGCGATTACGAAATTCAGGGAGGGTGGTCGCGCCCGAAAGCGACGCAATTCCCTTTCGAAATCCGAGTGCCGCGCCTCCAGCGGGCTCGCCCGTCAGGAGATTGAAGGTATCTGATTTACTCGCCTCGGGCGGCGTACTTCTCTTCACGGACGATTCTTTTTGCGCATTTCTTTGTGTATTCTTTTCCATTTATCTTCGTCCTCGCGCGCAACCTGCGGGTCCGCCTTCCGCTCCTGGAATCGTAATTCGGCCTGAAGCTTACGGTAACTCTCAAGCCGCTCAGCCTTCAGAGTTCCCGCGAGGATTGCAGCTTCAACCGCGCAACCGGGCTCGCCGCGATGATTGCAATTACGAAACTTGCAGTGTTCCGCCAGCGCCAGGACATCGTCAAATACCTCAGCAACGCCTGTCTCGCTTTGCCATAGTTGTAGCTCGCGCATTCCCGGCGTATCGATCACGATGCCGCCACCTGCGAGGAAAAACATTTGTCGCGATGAAGTAGTGTGCATACCGCGATCATCTTCTTCGCGAACTTCCTGCACGCGTTGCTGTTTTCCGACTGAGCCGGCGAGCAATCTATTTATGAGCGTAGATTTTCCTACTCCAGATGAACCAACAAATGCTGAAGTCTCGCCGCGCAAGAGATAATTCTGCACAGCTTGGAGTCCGCTTCCGCCACGCGCGCTCAGCAGATGGATGGGCGTTTCACGCGCAATCCGCGAGACCTCTGCGACACTAGGCGACGGATCGGCACAGAGATCCGCCTTATTGAGCAAGACCACGGGTCGCGCGCCGCTCTCGCTAATCAATGCCAGATAGCGCTCGATGCGTTTCGCGTTCAGCTCGCGATTGAGGGAGCTGACGATGAATACCGTGTCAAGATTTGTGGCCACAATTTGTTCGTCAAATGCCCGTCCCGCGGCCTTACGCGCGAGCTTGCTTTTTCTCGGGAGGATTCTCTCGATTCGCGCCCGGTTTTCTTCAGGGCGCGGCACGATGGCGACCCAGTCACCGACAGCCGGAAAATCCTCACGTGTTTTTGCGTCGTGCTGAATCTTACCGGAGATTTCCGAGAGCAATTCTCCTTCGGTACCGCGCACGCGATAAAATCCTTTTAATTCTTCGATGACCCGCGCGGGGCGAAGCGCCGCATCCTGCAGTTCACCGAAATGTTTTTCGAAAAACGGACTCCACCCGAGATCCGCAAGATTCACGTCCCATCTCCTATCCAGCGTCACGCCATCATGCGACTGCCGCTCATGCTTATTGTAATGAAAATGTTAGCTTCCGGCGCGAACACACCATTACGGCGCGGGAACATCCGTTGCGAGAGGAACGCGGCCTGCAGAATTACCGAGCGCTAGAGAACCGATTTAGAGGCAGGCCTATTCTCCGGTTGAAATCGGCATGCATAGGCGCCTCCTGGGTTGGAATCGTTCCTTAGGGGACATGCAAAAATACACCGAAAGTGCGGCTTTGACAAGAACCGGGGAAATACCCGGAGAAGCAAGACAGCACCAAATAGGTTCTTTGCCGCCGGCACTCGCGCGCTAGCGTTAAAACCACGTATACTGTTTCGCGCGTTAGGATTTTACGATCATCGACCCGCGGCAAAGGGCTGCGCTTTTAAATTTCGTGAGAGGTCTGCTCGTGTCCAGCTCGACGTTTCAGTCGCGCATCGATCCCCAATCACCAGAGTTTGCAAAGAACACACGCACAATCGTTGACCTCCTGACCGAATTCAAGAACGAGGAGGAAACGATTCGGCAGGGCGGCGGTGCGAAAGCGATTGAGGCGCAACACAAAAAGCGCCGCCTGACGGCGCGCGAGCGCATCGCCAAACTGATTGATCCGGGCCGCACTTTTTTCGAGCTAGGGATTTATGCGGCGTACGAGATGTACCAGGAATGGGGCGGCGCGCCCGCCGCAGGGGTGCTGACGGGGCTGGGGCGAGTGGCCGGACGCCTGATGATGATCATTGCCAACGACGCTACGGTGAAAGCCGGAGCGTTTTTTCCGATGACCGCGAAGAAAGTGATCCGCGCCCAGAATATTGCTATCGAGAATCATATCCCGACAATATATTTGGTCGATTCGGCGGGAGTATTTCTGCCATTGCAGGAGGACGTCTTCCCGGACACCGATGATTTTGGCCGTGTGTTCCGCAACAACGCGGTAATGAGCGCGATGGGCATTCCGCAAATAACGGCCATCATGGGAATGTGCGTTGCCGGCGGAGCGTATCTTCCGGTGATGTGCGATCACATTTTAATGACCGACGGCTCAGGTCTCTTCCTGGCGGGTCCAGCGCTCGTGCAGGCGGCAATTGGTCAAAAGGTTTCCGCGGAAGAACTCGGCGGCGCAAAGATGCATGCTTCTGTCAGCGGCACCGTGGATTTTCGTGAGCCCGACGACGACTCGTGTATTCGGCGAGTTCGCGAGCTGGCAGATAAAATGGGCCAGCGTCCTAGCGCGCCGTTCAGTCACAAAAAAGCCGCTGAACCGCTTTTGGCGGGCGAGGAACTTTACGGAATTTTTTCCGGAGATCCCGGAAAACAATACGATATGCGCGAAGTTATTGCGCGCATCGTGGACACAAGCGAGTTTGTGGAGTACCGCGCTGAGTATGGCGAGACGGTTGTGTGCGGCTACGCGCGGATTGGAGGTTGGGCAGTGGGCATCGTTGCCAATCAAAAAAAGCACGTACAGACCACTGACCCACACACCGGGCAAAAACGCCTTGAATTCGGGGGCGTCATCTATACAGAATCGGCGGAAAAGGCGGCGCGGTTCATTCTGGACTGCAATCAGAATCTAATTCCGTTGATTTTTCTTCATGACGTCAACGGCTTCATGGTCGGCAAAGAGGCAGAATGGGGCGGGATTATTCGCGCGGGCGCAAAAATGGTCAACGCTGTTTCCAATAGCGTGGTACCCAAGATTGCGGTTATTTGCGGGGGGAGCTTTGGTGCGGGCCATTACGCGATGTGCGGCAAGGCGTACGATCCGCGATTTATATTTGCCTGGCCCACCGCTCGATATGCAGTGATGGGCGGGGATGCGGCGGCAAGCACGCTCGTCGAAATCCGAGTTAAACAATTGGAACGTGAGGGAAAGGAAATATCGGATAAGGAAAAAAGAGAATTGCTGGCCTCGATTCGAGCCACTTACGAACACCAGACGGATCCACGCTACGCAGCGGCGCGGCTCTGGGTCGATGCGATTATTGATCCGGCCCATACACGCGATGCATTGATTTGCGCTCTGGATGCGGCCGGATTAAATCCGGAAGTCCGCGAATTCAAAACGGGCGTTTTACAGACATAATCGCAGAGTTCCAAGATCAAAACGCTCGGTTTCCACATTAGAGCGTGATTGCTGAGTCGCCATGAATTCTGAGTCTGTGAAGATTGTCGAATGCCCGCGCGATGCGTGGCAGGGATTACCGGAAATCATTCCGGTAGAAGTCAAGGTTGAGTATTTGCGTAGCTTGATTAGTGCTGGTTTCCGGCATATTGACGCGGTCAGCTTTGTCTCGCCAAAACACGTGAAACAAATGGCCGACAGCGAAGCAGTAATGGCGAAACTGGCCGCGTTCCTGCCCGCTGGAAGTGCGGCGCCGGAAATTATCGGAATTGTGGTGAACGAAAAAGGAATCGAGCGCGCTCTAGCGACGCCCGGCGTTACGACGCTCGGTTATCCGTACTCGATCTCAGCTTATTTCAGGCGTGCGAATGCCCATATGACGCGCGCGGAATCACGCGCAATCGTTCAAACACTAAAGAAAGCTACGAACACGGCCGGACGCGAACTGGTGGTGTACATCTCGATGGCTTTTGGAAATCCCTACGATGAACCGTGGGGCCCGGAAATCGTTGAAGAAACACTGGAATGGTTGAAAGGACTGAATGTGCGAACGGTTTCGCTCGCGGACACGGTCGGCACGGCGACGCCTGGCGCGGTCGGAAAACTTTACGCGGCCCTGAAGGATCATGTCGCGGGCATTGAGCTTGGGGTGCATCTGCACAGCCGGCCAAAAGGCGCGGCGGACAAAATTCGTGCGGCGTACGAAGCCGGATGTAGGCGTTTCGACTGTGCATTGACGGGGCTGGGGGGCTGCCCGTTCGCGGGGGACGATCTGGTCGGAAACGTTGCCACGGAAACAGTTCTGGAAACGCTGACTAAAGCCGGCGCTAAAACAGAAATCACGATTGCGTCACTTGGGCCAGTGATTGAGATGGCCAACGAAATCCGCGCGAAGTATACGCACACGCCATTCGTCAATTGAAGAGATCAGGGCACCGCAGTTTCTAATTACACCCAATGCCTTACAGCACACTGACGCTCGCGGTTTCCGAGGACATCGCCACTATCACGCTCAGTCGTCCTGACAAGCGCAATGCGATTTCAACGAAAATGATGGAAGAGCTTTTGGCCGCTCTTGATGAAGCGGAGCACGACAATTGCGTCGTAGTCATATTGACTGGCGCGGGAAAAGCGTTCTGCTCGGGGATGGATTTGGAGATGCTGGCGGCAATCGCGCGGCAATCACCTGCGGACAATTTGCGAGATTCGCAGCGCATGGCAGATATGTTCCGGCGGATTTGGTGTTTTCCGAAACCTCTGATTGCGGCGGTGAATGGGTCCGCAATTGCAGGAGGGTGCGGGATCGCAACGCTTTGCGATTTCACCTTGGCGGTACCGGACGCTAAGTTCGGTTACACGGAAGTGCGCATTGGATTCATCCCCGCAATTGTTTCGGTGTTTCTGACGCGGCAGATTGGCGAGAGGCGCGCTCGTGACCTACTGTTGAGCGGACGGATTTTTGACGCGGCGGAGGCGGCGGACCTTGGTCTGGTTAACATCATCGTTCCGCCGGAGAAACTCCTCGATACGGCGCGGGAGCTAGCTGCTGCTCTGGGGACATCGAGCCCGACAAGCCTTCGGGAAATGAAGCGATTGCTTTGTGACTCCGCCGCTGCGACGCTCGATGCGGATCTCGAACGCGCTATCGCACAGAACGCGCGCATCCGGGGAACGCGAAATTTCCGGGAGGGGCTGGCCGCTTTTCTCGAAAAACGCAAGCCCGTGTGGGGAGCGGAGTAATGGTACACTTTTGTGCCGATGAAAGAATTTGTGGAAGCAACAGTGCGGGTGCGTTACGCAGAGACCGAC
>DATNLZ010000085.1:0-60145 GCA_035602605.1 Candidatus Dormiibacterota bacterium
TCATCACAGGGAGTCCCGACCTCCAAGCGATCGCCGTCCAACGATGCTTGTAACACAGGCTGACCCGTGTCCTCGATGCTGCTTTTAAGCCCATTTTCATGCCCCGTGGTGCCCCGAAGGGGCATGAGGTCTGATATCAAACGACCAGTCAACTGATATTTCCTATCCGGGTTTCTCTTCTGCCCTGCTCAAGGGAGGCGGCGCAAATCGCAGTCGAGGCGGCTGTCGCGACGGTTGATCACTCTGATATTCGCACGTCGGAACCGCATAATCGTGAATTCGTCGGGAGCTGCCTCGGACTAAGAGCGCGGATTGGGTCCGAAGACTTACCGCATAGGGGTTCACGAGGGTTCTCCTTTCCGTGTGCCCCTCGACCGCTACTCGCGCCGCCTCCTTTGAGCTGCTGGTTTCAGAAGAACTCATGTTATGCCGCCCGCTGCCACGGCTCCTTCTGCCGCACCTTCCACTTTGACCCCAATGGCCCAGATGAAACCCAACAGCTCGCGTCCCATCGCCGTGATCACCTTCCCCTTGTTCTTACCTCGCGCCGTGAGCTTTCGATACCGCGCATGTAACCGATGCTGCGCTTTCCAAGCAATCTCTTTAACCTCTTCGCTGACTACCTCCTGTCGCTTGCGTAACGCTCCGCTCACGGTCGGCCGATGTCGGTACGACCACGCGGCCTCAATGACGATGCGTCGCAGGTGCGCGTTCCCGGTCTTGGTGATCGCACCCCGCCGGCTACGGCAATTGTCTCTGCATGGACATCCATACCGACAAACCTTACTCTGTTCATAAACCGGCTCCTTTCACATGTGGCTCTGTGCGTTGCGAACTTCCGATTCACAGCGTAACCCACGACCTGTGAATCGGAGCCGGTCGTTTCATTGTGACTAGGCTCTAGCGGACCATTCGCCGCCATCACTTTTCGTGGCGAAATATGGTCGAAGCGGCGTAGAATAAAGACAACGGTGCAGTGAAGCCGGGCATCATACTATGTAGGCTGTTCGAGTGTGACTGCCATCGCGCTGGGTTTAGCTGGAACGATGGGCAGATCAGAGGTTCGCAGTGAGACTCGTAACCCAGATCACGGGTATCGCATCGACAATGCTGCTGGTCTGCGCGAGTGCGGTCGCACAATCACACCAGGTTTCGATCCCGCGAGTTCGATCGTCAGGCATGTCTTCAAATGTCAGAGTTGTCTCCTCAAACGGAGTGATGGTAAGCCGTCAAGCAAATCGGACCATGGCGCGCGGGGCGTCCGACGCTCAGGTTACGATCATCAACGATAACAATAATTTCTCGAATACGCCGTTCGTCACCGCTGCTTTCGAAACCAGGACTCTGCCTGACTCGCCAGGGCTTGGTTTCGACTTTGCGCACCTGGCCGCGGTGGGCCGCGGTCAAACCGTGTCGGTACCCACAGGTCTTGTATCCGGAGGGTTCATACTGCCTTTCTATTCCCAGCCGGCACCGGTTATTGTCGTGCAGCCCTCACCGGTTATTGTGGTACAGCAACCAGCGCAGCAAGTGGATGACCTTGCCGATCGGCCGCGAACCTCGCGAGGCGCGGAGGAGCGCCCCGCGGCAACGCCCGCCGGCGAGGCGGTCCCGGTTCGCGACGTGGGTGAATTTGTGTTGGTGCGTCGCGATGGAGGACAGGTTTTGGCGGTAGCTTTCACCGTGCAAAAAGGACAGATCAGTTACGTCACACGCGATGGTGTTCGTCGCTCCGTTGCACTGTCGGTTTTAGACCTGGATGCCACACGCAATGAAAACGAAGAGCGCGGCACGACGTTGCGCTTGCCTGCGTTGTAGCGATTTCTGTCGCTTTAATTTCGGCGCGTCTCAGTCAACACGATCTCCTCTATCTTCATTCATGACTACAAATTATTTTTCTGAGCGGATTGGTTCAGGCATCACATAACCTGAGCTGCGCGGCAGGCCGGCGCGCTCAAACTGAATCGTGGTATGACTGATGTGGAAATCGTGCGCCAGCTTCTCACGGATCGCCGCGAGGATCTTTTCACTTTCGTCCATGTGCATGTCGGGAATCCTCACGTGGCACGAAAGCGCATGTAGGTCAGTTCCCAGCGTCCAAATGTGTACATCGTGAATTTCCTGCACCCCTGCAACCGCCAAAATCGCCCGTGCCACTTTTTCAACTTCCATTCCGCGCGGGCGCCCCTCGAGCAAAATGTGTGCCGATTCTTTTAGAATACCTATGCTCGACCACAGCACCAGAAAACCGATTCCCAGTCCCAGCGCCGGATCCAGCCACTCCGCTCCGGTCACGTGAATCAGCAGCGCTCCCAGAAGAATCGCAATATTGGAAATCGCGTCACCGAAGTTGTGGATCAGCACGCTTCGCAAGTTCAAGTCATGTCGCCCTCGAACCAGTGTCAGAGTGATCGCACCGTTCACCGCTAATGCGGCGATCGAAGTGGCAATCATCCAGCTTTCCACTACACGCACCGGATTCGCGAATCGTTCCCAAGCCTGATATCCGAGAAACACCGCCACTAATGCCAGAAGAATTGCGTTCGCGAATGCAGCGAGAATTCCAGCCCGATGATATCCATACGTTCTCTCGGAATCTGCCGAGCGTCCGGCCCAACGCAATGCCACCCAAGAAATGACAAGCGTAGGCACGTCGGAGAGATTGTGCAGCGCGTCGCTCAATAATGCGAACGAATGCCCCAGCGTACCACCGGCTACTTCCGCGACCACCAGAGCCAGGGTCGCAGCGGTTGACCACGCAAGGGCTCGGGACGAAAGCATCGCGTGCGCCGGGCCATGTGAGTGTGTGTGCGGCTGTGCCTGCGAATGTCTGCGTTCACTACTGCCCGCATTGCCTCGTTGCGGGCGTGTTTCGCGTCCGTGATCGTCGCGACGATCATGCATTACGCCATTTTACCCACCGCTTGCGGCTTACGCATCCGAAGAATATTTGGTGCAGCAAGCTAACCAACAGCAGAGGCACTCAGGCATCGTAGGTTGACTTCACCTTAGCCGGTGCCTACCATGACCATTAGTTTATTGGCGTAGCGGTTCGCGTCCAGTTCCCCCAACCAAGCGAAATTCGAGTAAGATTCGGTCGGGATTCTATTAGGTCATGTCCAATCAAGAGGCCAAACTTACTTTTTGGGGAGTTCGCGGCTCGACGCCTACCGTGGACCCTGCCACGTGGCGCTATGGTGGCAATACGCCCTGCCTGGAACTGATTGCACCCGATGGAACCCAATTCATTCTGGACTGCGGCACCGGTTTGCGTATGCTCGGAAACCGCTGGGTGACTGCGGCGGAAAAAAGGGCCCCCGAAGCGCATATCTTCGTAACCCACTATCATTGGGACCATATCCAAGGCCTGCCGTTTTTTGCGCCGCTTTACGCCGAAAAAAACCGCTTTCACTTCTACAGTTTTCGGTCAAGGTTTCTTGGCCGCGACAGTCTCAAGCAGGTCTTCGAGACTCAAATGGCTTATCCCTATTTTCCAGTAGACCTGTCGGCTATGTCTGCGGCCCGGAAGTTTTCGGAAGTCAGCGATGGCGACGATTTCGATATTCAAGGCACCAAAATTACGGCGCGGTGGCTGAACCACCCGCAAGGCTGCCTCGGATTTCGATTGGAAACTCAAGCCGGCACCATCGTTTATGCTACTGACAATGAGCCGGGCGTCCCCAAACTCGACAAAAGTCTTCGAGAGCTGGCCGAGGGCGCGGACGTGTTTATCAACGATGCTCAGTTTTCCCCAGAACAGCTGGCAACGACGCGCAAAGGCTGGGGTCATTCCTCCTGGCTCGATGGCGTGAAGATCGCCAGGGAAGTGGGCGTCCGAAATTTAGTTCTGTTTCACCACGATCCGGATTCGACTGATCGAGTCGTTGACGGCGTTTTGCGCCAAGCCCGCGGGGATTTTGAAACCGTTTATGCGGCCTCGGAAGGCATGTCCATGACGCTTGGCGAAAAAAAGGTTGATGTTATTCTCCCCGGTGCGCGCTCTGCGCTGCGGCGAAAAGCACGTTTTCGGGCGCGGGTTGCAGGCTTTACCGAAACTGGCCAGGCCTTTCAGGAAGAAACGCTTATCACCGACCTCTCTTTGCAGGGGGCATTGCTTTACTTGAGTCACAGTCCGCGCCTGCAATCGGAGTTGCAAGTAACCATGGAAACGCCTGGCAATGATGTGAACGGCGACGGCGCCATGCATCTGCGAGGTTACGTGGTGCGGACCGAACCGCAACCCGACACAAATCAAACCGCAGTCGGTGTTGTCTTCACCGAATAATTGGTCATTTTCGTGAACTAGCTTTCGATATGGTGTTATGCGCCGGCGGATTGACTTTGCTGGACGATGGAAAGCGGCGCGCGCATGACGCTGCGAATCGTTGTTTCCGCCAGACGCGCAAGGTGTTCGGCAAAAAACCCTTCATAGGTGAATTCGGCCACTGAGCCGCTCCATTCCAGCCACAGGCTCCATCCGGAAACAGATTTCGCAGCGCGGACAGATATTAATTCATTCAGCGGGACGACTAGAATGGGATGCAAAGCTCGGTCCATCGCCCAGATTCGCTCCGCGCCAATAAAAAGCCGCACCGTGGCGACCCTTCCGTGCGCTTGCTCATAGTGGCCGCCATTCACGGTGACGAGCGCGCCTAATTCCCGCGCGCGATTATCCACCGAGTTATCCGCACGGGATGCTCCGGCAAGCGCGGCAATCACGAACAGAATCAAGCCAATCACTCCAGTGATCCAGCTTGACGTTCGCCCTAGCGGAGCCACCACCATGATGGCGCCAAGGATTCCCAAGGCAATTCGCAGCGCCAGCCATACGCGGGGCTTCCGGCGCAGCGCCAACGTCTTGGGAATTGCCAACATGAGGGTGAAGAGCAGCCGGAGGGCTCCGCGGCGGAGCTTGGCGAGCATGTTTCCGAGTCTTGTGTCGCTTGCTTCTTCAGGCATGACCATTCATTTTCCTCAAGTTCATTTTCTCCCAACAGGTGATCGGAACGCGAGTACTCTGCGCTATTCTGGTCAGCTACTCCGGTTACGACTCCTGCGGGTTAAGCCTTGAGCTGCGCGATTTCGCGCATTCGCGCAAAAGCGCGACGCACGTGAGGAATTGTGATCGAGCCCCCGACAACCAGAGCGACGTTAAGCGCGTCAATTACTTCATTGCGAGTCCAACCTCCTTCACCGCAACGCACCAAATGATACGTAATGCAGTCATCGCAGCGCAAAACCATGGATGCAACCAGGCCAAGAAGCTCCTTGGTTTTCTCCGGTAGCGCACCAGCCTCATAGGATTGATGATCGAGCGCTAAAAAACGTTTTATCCCCAGATGACCGCAGCCCAGGATTTCCTCGTTCAATTCCGCGCGAGTCTTTTGAAAATCCTCTACGCTATCCGCCATGCATTCCTCCGGGAGGGGGGCCAAGGAATAAGAGTGAACCTTCGCTTGCTGTCCTATTGTCTGACATTTTATCTGAGATTCCGCACGCAGAGAAATTTCTCTTTGGACATTTTCCTTACGGAGCGGATCCCGCGGTTTCCTTCGAGCTACCTCTAACGTCGCGATCGCAATCTGCCCGCCACATGCGGCGAGAGGAGGCCTGCCCCGTGGGTGTCAAGGCTCCCCGACGTAGGGGTGGGTACGCCCAAGAGGGCGAGTTTAGAACGTTTCTCGGACAGTTTGTGTCAAGCTTGCAACAATTTCATCTCACTTCTTCGGTTTGACTTTTCAGTCTGCCTTAACGTACGCTACGCTAGGCGAATAAAAAGCGATGTCTATTGGGCGGCCCTTAGTACGTGCAAAGCAAGGGAGTTTTCTCTAACGTTCCGCTGCGTCACGGAAGCCCTCTTCGGTGTGCTAGGCTCCACGCGCATTGCAGCCTAATTTTTTCGGCCTAACATCCACGAGCTAGCAGCGGAGTGACTTTGACGATGGGAACCGTAAGGTATATCGGATCTAAGTCGAGAATCGCGGCCGCAATTCTTGATCTGGTGGGTTCGCCCAGCCCGCAACATGGCGTATTTTTAGATTTGTTTGCCGGGACTGGCACGGTCAGTCGAGAAGCGGCCCTTAGGGGATGGCGCGTTCGAGCAAACGATCACCTTCACTCCAGTATGGCTGTCACGACAGCACAACTGGTTGCGGAGCCCGACGTACCGTTCGCATCGTTTGGTTGTTACCTTTCCGCGTTAATGGAATTAAACAGAGTGCTGGGCCGAAAGGGATTTATTTATCGCGAATATACTCCTTCGGGAATGAGCCGAACAGGACATAAGAGGCGTTATTTCACAACCGAAAATGGGGCACGTATTGACGGTATCCGTTCCCGAATACGGGAATGGAGTGTCCATGGTCGAATCACTGAAGTCGAACAGCGGCTTCTAATCGCGGACTTGCTGCTCGCCGCGAACTCGGTCGCGAACATTGCGGGAACGTATGGTTGTTTTCTGCGCCATTGGACGTCAACATCGACCCATCCAATTACGTTAAGCCCGCGCACTTTGCTGCCTTTTCGGTGCAAATTCGAAGTTTCGACAAAGGATGCTTTTGAAGTTCGTGCGAATCCGGACGACGTGATGTACCTGGACCCACCGTACACCAAAAGGCAGTATGCAGCCTATTATCACGTTTTGGAAACAATCACTGCTGGTGACGCCCCGATTGTAGGCGGCGTCACAGGCTTGCGGCCGTGGGAAGAGAAGTCTTCGATGTTCTGCTATAAAAGAGAAGCTTTGAAGGCAATGAGGACGCTTATTGAACGAATCAAAGCATTTCGGATTTTGATCTCTTACAGCTCCGAAGGTCACATACATCGCAAAGAGCTAGAAGACATGGGATCAGCTTTTGGTAGGGTCAGAGTTCATCCCGTTGGGACTATCGGTCGATATCGACCGAATAAGACTGCACAAGAGAACGGCAACGAGGTATCCGAGTACGTCATAGAGATCATCCGGTTGAATACCCGCGCAGCGGCGGTAGGATGAGCACGATTTCTTCCCGAGAATCGCTTCTATTCAGCTCATCAGAACAGTTCTTGTCCGCTGCAGTATCCAACTTCCCAGTTGACCAGCGCGATGAGGTTCGGCTTGAAATCTTAGAAGCCACAGCAGCTAGATTGGGCGGTTACAGTGTTGAGTGGTACCAGTCGCTCAGTGGAAGTGCACCAGGATGCCGGATCGCGGAATCCCTCGTTGAAGCCTCGGCGCAAAGGTTGAGGGAAATTCTCAACTCTCTGCCCGTTCATCCCGCCTTGGCGCTGGCCTCGCTCGCCAGGCCGGCACTGACCAAATCTGAAAAGCGACGCGGCGGTGCATACTACACCGATTGGCGGTTGGCCGAGTTCCTTTGCGCCCAACTCAAGCGTGGCAAACCGCAAAGGCCCTTGATCGTCGACCCTTCGTCGGGCACTGGAATATTGCTCGTCTCTGCCGTCCTATCGCTGGGCGAGAAACGGCGGCGACGGGTGGATTCGCTTTTAGCGGAATCTATCTTTGCTGCAGATCTTTCGCAGAAGGCCCTACGTGGTGCCGCATTGGCCCTGAGTTCCCTGACTCGGGATCGTGATGTTATCGGATCCCTCAGAAGCCATTTGCGAGAGGGAGACAGTCTACGAGACAGTACGGTGCTATGGAGGGATCTAGCCCCACATGGCTTCGATGTGGTCGTGGGAAATCCGCCATGGGAGAAACTGAAGCTCTCAAGGCACGAGTTTTTGGTGGCTAACGGTGTCCATCGTCAGTACGGGGCTGATTATGGGAAGATTTCGCGAGAGGCATTCGAGGGCGAAAAGCAGGTAGTAAGGAACTATCTGCAACATCTTGAGTCCGATTTCTACCTCCAGGGTTCCGGAGAGACTGATTTTTACAAGCTGTTTATCGAGCTCGCTCTCAGGCTTGTCCGAGCAGGCGGGATTATTTCCCTTTATGTTCCGGCTGGGCTAATTCGATCCTTAGGTACAAAGAGGTTGAGGCAATTCATTGACAATAGTTGTTCTGATGTCAGCTTCACAGTTCTTGAGAACAGAGCGAGATTTTTTTCGATTGATGCAAGGTTTAAATTTCTACTACTGCAGATGACTGTCGGAACTTCTGGCAAAAAGCATTGTTTCGCTCTCCGTCATGCAACCGGAGACACCGCAGGAGTGCAAGCCCTACATCCAGTGGCTATTGATCGCAATACTCTTCTGAAGATCCGCCCGGACCTATCTGTGCCCGAAGTCCGCACGCCAGCGGAATGGAGACTGTTTCGAGAGCTCTGCCTACAGCACACGGCGCTCGGAAATCACACGGGACCTTGGGCCCCGTCGTTGATGAGAGAACTAGATATGACGCGGGATAGAAGGGATTTCTTGCACGAACCGAAAGCTGGCGCTGTTGCGGTCATCGAAGGTCGCATGATTCATCAATATCGCCATGCAGTGAAGGGCTATGTTGCGGGAAGAGGGCGTAGCGCAACATGGGAACCTGTGCCAGTGGGCTCGAGGTGTGAGTTCAAACCGCAGTTTTGGTATCCAGTTGAAAAGCTTCCAGAGAGTGTTCGAAACCGAGTTGAGAGACCACGCGTAGGCTTTTGCGATATCACAGGTCAAACCAATGAGCGGACGATGCTAGCAGCTCGAATCCCAGCGGGTGTAGTGTGCGGAAACAAAGTGCCGACGATCGTTTTTCCGTTTGCCGGCCCGCATCACGAATTGGTGGAGTCATGCTGGCTCGGAATTGCTAATAGCTTTCTGTTTGATTGGGTGCTGAGGCGAGTCGTAACAACAACGGTGAATTATTTCATGTTATTAGGACTGCCCTTCCCACCTTTCGATTGGTCGGACCCGAATGTGAACAGGATCGGTGAACTTGCCAATGCGATGGCTATCTGTTCGCACCAACCGGAAAATGGATGCAGGAATTGCCTATCGCCATGGCAAGTGGCTGAGCTTCGAGCTGAGATCGACTGTCGTGTTCTCGATGCATATGGATTGGGTGTGAAGGAGTTGGATCTCGTGTTTGAGGATTTTCCACTCCTTGACCGTGCGCAGACCCCTTTGGCCGGCGAACAGCGCTCCACAGTTACTAAAGATTTTGTGCTCTGGACTGTTAGTAAGTTGCGCGGTGGAGCGAGCATGAAAGAGATGGCGGTGTGGGCCTCTCGGATTGAACGGGCAAAAGCTGCTGGGGCCGTACCCTTTGTACCCTCGCATCTCGGAGACCTTCAGTCAGAGAGTTTCTTTGACTCTTGGACCGAGGAGGGGGCCCATACTCCCTACCGTGGTGAAACCAGTCCTTCTCTTTTTTCGAGGAGTGCTGCGGGGTGATCGATCTCGCAAGAGCTGTGGAAAGAGGCGATAGCAGAGCCATTTCTCAATGACCTGGGAGCACCATCGTGTAAGTCCCGCCGATAGCAGCTATACAAAACTGGCTCCGGCGGGAGCCGGAGCCAGTTGTAAAACCTGCGGAATTGGCTTTCGCAAGCCGGGCAGGATTTCTTAGTCGCCGGCGACGGCGGCTTCGACGGATGGCGTTTTTGCAGCGGTCGCACCATTACCGTTTCCATTGCCGTTTGCGTGGCCGTTGCCATTGGCGTTGCTGATGGTCATGGGAGCTGCGCCAGCCGGAACGGCTTTGGCAATGTCTGCGACGGTGCCGATCTGGACCACGGAGGGCTGAGCCTTCTTGAGCACCAGCTCTTCGTAGATGGCACGCACCTTGGCTTCTTCGACAAGCACGTTCTTGCGGCGGATGCGATCTTCCTCAGCAGCGGTCAATGGGATGACGTGTTCTTTGGAGCGAACGCGCGCGGCATCCTTGGCGTCAATCACCAGAGAATGCTCGTAGGTATCGAGATTGACAGACTTGCCCTTGGCGAAAATTTCATGCTTGCCGTGGGTTCGGTACCACTGCGCGACGGTCGCATTTTTGTACATATTCTCGATGATTTTGCGCCAGCCGATGCCGGTGTTGTAGGCGCAGAAGGAAATTTCACCCTGCTGCGTGGCGTACGGGATGATGCACATCTCGGTGCGGCGGAAGTCATAGTTGAAAAGGTCCTGGAACCACATGCCGGCGATGAAGAGAAAATTCCAAGGATCGGTCTGGCGGCGCTTCATGGCATCTTCGTAGGTGCGGTCCGGTGAAGTGGCGCCGTATTTTTTCTCGGCATTCTTGGTGAGTGCCCAGGTCTTATCGAACTTCTGGAACAAGGCTCTGAGGGTCAGCCCCTTTGGGGCTTGTGAAGGCTTGTAGTTCTTCAAGAGCGCAAGGGCCATCATGAAGTTGGAGAAATTCTTACCGCGAGCTGCGTCGGTAATAGCGGTGACGTCTTTGACGAGCTGCGGGGCGTTGAGGAAGCGGGGCACGGGGGCCCACTCCTTGGTTTCTTTGTTGATCATAAGCGCGGTGCCGACGCCGCAATTGGGGTGGCATCCGCAAGAAAGCGCTCCCCACTGGGAATCAGGACCATGAACGAGATCGGAGAAGCCGGCGAACGTGCTGACAAAAGAGATCGGGAACCAGTCGCGAGTGGGCTCGACTTTACCAACCTGAGCGCTGACGTCGCGCGCAAGATGGGAGAGAGTGTACCTCTGGTGGAGACGGCGCTCGGGAGTGATGTCTTCGTCGCGTCCAGTGAAGGAAACAGGCTGGAAAGAGACGAAGGCGATTTTCTTGGGATTTTCCATTGCGAATTTAACAATGGCGCCGACCTGGTCGTTGTTGACGTTGTTGACGATGGTAACGACCAGCACGATCTCAATGCCGGCCTCGTGCATATTTTCGATAGCGCGGAGCTTCACGTCGAATAAATTGCCGACCTGGCGATGGCTGTTGGCATCGTTCCCAATACCGTCAAACTGCAGATAGGCATATCGCATACCCGCTTCAAAAGCTTTGCGGCTGAATTCCTTGCTCTTGGCAAACTCGATTCCGTTGGTGGCTGCTTGCACGCTGTTGTAGCCGATCTTGCGCGCGTAGCGAACCGCATCGAGGAAGTATGGATGCATAGTCGGTTCGCCGCCCGAGAACTGCACGGACATCTGGCGACGCGGTTTGATCTTCAGCGCGTTGTCTAGGATTTCCTGGATTTCGTCCCACGATAGCTCATGCACGTAGCCAACCTGGTTGGCGTCCATGAAGCATGGATCGCACATCATATTGCAGCGGTTGGTAAGGTCGACAGTGAGGACTGAGCCGCGGCCGTAGCGAACGGTACTCGAGCCGTGCTTGTGCAGGTCCTCGTCATTGTGCGCGGGAATGTCGCGGCCCGGAAAATTCTTTTCGATCCAGGAGAGGAAGCGGGAGTCAACGGCCATCAGGTCTTCGAAGTGACCATGGATGGGACAGTCTTTCACCATCCAGACCTCGCCATTGCGCTCGATAATGTCAGCCTTAATTTCGCCGACCTTTTCGTGCATAAGGTCGCGCCAATCTTTTTTCCCGTCGAAGATGGCCTGGCGCGCTTCCTTAACGCAATCGGGGCACAGCGAATCGGTCTGGCGCGGCCAGCCGAGAGTCGGCTTGCTCTTCTCCCATGATTTCAAAAGCGGCTTGTCTGACCATTTCGGCGTGAAGGACGGATTGGGATTGTGCTGGTTGAAGTGCTGGATGGTGTTAAAAGCCGCGCCAGCTGTCTTGCAGACCACGGCGTCGAACGCTTTCCAGATCTGCATAGAGATCGGTCGAGACATTACTCAATACCCTCGCTTTCAGAAATAGAGCCCAAGCGTCAAAATTTCGTTACCGTTGAGATGCCCCACAAAGCCCCCGGGGCAAGAAGAAAGTAACACAAATGCTTAGTATCCTAAGTCTTTATTCTTGTGCAGTTTGTCTGGAAAAGCATCCTGCGTCTAGCCTCATGCGGTGGAAGGCACAATTAGGGGGGTGAATGGGGATTTTATCCATTGAACGGCGAAGCCAGGAGCACCGAAGGGGGTTACCAATAGAACTGATTAGGCTGAATAACATGGCACGGCTCGCGAATGATCCACCTATCACCAGAGCCAGGCTGTCCGGGAAGCTTGGGTTTGACACGAATATGTTGACCCAGGCGGTTCCGGAGTCCAGGACCTCGGTTTGTTCCTAATGGGTGTGGCGCAGTCGAAGGGATTCCTCCAAGGCGCGGCAGCACATGGGCTAGGCGCATAAGGTAAAAACGTCGTACCGCTCCGGTCGATGACAATCATCCGAAAAAAGAGGGTCGAGCGGCGGCATAGAGAGCGTCAAAGGAGCATCAATCGTTGAGCGCCGGGCGCAGAACTGCGATCGCGAAATGGGCGAGCAAACGGGCGCCTTCATCCAATTGGATCCAGCGCACCGAGCAGTGGTCTTTTAAATATTTTGAAACTTTTGACTCGTTGATCTCGAGGTATTCGGCAAATTTTTCGCGAAGAGAGTTGCCCGTGCCGGCGCCTCGCCGAATTGCTCCAGCACGGTCTGCTCGCAGCAAATTCGCGATGCCGATGCGCAGAGTTTGGCAGGCCTCGACGTAATAATAAGTGATCTGATCGGAATCGGACACGATGAAAACACCGGGACCCGCCGGGGCCTGGTCGGCTTGGTCAAGAGAGACCGGCGGGCAGGCCAAAAGACGCCGCAGTTGAGATTCGAGATGAGCCATTCGCGAGGAAAGACCTGGGTCGCCGGTCCGACCGCGCATTTGAGGAGACGGGGATTCTAAATTTCGGTCCGGGATCAACTCGCGGGATTCGCTTCGTGACGAAAAGGCTCGGGCTTGAACAGACGCTCGAGGAGAGGTCACCGCGGGCCGGGTAGGTGTGGGCAACGTCTGCGCGGGGGCTTCGAGTTCGCTGCTCGATTCGGTGCGTGATTCATCAAGTATTTCTCCCGGGTGCCCGGGCGTCGCAACCGTCAGCGGCGGTTTTCCGGATGTGCCGCGGCGCCTGCCGCGTCCACCGCGGCGCCCGCGGCGCCGACGCTTTTTGCCAAGAGCGGCATCCGCCTCAGTAGGTGAGGAAGTCTCCGCAGCATTTTCAGACGATTCAGGTGCCGGGGATAGCTTCGCGGCGGGCAAAGACGTCTCGGTACTATGTTCAGGTGAAGGCGAATCTCCCTGCGTGTATAGAGTCGCATATGGTTGCGAATCTTCGGCAGGCGGAGATTCAGGAATTTGAGATGAGCTCGGAATTGGCGCCCCCAAGCGGATGAGCGCTTCCTGCGCCTTCACTTTCCACTGTGCGCGGCGAAACCGCTCAACCGCAGACGTGTACCAGCGAGCGGCTTCTTGATTCTCCCCTATTTTTTCGTGATGCCTTGCGAGCTCAAACGCAACCATAGCGTCACGAGTTCGCTCGTACAGGGCAGACAGTTGTACCACCGGATCAGCGGCAGACTTAGCCTTGCGGATGCGCGCCTGAATTTGGCGCCAGTCACTCATGGGTGAGCATTGTAACAGTGTCGCGGTCAAGGGGGCTAGCAGTGCAGAGAAATGTTTCACAATGAAACGATGCCGGTACTTTTGGATGAGCAAACACAAGTAGCGACTTCGTACCGGGTAGGAATCGACCCGCCGGCAGGACCGGCGAAGTCGAATAGGGCAGAGCGGACTCGGGATAGAAATACTCGAAACAGGAGTCGGGATAGCGCGATGCGTAGCGGGGAACGCAGCCGGTTTCTCCTGCCCGCACGGACCGTTGCCGGTGGGCGACAGCGATCGCCGTGTATGAAGGGCTCGAGAGTCCCGCGAACCCATAGAACTAAAATTCAGATCATTCAACGGATCAATTCGTCGCGATCGCATCAATCTCGACAAGTGCATCTTTGGGCAGACGCGCGACCTCAACGGTCGAACGCGCAGGTGGCGGAGCGGGAAAAAACTGGCTGTAAACTTCGTTCATGGCTGCGAAATCGTTCATATCCTTGAGAAACACAGTGGTCTTAACGACCTTATGCAGATTCGAGCCGGCCGCTTCGAGCACGGCCTTCAGATTTTCAACTACTCGCTTAGTCTGCTGACGGATATCGCCGCCAGCGAATTGCCCGCTGTGCGGATCAATGGCAACCTGCCCAGAAGCAAAAATTAAACCCGAGGTCTGACTAACTTTGAGGGCCTGGGAGTATGGACCGATCGGCTTCGGTGCGCCATCAGTGGTCACGACATCTCTCATCATTGTGCCTCCTGAGAGGGATTGGACTTATATTCGTACCGGGCGCGAAAGTCTTTGGGAAGCCCGGGTTGGTCAAGCCAGCTCCGAAAAAAGTCTGCCGCGCTTTTCTTAATTTCGCCCTCAAGCGCCGCACGCAAATCGTTTCGATTGTATCCTTGCTCGCCGCGAGCATAAACCATCCGCGCAATGGCGCGATGCAAGCCCTCAGGACCATATTGGTCTTCGAGAGCGAAAAAGAAAAGTACGCTCTTTTCAAATGAAGGTTCGCGAAACGGTTTTACTTTTTCACCGGTTGAGCGGATGAATTTATCTTGCTGATCTGGCCGGCCGGCCCGCGGCTCCAACTTTTTGTCGTATTCCGCCAGGTAGCGAGCGATTACGTTATGCCGGAGGATCGCTTCTTTTCGCTCCGGTGGCGCAGGCTGCCGTGGCCTGTATGGTTCCTCCCTGCGCACAGCGTGTACGGCGTAGGCGTGAAGTCCGGAAAGCGGCCAATCATCTTGCGTGTCGCTCGGCGTACCGGCATGACCCAGCCAAAGGCGAGCTAGACCAAGGTCTATTTCTTCCTGCATGGCATCGCTCGCGACGCCATTAGACGAAACCTGGGACGTCAGAAGAATGGTATCGGGCAGTGACGTAGTACAGAGCGCTTCGGTAACTTCGTTGGCAGTTGAATTCTCGGAGGAAGCAGGAGGACCACTGGAGAGGCATTCCACAATCCAGATGGTGTTCAGGTCTTTGCTGCGAGATTTGCTGAGAGTACCGAACATGTGGCCGTAGGAAGCCTTTAGTCGTGCGATCTGCATGCTGGCTTCATGAGCGGCATCGGCGGAAACAGGATTGGAAGTCCAGAAAACAATCTGGGTTTTTTGATGTGTCGTGGTCGTGCTCACGATTTGCTGCTTATATCGTCCTGCCACGATGAAAGGAATGTCATCGGTCTGTTGCTGAACGCGCAGCACGGTCTCGCCATTATCTTTCCGCGAACCTCGCACGCGCCCGCCGGCGTGAACCAGGAACCCTTCAGGCACGCGGATTTCAAGGTCCCATTTATTAAAGTTGACCAAGAGTTTTGCGAACATGCCTTTGCGAGACAGTAAAATAGGATACCAATCGCCGCCGACAACAAACCCTGCGGGGGAATCCGTGGCACCCTTTGGCGACAGCGCCGGGAGGGTGTACTGCACCATGAGGCTTTGGCGCTGCTTTGGTTGCCATGGGGAATCAAATTGAATTCGCACAGAATGATTGGATAGATGGGGCGGGGGCTTTAAAGAGACGTTGCGACCATCGAGCGAAATGCGAAGATGTTGGGTTGGAAACGTTTTGTCATCCGGCAGTTTAATTTCGATGGCCTCAAGAGGCTGAGTGCCGGATGCGATCAGGTGGAAATTCGCCTCAATTTCAAGATGAGCTGGGGGCTCAGCGACGAAGTGCACGGCCCAGTTCTGTTTCTCAACGGTATAGCTCGGACCAAGAGAGGCCGCGCAGGAAATCAGCAATGCGATCACGGTGAACGAAAAGAGATTTAGAGCGAATCGATAAATGCCGTGCAGGGCCAAGATAGACAGATTCTAGCGAGAGTGTATCCGCGGGTCAAAGTTTCGCGATCAATTACTTCGTTATCTGTGTCGACGGCCATGAATGCGAGAAAAACCGTGCGGAGCGAGAGCATACTGGCGCACGGTAATGTCCCTCTCAGCCTGCTGGTCGGTCATACCGCCAGTGATGTACTGCAGAATTTGACTTTGGGTGACCTGCGCATTTTTTAGACGTGCGATGACCGGACCGCTGAGAACCGGCAGGTTGCTTGCGCGGCGACGAGCGACTGCGAGGACGACCTCATCGGACAGTCCGGTGAGGCGCAAAGTAACCGCTTCACCGGTCCAAGATGGGATTTGTTTAAGCCTGGCGAGATCGAGAATGTGGGGCTCAGTCACGCCGGCACGATGGAGTTGCAGAATAGCGTCAGCATCGGAGAACGGCTGCTTTTGCACACGGGCCAAGCTTATCAGCTCCATGCAGGTCGAATCGGTCAGACCACCCTGCTTAAGTTTGGTTAGCTCCGCCACTTCCGCGTCGCTGACCTTCAAAGCTTTCAATTCCTCAATCTTCTCGTACCACATGCCGGACTGATCGAGCGGGCGCACATCGGCGCTGCGAAAACCCGCGCAGCCCGCAGTGCCAAAGGCAATGCACGCAATCAAGAGAGGAACCCCTATTTTGGTCATGATTCCATTTTAGAGGCAATGACCCGGTACCACTGAGGATGTGTGTCCCGATGATTACCTAGGCGAAGGTTCAGGTCTGTGGAAACTCAGACTGCCGGGTGGGATGGCGAGGGTGCGTGCACCCGGAATGATTGACGTCTGAAGAATCGCAAAGATAGATGGGAACAGTCGGAAACGAGCAAATTGGTAGGGAGCGATAAGAATGTGACTGCCGCGGCAGATTAGACGCGGTAGACGCGTTCTACATCGATTACGCCGACAATTTTCTTGATGTTGGCAACGATGCGCTCGAGTTGCTTGCGATCAGCAATTTCAAGACTGGCCTCGACGCGCGCGTATGTGCTTTCAGGGCGGCTTTCGAGGGTGCGAATATTCGAACCAGCCTCGCTGATCACTCCGGTAATTTCGGCCAGCACCCCTTGGCGATCTTTCGTGCGGATCAGGAGGCTCACCGGAAAGATCGCTCCGGTGGAGCTGGCCCACTCGACATTGATACGGCGTTCCGACTGATAAAGAAGATTCTGGACGTTTGGACAAGCACTGGTATGTACGGCGACGCCACGGCCGCGGGTCACGTAGCCAACAATGTCGTCTCCGGGGATGGCGTTGCAGCACTTGGCGCGATAAACCATTAAATCTCCGTGGCCGCGAACCAGGATGGTCTCGTCGCCCATGCCAAACATGCGCTTGACGGTAGTAACAAGTTTTGGGTCTCGTTGCACAGGCGCATCGACAATCGGCTCGCCGAGTGCATTGCTGATTACCTGGCGCGGTGAAAACTTTCCGAAGCCAAGAGCGGCGTACAAGTCGTCGAGCTTCCCGCAGCCGTATTCAGAAGCCACGCGCTGAAGATCG
Source organism: Candidatus Dormiibacterota bacterium (assembly GCA_035602605.1). Classification (GTDB taxonomy): domain Bacteria; phylum Acidobacteriota; class Terriglobia; order Acidiferrales; family UBA7541; genus DASQHY01. Next base: position 17,205 of record DATNLZ010000085.1, read on the forward strand.
GCTTCGGGGATTTTCTTCAGGCTTCGCCCGACCTGCCGCGCCTCACGCTCAAGCAGACGGCGACCTACTTCGGCGGCCTGCCGCTGTTCGTGGAGATTGATCCAGTGCCGGATTTTAGTGCGCGCACGCGAGGTCTTAACAAAGCTCAGCCAGTCGCGGCTGGGGTTATGCGTCTTCTGCGTCAAAATTTCTACGACGTCGCCGTTGGCCAGCTGGTGACGCAGTGGCACCATCTGCCCATTGACCTTGGCGCCGACGCACTGATTTCCTACCTCGGTATGAATCGCATATGCGAAGTCCACCGGGGTCGCACCGCGCGGTAATTCAAAGACTCGTCCCTTGGGCGTGAATGCATAAACTTCAACCGGATAAAGATCGACTTTCAGAGTGGAAAGAAAATCGCCCGGCTCCTGCATCTCTTGCACCCACTCGATCAACTGGCGCATCCACACGATGCGGCGATCGTCGAGATCCGAGACGCTCTTGCCATCTTTGTATTTCCAGTGCGCGGCAACTCCCTGTTCGGCAAGGCGATGCATCTCCTGGGTGCGAATTTGCACCTCGAACGGCTGGCCGGAGTGAATCACGGTGGTGTGCAGCGACTGATAAAGGTTGGGACGCGCGATGGAAATGTAATCCTTAAAGCGCCCGGGCACCGGACGCCAAATCTGGTGGATCACCCCAAGCGCTGCATAACAATTGCGTTCTGCATCGGTGACCACGCGCACGGCCAGGAGGTCATAAATCTGCTCAAGAGGACGTTGCTGACGAATAATTTTGCAGTGAACAGAATAAAGGCCTTTGATTCGCCCCTCGACTTCGGCCGGAATGCTGTTTTCGACAAGTTTCTTACGAATGGTGTCCTGAACTTCATTCAAAAACTTTTCATGAAATTTACTCTGAGAGGCTACCTGCTGCTTCAACTCAAGGTATGCGGAAGGCTCGAGATAACTGAAGGCCAGGTCTTCGAGTTCACCGCGAATCAGACCCATGCCGAGGCGATGGGCAATGGGGGCGTAGAGATCCATGGTCTCACGGGAAATGCGCTCTTGCTTTTCGGTCGGGAGAAATTGCAGAGTGCGCATGTTGTGAAGACGATCGGCGAGCTTGACGAGCACGACGCGCACATCGCTGGCCATGGCCAAAAGCATTTTGCGAACATTTTCGGCCTGCCGGGCCTCTGGGGCGAGCAAGTCCAGGCGGCTGATCTTGGTCACCCCTTCCACAAGCGCCGCGGTATCTTCACCGAAAAGCACACTGATCTGTTCGCGGGACATGCGTGTGTCTTCCACCACGTCGTGAAGCAAGGCGGCACAGATGGTGGTGACGTCCAATTTCATGTCCACCAGAATGTGAGCAACGTCGAGAGGGTGGGACATGAAGGGCTCGCCCGACTGCCGAACTTGGTTCTTGTGCTGCTCGCAGGCGAGCTCAAACGCCTGGCGCACAGCCTCAGGGTCTTCCCCGGGACGATTCTGGCGCAACTTGTCGAGCAGGGCAGCGAAGCGCGTCTGTAGCGTTCTCTGCGCGCGGTCACGCGAAATCGTGGTTAGTGGCTTGCCCAGCGGCGGCATAGGCTCAGTTTATATTGTAGTGTGCGGAATAGCCGAGAGCGAGCCCTTTTCGCGGATGAGCGGGGGGACCAATCAGGGGTGAGACAATGCCGTGCGGAAACGAAAAGGGCGCATTCAAAGGCTCACCTAGAATGAATAAAAAGTCTCTTGGACGTCTTAGGCTTTTGAAGGGGCGTTCATCTTCTGCTGCTTGATCTCTTTCACCTTATCACTCAGGTCCTCTGCCTGTTTGATCAAGCTGGCGCGTTCTTCGGCGGACTCAACCATGTCGGCTTTACGACGATACAGCAGGTTGAGGTAGGCCATCGCGTCATCATAATCGGGACGCAAATTAATGGCTTGCTGAAGAGCTTTGATCCCTTCATCGACGATTGGTCCGTACTTGGTAGCGTATTCTGCACGCACGCTCGGAGGCAGCGGTTCTTCGTCTTTGATCTGCTTTCGGATGTTGGCTTTGTTGTGCTCGAAACGAAGTTCCGCGTTGGCGCGGTACGCCAGCGTCCAATCGATCACGCCGATCCAGTAATAAGGTTCAGGATCTTCGGGGCGTATCTGAATATGCCTCTGGTGATAGGTCTTTGACTCTTCAAATAACTTGGGGTTCGGGGGCGCGGCGGCCATCTGAAAAAGAATAGAGCCGATCCCATCAATGGCGCTCAGATTATTAGGGTCAATCTTCAAGATTTCCTGGAACTCATTGATCGCCTGCTTGCCCTTGTTGATGTTTTCCTCAGAAGGTGCCCCAGGAATGTACTGGCTGGCATAGGCAGTAGCGAGATAGACGCGCGCGTTCAAAAGGCTGGGATCAAGGTCTTTGGCTTGCTTGAAATCCTCGATAGCTTGATCGTACAGCGCGCTCTTGTAAGCCTGTACGCCTTTGTTGAGAAGATCCCTCGCCTTGAGCTTATTGCACCCCCCTGCGGCCGCTGCGCAGACAAGGATCAACGCCAATGAAATTGACTTACGCGTGCAAGAAGCTGATAGGTGAGGATTCATAGACGCTGTTCCATCCTGCCTTTTGGATTTGTATTCTGCCCTGCGAGGGCAGGGGAACTTCTAGAGGCCGCTGACAGCTCGCGGCGTCAACAAACCAACTTTTTCAACTCCCGCGTCACGCATTATGGCAAGGGCCCCGGCCACGTCCTTGAATTCGACGGGGTCATCGGCCCTTACGAAAGCGACCTTCTCCGCTCGATTTCTGAAAATGAAAGACAGGCGCGCTTCCAAGGCTTCCCAGGTTACCGCTTCCGCGTTGATTTTGACCGTCTTTCCTCTGCCCACCTGAACGACAATTGTGCCGGGAGGCGGGCCACCGATGGAGACATTCCTTTCCGATTGCGGAAGGAGCGCTTCCAATCCTTTCGGCGCCAGCGGCGCGATCACCATGAAGATAATGATCAGCACCAGAAGGATATCAATCAACGGCACCACGTTTATTTCCGGCTTGGGCCCGCCAACCGACCCGATCGCTCCGATGCCCACGGTGCACCTCGCCACACTGCCTGCTTGCGAGGACCTGCTCACTGCCTGTGAGAGACAATCCGGCTACTGTCCTGCTTCCAGCTTGGCGGTAATCAGACCGACGCTGTCAATACCCGAACCACGCATGATGTCGATGGCCCGCGCCACCTCAGCAAACTGAATAGAGTCATCACCCTTGACGAACGCGATCTTCTCGGCGCGCTCCTTGAAAATTTGTTCTAGCCGCGCCCCCATGGCCTCCCAGGTGGTGTCCTCGGAATTGATCTTCAGTTTGCCGTTGGCGTTTACCTGAACCACGACGGTCTTATTTTGAATGTCCTGATTTTGCGGCTGGTTCGGCGGAGCGGGTTGCGGCACAAGCGCTTCCAGGCCTTTGGGCTTGAGCGGGGTGATCACCATGAATATGATGATGAGCACAAGCAAAATGTCGATGAGCGGCACAACATTCATGTCGGCCATCGCGCCGCCCTTTGAATCTCCAACTTGCATTCCCATAGTCGTTGCTCCTAAAACTGATCGTTACTGTTCATCCGATGTCCCAGGCTTTCCGTACGTTCGGTCCCGAGGGTGTGAGCGACTAGGACGTACTCTGGTCCAGGCTCGAGGTCAGCAAACTAATCGCCGGGTGGCGGTGGAGGCGTCCGGCGGTCGGTAGACTTTTCGGTTAACAGTCCGAGCTTGTCCACTCCAGCGGCGCGGACCTCGTCAACAACCGACACAACCTCACCATACTTGGCTCGCCCATCACTTTTGACGAAGACGATTTTATCGAGCCGGTTGGCGATGCGATCCTTGACCTGGGTCGTTATATCTTCTTTTCTCACTTCGGTCGTACCAATGAAGACATGAGCGTCACGGGTGATCGCCACGATAATGGCATCATCCTGATTCGCCGCGTCCATTTCCTTGGGATTTTCCACCCTAGCTAAATCCACGTTCTTACCCTTTTGCAGCATGGGCGTAACGACCATGAAAATAATCAGCAGCACGAGCATGATGTCGGCCATCGGAATGACGTTCGGTGCCGCCATCACGGAACCAGCTTTTGGCTTGTAAGCCATGGCTTATTTCTTTCCGCTGCGACGAGTGATGAAGTAGTTGACCAATTCCATGGAGGAATTATCCATCTCCACGTCGAAGGCTTCGACTTTGTTGGTGAAGTAATTGTAGGCCCACACGGCAGGCACGGCCACGAGCAGTCCCAGGGCGGTGGTCACGAGGGCTTCTGAAATACCGCCGGCTACAGCCGACAGACCGGTGGCTTTCTCGGCCTGAATACCTTTAAACGCGTTGATGATGCCAACCACGGTTCCAAACAATCCAACGAAGGGCGCTGTCGAGCCGATGGTCGCCAGGCCGGAAAGACCACGCTTCATCTCGGCGTGAACGATCGCCACCGAGCGCTCCAGGCCACGCTTGGCCGCCTCGACAACTTCAGCCTCGGAGACCTGAGCCGAGGCTGACTGAAACTCCGAAAGACCGGTCGCCACCACCTTGGCGATGTGACTCTTCTTGTTGCGCTCGGCGATGGAAATGGCTTCGTCGAGCTTGCCCTCGCGCAAGGCTCCGGCTACTTGCTGCACGAAGATCCTGGACTGTTTTCGCGCGGCGCTGTACATCAAAGCACGGTCGATCATGACGCCGAGCGACCACGCTGAAAGAATAAACAAAATGAAGACCACGATACGTGCGATCCAGCTCATCGTGCCCCACATGCTGCGGAGGTCCCAGTTGGTGGCGGCCTGCTGCAGCAACACGCCCATTACATAAAGATTGGCAAACATTCGCTTCGCTCCTTTTCTTTCATTCGCAAACTTTTCTTTCAGCCAATTTTCGACCAGAGCCGTTGTTACGGAAAAGCTCGGGCCGTTTACTGATTCAAAGAGAAAATCACATCAATCGTTGTATCTACTTCGACCGGCTCACCATTGAGCATTGTCGGACGATATCGCCACTGACGCACGGCATCGAGCGCGGCCTGGATCAACAACGGGTGACCGCTGATCTGTTGAAGCTCCTGAATGGTGCCGTCTTTAGCGATGATGGCATGGAGCTTCACTGTGCCCTGGATCCTCGCTTGGCGAGCGAGCGCCGGATACTGCGGCGTGATCTTAGTGATCAGATTTGCCGCTACCACCTGGCCGCCTTGCTTAATGCGCCCTTGAACAATCTTTGGCGGCGGAGGGATATTGGACCCTACCGTGCCGCCAATGATTCCACCCATGACGCCGCCAGCTGTCCCGCCGGGCACCCCGCCTGGGACCCCACCGGTTACGGCTCCTCCGACGTCGGGGGGCATCTCCGCTTCTTTGATGATTTTTATGTCTTTAGGGATCGCTTTCGGGGCCATCAACTTACCCGCCTGCATCAACCGCGCAACAGGCTTGACCCTCACAATCTGTGCCGGGGCCGGGGGCGGAGGCGGCGGGGGCGGAGGCGGCGGGGCCACCAATAATGTCGTGAGCATGGTCCTCGGAAGTGCTTCGGTGTAAATCAGCGGGACCAGGACCAGGACCGCCAGTGCCAGGCACTGCAGCACGATGGAAAGCACTACGGTCCAGGGCGCATTTGTTTTCTTGGTGGTGGGACTAGATACAACTAAATCGTCAAACATGATGACTACCTCCTCCCGGCGGCAGCGAGGCGCCCTTGCTGGGGCTCGCTGGACCGAGGTTTATTGCCGGCTGCGGTTCCGGTTCCTGCAGTTGCATGCTGTCCCCGCCAATGATTCCAGGCTACGACTAGGGGAGCAGCGATGCCGAAACTCGAGTATGTCCCTATTATGATTCCCACGACAAGCGCGAACGAGAATGCACGCAAGACTTGCCCGCCCATGAGAAACAAAACCAGAACAGTCAAGAACGTTAATCCGCTGGTAAGAATGGTGCGCGAAAGCGTCTGATTGATCGAACGGTTGACGATTACCGGGAAGGGTTCGCGGCGCATCAAGCGATTATTTTCACGAATGCGGTCAAAGATGACGATCGTATCGTTCATGGAATAGCCAACCAGCGTGAGCAAAGCCGCAATGACCGTCAGCGAAATTTCAAAATTAAAAAGTGAAAAAAGGCCCAGGGTAATCAGCACATCATGAAAAACGGCAAGAACCGCAGCAGCACCGTATACCCACTGGAATCGAAATGCAATATACACCAGCATACCGGCTAACGCATAGAGGGTCACGTAGATCGCCTGGCGGCGCAACTGCGCTCCAACCCTGGGTCCAACTATCTCCACGTTTCGCAACGCGAATTGGCCAATTCCGAAGTCACTTTTTAGAGTGGAGAGCACGCCCGACGTCACGCCACTTACCGATTGCAACTGGTCGAGATTGGTCAACAGACCATTGTTATCCTTGTCGCGAAACTCTGTCATTCTCCTGGACAGTTGCGTGTACCGGTCACCGGCGCTCGTGCCCAACGCCAAGGGATCATGCTTGGACAGGAACTCAGCCAACGCGGCCGGTGAGATATTGTTAAAGTCTTGCTTAGCTTCGCCCGGTCCAAACGAAGAATTCAATGCTTTCAGTATCGCTGCCTTGCCGGCGTCCAACGCCTCATCGCCCTGCCCTTTTTGCTCAAGCTCAATCACGAACTCATTCAAATTCGGGTTGACAGGGTCGTTGATTTTCTGAATTTGGCTGTTGTCGCCAAGACCCTGTGAGGCGAGGCTGCGGCGTATGTCTTCGATTTGTACGCTCTGGGCGAAGCGCACGTCGGCGACCGTGCCGGCTTTAAAATCGATGCCGTAACGCAGCCCGCCTTTGCTTACAACGGAGATGGCACCGATCAGCAGGAGAATGCCGGAAAGAGCGTAGAAGTACTTTGCTTTCCCCATCCAATCGAGGTTGGGCTGTTTAAATAATTCCATAGTTTTATTCTACTGCCTTTTCGTTAGACTCCAAGCGGCCACCGTTTGTTCCCGGCGGAGAATCTGAGCGACTTCGAATGACCGCCAAGCAGTCACCAGGACTGCCCCACGCAACACTGTTAGATACTCAACTGAGCCTGACGGTCCATTTTCGCCAAATGCCAGTTGAAAATAGTCCGCGACACATAAATCGCCGTAAATAGGTTAGATATCAGACCAATGGTCAGGGTGACAGCGAAGCCGCGAATTGGCCCCGTTCCGAACAGAAACAGGAAGAAAGCCGAAACTACGGTGGTGACGTGGGTGTCGATAATCGTCAGAAAAGCACGCTCAAACCCTGCGTCAACCGCCGAAGCGGGTGCCTTGCCATTGCGTAACTCCTCCCGAATGCGTTCAAAAACGAGCACATTGGAGTCCACGCCCATACCGATGGTCAGAATGACGCCGGCGATGCCCGGCAGCGTGAGCACCCCGCCAAAGTAAGCCAAAGCAGCCAGCAATATGACAAGATTCAAAATGAGAGCCAGCACAGCATTGGCGCCTGAAAGCTTGTAGTAGACCAGCATGAAGGTCATGACTACCAGCAGACTCAGGATCGAAGCCTGCAAGCCGTGGCGGATCGAGTCTGCTCCGAGCGACGGGCCGACGGTGCGTTCCTCGAGGTACTTTACCGAGGCCGGCAACGCGCCGCTACGCAGCTCGAGAGCCAGTTCATGTGCCGACTGCTGGTCAAAATTTCCCTCGATATAACCGGAATCTTCGATGCGCGCATTGATGGTTGGCGCGGAATCTACACGATGATCAATCACGATGGCCATCGGTCGGCCGATGTTTTGTTCGGTAAAGGGTCCGAAACGCCGAGCGGCGTCGGTGGAAAGATTAAAATTAACCTGCCACGTGCCGGGCCGATTGGTGTTGCGGGACTCCGTAGCACTGCGCAAATCGCGACCCGTGACGATCGGAGCACGGTCGAGAATCCACCAACTTTCCCCGCCCTGTGCGCTCGCCTTCCCGCGCACGAGCTCAGTGCCGGGTGGCAATACGCCCCCATGAGCAGCAAGCGCTGCGCTCTGTGAAGGATAAGGAGTGGGATCCTCAACGCGACGCAACTCGAGTTGCCCCCCAGCTTGAATCACGCGCTTGGCAGCGCCAGGATCACTTTCTCCGGGCAATTGGATGAGGATTTCGTTTTCGCTGCGGCCATGAAGCTGAATGGTAGGCTCTTTCAGGCCCAACTCGTTGATGCGGCGCTCGATCGTCTCCAGTGACTGCTGAACAGCCTGCTGCTGGATGGCGCTCACCGTACTAGGTTTCATGGTCAGCAGGTAGCTGTTGGCTTCGCCTGGTGAGGTGGTTTGGTCCCACTCGGATTTGAACACATCGTTTAGCAGATCGCGGAACGCTCCGGCATTCTCGGGTGCGACGTTGCGAACCTGGATGTGTGTATCATCGACGCGGCGCACTTCGTCATAGCGGATATTTTTCTCGCGGAGTTGACGAATCAATCGATCTACAGTTTGATCGGTTTCTTGGCCGACTGCCTCCTGCACTTGCACCTGTAATATCAGATGCGTTCCACCCTGGAGGTCGAGCCCCAGCTTAATCTGCTTGCTGAAATTATCTTTCACCTGCGCGAGGGATGTGGGAAACGTAGGGAGGCCGAACAATCCATACAGGCACACAAAAATTACCGCGAGGATAAAAACGGCCTTCCATTTGAGATGGAGATTCATGATCCAGCAGGCTCGCTTAGTTTGGCCTTAAGACGGTGAGCTAAGAAGCAATCTCCTTTGTTGTGCTCTCGACCGAGGCGATCGCCGAGCGGGATACCTTGACTTTCACCTGGTCAGCGATACGTAATTGCACAGCATCATCTTCGAGCCCGACGATTGTTCCGTAAATGCCCCCGCTGGTGATCACCTTATCGCCATTTTTGAGCGCCGAGCGCATCTCGCGGATCTGCTTTTGCTGCTTCTGCTGCGGCAGGATCAGCAGTACATAAAAGATGCCCATGACGATGACCATCATGACGATGGGGCTCGTCAATAAACTCGTCGGGCTAGCTGTTTGGACCACCAAACTGATCAATTGATGTGCAATCGTCATGCCTTTAGGCCTTCAGTTCATTGTGAATGCGCGACCCTGAGGTGACGAAACACCCGTGGAGTCCCAGCGTTCGGCACAAAACTACTCCCCTTACAGTGTAACGCTAAGAGGGTCGTTTGTGCGCAATCCAAGGCGCCGGCTTCAGTCACGAAGGCCCTGCGGCCAAGCGCTCGTGCGAGTCAGATGAGAATTTTGCCAGGTTCCCAAACGCGATAGCCTCTCGGATTTGGCGCATCATGTCAAGGTAAAAGTGGACGTTATGGTGGGTGCCCAGGATGGCGGCAAGGAGTTCGTCAGCGGAAAATAAGTGCCGCAAATATCCGCGCGAGTACCGAGTGCATACCCCGCAGGAGCATTGCTCGTCAATCGGCCTGGGGTCCTTGGCGTAGCGAGCGTTGCGAATCAGCACGCGGCCGTAACCGGTATAGAGACACCCATGACGAGCCGCTCGCGTTGGAAGAACGCAGTCCATCATGTCGATTCCCAGCGAGACGTAGTCGGCGAGCTGCTCCGGCTTGCCAACGCCCATGAGATAGCGAGGACGATCGCTCGGCAGCAGTGTGATCACCTCGCCCGCCATCTCGCACGTCAACTCGTGCGGCTCGCCCACTGCGAGTCCACCCACTGCATAGCCCGGAAAATCCAACTCGAGCAACTGACGGGCACTTTCGCGGCGCAGATCGGCAAAGGTTGCTCCCTGGACGATGCCGAACTGCATCTGCGCCAGATCATTTTGTTTTTCTTGCTCCAAGAAAAAAGCACGCGCACGCTGGGCCCACTTCGTCGTGCGCTCCAGAGCTTTCTGCGCTTGGTTTCGCGGTGCCGGTGTTTCGATGCATTCGTCGAGCACCATGGCAATGTCCGAGCCGAGCGCAACTTGAATCTGCACAGCTTTTTCGGGGGTCAGCAACTGTTCTGAGCCGTCCAGATGCGAGCGGAAGCGAACCCCGTCGTCAGTAATTTTTCGCAGTTTCGCGAGGCTGAAAACTTGGTAGCCGCCCGAGTCGGTAAGGATCGCCCGCGGCCAGGACATAAATTCATGCAGTCCACCCATTTGCCGGATAAGCTCGTGTCCGGGCCGCAGAAAAAGATGATAGGTGTTGCACAGGAGAATTTGAACGCCCAAATCTTCAAGCGCCGACTGTGACAATCCTTTGACAGTCGCTGCCGTCCCGACGGGCATAAAGGCGGGTGTATCTACCGTACCGTGTGGCGTGGCCAATCGGCCAAGTCGCGCGCCGCTCGGGTCGGTCTTCAGAACTTCAAATGAAGGCTCCACGGCACAAGTCTATCAGCGCCCGGAGCATCAGAGAAGTTCTGGCGGCGAAGGATAGGTTGCTGCGTGTGCCCCAGATTGTTAGATCGCCGCCCAGGAGACTTTGGCCAATACCCACACGGCCCACAATCCAAAGACAATTCCGAAGGCCGTGCCCGTCTTTATTTTCCTGGGATTAGCGGCCGAATACCCAATCGCGAACAGCACTAACACCCAAATCCAGAAGATATCAAGCGATGTGCCGAGACTCTGCCGCCACTTCGGGCTATCACTGCCCAGGAAAGCGCCCAGATTGGTGGCCACCAAATGCTCGGGATCCACGTCACCATATCCTTTCAGCGGCAGGATGATCAGCATGAGTATGGCCGCGATTGCCGATGGTAAGTAGGCGTGCGCGCTGATTCCCAGCGACGTTTTGTAGTTTAATCCTGCGCCGGAGAACAGGTTAAATGCGCCGCAATAAATCAGGGCAAAGACGAGCACCGCCAGAATCGTGCCCAGCCCGCCGATACAGTACGAGAAAACCGGAGCGTATTTAATCTGTACGCCCAGTGCCCGGTCTTTCTGTTCTTCCGATAATTGTGCGAAGCGCGAATTCTGCTCTGCTTTCTGACGGATAAAGGTTCCCCAGTTCACACGCTGATTGAGCATTGCCGCAACACCCACACCAATGATGCTCATCAACAGAACCGGAGCAATCCAGCTGGGCTGGCGGGCAATATCCTCAAACGTTTTGCGCGGGGCGAAAAGCGCACCAATGATTCGACCAAAGTGATTGATGGGCCTTTGCGCTTCGGGAGCGACAGCGGTTGTCGTGGCCATAAGCAGATCTCCTGCACTCTAGAATATTGTGTTTCTGATATTTCCGTACACCGGGGCCGCTACAATATTTTCAGTGGTTGGAGTGTAGCGCAATCGGACTGCAAGCCGGAAAAACTTTTTTCAACGACCAATGGTCAATTCCCAGGTACTTGGGGCACGGCGGCCAGAAGCGCCTGGGTATAAGGATGAGCAGGATGCTCGAGCACCTGCTCTGCGGGGCCGGTCTCGATGAATTTTCCGCCGCGCATTACGGCCACGTGGGTGGCCAGTTGCGCAACAACAGGTAAGCTGTGAGAGATGAGCAGATACGTGAGCGCGAACTCGCGCTGAAGCTCAGCCAGCAGTTCGAGGATCTGTGCGCCGACGGAAACGTCGAGTGCGGAAATCGGCTCGTCTGCCACTACCAGTTTGGGACGCAGAATCAGTGCCCGAGCAATGCCAATTCTTTGCCGCTGTCCGCCGGAAAATTCATGCGGATATCGCTCTTGGGCATCGGCGCCCAGTCCGATTCGCTCCAGCATCGTCGCCGCAAGCTGGCGCTTTTCCGCGCGGGCAAGGTGCGTCTCGTGAATTTCCAGTGGCTCGGCGACAATTTCGCCAACGCGCATGCGCGGGTCGAGCGAAGCGTACGGGTCCTGGAATACCATCTGCATCTCGCGGCGAAGAGCCCGCAACCCCGCGCCGCGCGCGGCTATAAGATCGCGACCCGCGAAAACAATCTCGCCTTCGTCTGGTTCCACAAGCCGCAAAAGCACACGTGCCAGCGTTGTTTTCCCGCTGCCGGACTCCCCAACGATCGCCAGCGTCTGACCCACGCCCACCGTCAAGCTAACGTCATCCACTGCGGCGATTCGACGGCCATGCTGGGTTTCCCCACCGCCGAAAACGCTCGAGCTCTGGCGATAGCTTTTTTTCAGGTTGCGCGCTGTGAGAAGAGGTTCTGCCATGGGCTTACACGAGCACGCACCGCGCACGATGCGCGCCCGAAGTCTCATGCTGTGCGTCAAGGGCTGCCGCACGAAGCTCGGGCACGGCCGCAACGCACTCGGGAAGGCGCAGCGGACAGCGGGGCTCAAACGCGCACCCTGGCGGAAGAGCGTCAAGACGCGGCACGTTGCCGACAATCGGCTTTAGCCTCGACCGCTTGAGACGCGGAGATGCACTGAGTAATCCTTGTGTATAAGGATGCCGCGGCTGCGCGAGAACCTCGCGAGCCGGTCCGTGTTCAACGATTCTCCCGGCATACATCACCGCAAGTTGATCCGCCACTTGCGCTACGACACCCAAATCGTGCGTGATAAAGAGCATCCCCAGTCCGAGTTCGTGACGCAGGCGGCCGAGCAATTCGAGAATCTGCTTCTGCACAGTGACGTCGAGCGCCGTCGTCGGCTCATCGGCAATGAGAAGATGGGGAGAGGCCGCCAACGACATGGCGATCATTACCCTCTGGCGCAAGCCGCCCGAAAGTTGATGCGGATATTGTCGCGCGCGTACCTTGGGATTGGGGACTGCTGCGCGCTCCAGTGCCGTAAGCACACGCGCTGCCGATTCTGCCCGAGTCAACTGCCGGTCGTGTGCCCGGATTGCTTCCGCAATTTGTGCGCCAACTCGCATGACAGGATTGAGCGACGTCATCGGCTCCTGGAAGACCATGGCGATTTCCCGACCACGCACGCTCTGCATCTGGCGCTCGGTCAGGGCCAATAGGTTTTTTCGCGAGACCTCACTGGAGACCCCCGGGGACTGCGGAGGCACGAGCGCTTGTCCGGTTACGTTGAACTGTTTGGTGTTCTGCGCGACGCGGTCCGCCCCGAAGGGCACGCCGCCTCGCATCAGCCATGCTTCACCGCTGGTGCGCGTGCCTGCCGGAAGCAACCCCATCAATGCTAGCGATAACATTGTTTTGCCGCTTCCCGATTCCCCCACCAAGCCCAGCGTCTCGCCGGGTGCGATCTCGAGCGACACTTCATTCACTGGGCGCACCCAGCCTTGCGTTGTGGGCACCTCTACGGTTAGGCCTCGAACATCAAGGAGCGCAGTCACTGAGGTATCATAAACGCGCAGCAAGCAAGTGGACATCTGAAATCCCGGTCGCATCAGCGGAAAGGTATGTAGCACTCAGCGGCGCGAACGCGGAATCATGAACTTGAGTGCGGTGTACGTGGGCGAAACGCTTACAACCTTTACATCCACGAGCCGAGCTTGCCTACCAGCAACGAGCACGTCGTTCTCGGTTATGTGTTTCTGGCCTTTGGGATAAACGATCCAGAATCCCCCATTGTTCTTGAGGAATTTAACCAGGGGTCGAATCTTACCGAGGCCCTCTCTTGACTCCACGCCCAGGAAAATCCAGTCCGTCTCCTTCTGCGGTTTCCCGTCGGCAATGTCACATCTTCGCTCGAGCAACTGCTTCCGTAGGTTTTCTTCATTGACACCAACGAGATGAACCAGTGCACCGACCTTGACACCGAGTTTATCGACGAGTGATTTCGGATGCAGAATCTTCTGCGCCCACTTTTCCGCAAGCCCTCCCAAGACAAACACCGACTTGCCTTCGGGAGACGCGATCTGCAGTTCGCCCGCACATGCTTTACTCGAGGTTATCGCACGAAATGGAATCCTCAAGCGAAACGCGCCGCCTCCGGCCCGAAACAATAATTCTTCTGTTTCGAGGAAGGCTTGGCCTTTTGCGCGTTTACCGCCCCATCGTACGGTGCAAGCTGCTTCGCTTCCCACGATTGCTCCCCGCCGGCGACATTCGGTGCTCTGGAACCAATAGATCAAAGGAATGCAATCGAGATGGTACTCCCATGTATGGCCACGTCCTTTAGAATTATGCACCGAGAACGAGGCCTCGCCTGTCGCATGGAACATGAAACGCAGGCTACTTTGCGCATGCCTCCAAGCTCGTTACAATGCCTGTTCGAACTACGCCTTTTGAGTTCATCATGCACAATCGACCGGACAAACTTACGGTGAATGATTTCGAGGATTTATTTGCAGACGTGAAGTAAGATTTCTGCAGGAACGAAACCTTTTCAGCTTACATCGCGGCAAGCGGCGGCGCCGGCAGAATGGGAAGCCTTTGCGGCTCGCCGCGCGCCCCGCGAACCTCCACCTCATCGAACAGGAGTGACGGCGAGACAACCGATGTGGGCAGACCGCCCTGCGCTGAGCCAAATGCCGCGAGCGCCGTTCCCGCTAGTCCAGCCGCCTGGCTTTGCGCGAAGGTGAACACAGTGGGATCGTTTCCGACTCCCGCAAGATTCCGCAATGTTCGCACGTTCAGCCCGATCAACCGCGAACCGCGTATCAACTCTTCGCGCCCATCCTGCGGATACACGCGGTAAACCAGCAGCGGAAGGCGGTCACCGGTGGCAGCCCCACTTGCTAAACTGGCGATCACTTCGGAAATGTCTTCCTGATGCAATAGACCGAGAGCCGGATTGTCCATCGCCCGTACCACAATGCAGTAAGGCAATTTTTCTTCGCGGCATTTATCCACGAAGCGTTTTCGTAACTCTGCCGCCGGCACAGCATCCTTCGCCGCAAAAACAAGGTTGCTGATAGCGGGACGCGGATCACCCAAAAATCCGGCGCGGCCATGTCCATTGGAGTGATCGAAATCAGGTCCGGGCCGCCGCGACATCAGCAGGTTCTTCAATAGACCGTCTTCGACCACGCTAACTCGCTGAGCGCGCACACCTTCATCGTCCACGTCATAACCGCCGAGAAGCGGTTTGCCTTGAAACTCTTTTGCTGTGGGATCATCCGCCACCGAAGCGCTCGGCGGCAGCACTCGCGCTCCCACGCGTCCGGCCCAGTCACTGCGCCCACCCATGGTGTTCAAAATTTGTTCATACATTGGCACCATTGCTACCGGTGGCCTCGCCCCATTGACCGAGGGTCCCAGCACCTGTCCTAACAATGAGCCCGCTGCCGGCGCTTCGATGAGGACTGGCCCGGTGTAATCCTGTGCGGGTTGTGCTGCTCGCAATTCCATGAGTTTTTGGCCAGAACGCTCGAGAGCCTGTTTTACTGTTGCCGCGGCCGGCAGATCAGCAGGGCGCAAGGCGTAGTTGGCGAAAAAATTATGCAGCGGCATTCCGTCATCGGATTGCGTTTCCATGCCCGCTTCAATTGCTGCAAGGCTGCGGCTGGTGCGGATTTCGGCACCCTCACTGGTCATCAAATATTGGGTCAAATAAATCATGTAATAGGTGACGCGCGACCCATACATGGTGGGAAAAACGCGCAGCGCCGCCGAAGATTCTCGGGCCTCAGCCTCCCAGTTTCGCGATGTCCAGTCGGGCTCGCGTCGCGGCTCGATAAGTTTTAGTGGCGGTTCTTGCGAGAAATCATCAATATTTGAGGGTCGTGCCAGACCGTGCAGATACGCCTGTTTGCGAGAGTATTGCTCCACCGCTTCTTTGAACGCTTGATCGGTGGCGATCCACAGGTCCTGCCGCAAAGAATCGTAGTCACGATCTACGCCCACGCTGCCGGTTGAGCCGATGAAGCCTCGGAAAGCATCGTCGCTGATGAAATTTGAGCTATCGAGTTTGTAGTTGCCAACTCGCGCCTGCACATTCATAAAGCGATTGCGATTTGTTGTTGACGACACAATCGCGCCAAATTCCGCCACCACGCCGCGCACATCCACATCCAGCAAGCGATATTCGACGTAGTAAGGCCGGACCGGTTGCTCGGTGCCGGGAATCTTCAGCACCAGCCGCGTTTTAGCTCGCGCCATCTCGTCGCGCATGGCGTCCAGTGTCCGATCGCCATCGTACTGGGGCCCCGCAGCCAGGGGCACGGCGAAAATCATCGTGGCCAGGATCCCTGCGGCAGGAAGTAGCATCCCCAGGGCGCGCAACTGTATCGCTCGCAAATTCTCCACCCCCGAGTGCTTCACTGTTGAACTCCCGTTTTCACCTTATCGTGTGCCGGCGGAGGAAGAATCGGCGGCTTATCGGTCGAGGTTTCTTTCTTTTGAATTTCCATCTCGGAAATTAAAATTTCGGGAGAGGCCGCTGCGACCGGAACCGAACCTGACTCCGCCCCGCAATAGCCATTGAACACCTCCGGCGTGTCGCCGGTGGCCACAATTTTCGTCAGTGAGACCAGCGGAGTACCCACGATATCCACGCCGCGAATCAGCTCATCGGCGCGGCCATCGGCATAAACCTTGTACACCACCAATGGCAGCACCTGGAACGCTTGCGGCTGCCCGCGCCCGGTAAAGGTGAACCCTCCGGCGATGTCGTCGATCAGCAGACCGAACGTCTTGCCCTGTCCTTTAATCAACTCGATCAGTTTCTGCCGCAGCTGCGCGTTGGTCACTTTGCGATTGCTCTCTACAATTAGGTTGCCCTGGCGCGATACCGGTTCGTAACCCAGTTGCCGTCGTCCGTGTCCATTGGAGTGCGGAAAACCAACCAATGGCGATCGTGACATTTCGAAATTGCGCAAAACGCCATGCTCGACCAAAAGCACGTTCTGAGCTGGCTGCCCTTCGTCGTCATACTTGTAGTAACCCAGCAGCTCGGTGGCTCCCAACTTTGCGTTTGATGGATCATCCACGATCGTCAGGAATTCAGGCAAGATCTGCTCGCCAACTTTTCGAGCAAACGTCTGTCCCTCGTTGATATCCTTTTGCCGGTGTCCTTCAGCGCGATGGCCAAAAACTTCATGAAAGAAAACCGCGGCGGCGCGGCCGGTCAGCAACGCGGGCCCGGCGTAAGGCTCGACAAGTGGGGCGGCCACCAAGCCTTCCAACTCTCCGCGCATGATTTTTTGCTGGGCCTGCACGTCCTGATCGCTCGGCTCTCCTGAGGCATCGGTCCAGTCAAAGTTGTAATATCGATTGATGTCCATTCCATCGGGTGCTTTGCCCTGAATGAACAGCTCCAGTCGATAGCGCAGCTGTCCGAACTGCAGCAGCGTTCCTTCACTGGAAACTTGATACTGATTCTGCGCCTGCGCGGTGAAGGTTACGATGGAGTTGATGATTGCGGGAGAATCGCGGAACACTTTGGTATAGGCGCGCACCTTTTCTTCCCAGGGCTTGCGATCCAGGGTGAACGACACGTGTGGCCCGATGAAGGTATGCGGGGCCTCCTTGGAAAAATCCGGCGCCTGTCCTTCAGCGGTTTCGACTTTCACTTCCTTGCCGGTCTTAATCTTGATGAATGCCTGAGAAGCAGCGCTGTACTGACGGTCGGTCTGCCGCCAGATCGCGCGGCGCAGCACGCCAGGATCGTTGTCAATGGGCACTGATTCACCAGGACTCACACCGGAATATCCCTGGCGTTCACCAACCTTGCGGGTATTATCGAGTTGATAGCTTCCCGTTCGCACGCTAACCTCGAGCCACCGCCCGCGCTGTTCCAGGCTTGTCAGCAATGCGCCATTGGAACCGGAAACATCCGCGCGCTGCGTATCCGTGACGGTGTAACCAAGGAAATAGGCTGGAGGGTCGAGTTGGCCAAACGCGCCCATCGAGCGCTCAAGCTCGACCTGCATTGCCGCGAGGAGCGGGGATTTTGCGGCAGTCGCTGCGGAGGTGGTCCGGGCCGCTGCCCTTTGAAGCTGTCGCTGCGCGGCATCGCTCGCTACCCCAAGGCCCAAAGAAGCGGTGAGGAGAACCGCGCAGACTATTTGTCGAGTAAAAATGGGGCCAACGGTCACTTGGTTCAAAGAGTAGGCTCTCAGCACTGAAGATTAACTACAGTAAGCGAATTAGTTTACGCTACTTCAAACACCATACACAAACCAGTTTTTGGTCAGTGAACAGTTTAACTAGCTCAATGCCACTTTGTTTGGGTCGCTAGGCCTCCCATACATTTCGCGGTGCGTGCTGCATTCGACCCGGTAGTCAAGCAGCTGCTCGTACACAAGCTTGGATGCAGTCAATCCCTATAGGGCGGTATGGAGATACGGCCGTAGGAAACCCGAATAGTGACGCTGCAGGATTCGCAGCTGAACGTACGCCAGGACGTTCCGAAATAAAAAAGGGCGCCCAGGTTGTAGTACCGGACGCCCGCACTGCCTAGGCACTTTGCTGCGACTAACCCTTTTGGCACTGCGGCAGGCGCGGGTTAAGTACGCAGGGATCAATTTGGGTAGGGCGCGACTTACGGACGGCAATCGGAATAACGATTGCCGGTATCGCTACGGCCGCGACAATACCGACAATCTGCAATGTTGTGAAGTGATGCGGCGTCCCCGTGCCGCGCATGGACCGGCCAATGGCGGTGCTGATGGTTGCATCGGTCAACATCTCCGGTGTCGGCTTTTCCGGAGCGCTCGGCTGCGCGTCGTTTATGCGCGCCGTCGAGCTCAACCCTTCGGTCACATCCACGCACTGTCCCATCAACGTACAGAAATGTACCGTGCCTTGGAAAACGATCAATTGCATCACGCCGTTTGCGTAAGCAAGGTAAAAATCGGTGCCTACGACCCCGGCCACGCCCGCGGGCGTACGAACTTCAAATTTTCCTCCGGGTTTGGCGATCTTGGGCACCTGCGAGCGCAACCTTCCGTAGGTAAGCTCGAGGTCGGTCTGCTGCGCACCCCCATCGTGTTTTACAACACGCAGACTCGTCTCTGAGCCGACGTTCAGCACCGACCCGTCATCCAGAGCGACGCGCGCTCGCCCGCCTGTTTGTGTGCTGAGCAGGTCCTCCCATTGGATGGGAGTCTTGGCGGCGGCGGTCAGTGTCTGGCTCGAACGTTGGATTCCAACCGCGGGTATAAGCTTCGAAACTTCACCCGCGCGCTGGCCCCCCGAAGCATTCTGCGATAGAAGGTCGACCGGAACGACGATCGCGAAACACAACAGGAAAGCCAAACCAAAGGCAAAACGCGAGTGCTTTCTCATTTTCAAACCTCTCATCGTATTTGAACCGACCCTATTCCACCGGAACAAGCGCCGAGTGTCAACTCGAAACCGCACGCGCATGTTCCATTGCGGCTGGGTATCTTTCCGGTGGATGTTGAGACCTAGAACACCTGCAACAGTGAGACCCTTGTGTCTAGGTTACTGCCGGCGCAGAATCAAAACATCATGCGCTCTTTCGCGGGCCTGCTTGCCGCTGCAGCTGTAGCTCTGGGCATCTGCTATTACTATCTTCATAGCCTGCCCTCCGACCATGGCACCTTGGCCCGACAAAGCATCATCGATACAGGGGTGAAAAATGACCTTATTTCCATCGTACAGGCCGAACGCGCTTACATCGTTCAGAACGGTACCTGCGCCAGCTTGGACGAATTGACGTCAACCGGCTCGCTGTCCATGACCCAATCTGGTCGTGAGGGCTACACCTATGTAATCGCTTGCTCCGGCGTGAATTTCGGCGTTACGGCCACTCACCCTCCGGCCGCGGCAGGCGCGCCTGCGACTCACTATCCCACGATGTCGATCGATCAATCCATGCAGTTTCGCCAGAGCGATTAGTTTCTTGTCAGAACTTTCGCCGCTCCCGAGCCGAGGAGTCCTACCCAAGGAAGGTTAGGGCGTGCGTTTCTGCTCGATCACCAATACTCCGGCCTCGGCATAATTTGTGGCCGGTACATCGATGAATGCCACGTGAATATTTTCCCGCTTGGCCTTCCCATCTTCTTCAAGCGCTTGGGTAATACGTTGCGCGACGTTTTTCTTCTGTTCAGCCGAGCGGCCTTCGACCCAGGTGATTTGTACGTGCGGCATCGTTCCCTCCTCCATGAAAAACGAAGGGAATTTTACTCGGTAGAAAGAAAAAGACGAAGAAAAGTTCCTCGAACCGGACTGTAGGCGGCCAAACCGTCGAAAAACTTAACCGGCGTGAGCCTGCGGCATGTTGAGCTTGGTCCCGCAATACGCGCAGTTGTCCCACCCCACCTCCACCACGCGATGGCATTGCGCACAGGCCAGCGCGAGTCCCGTCCCGCAGTGAGGACAAAAGGTATAGGTTCCGTCGGCGATTTTCCCGCAGGATGGACAAGGGGCTGGCAGCGGATCGCGCAACAAGAAGTAGAGAAGAACCCCGATCAAGTTTGGAATGAAGATTGCCAATAAAGTCCACATGACATAACGCATGCGGCGGCGCTTAGCATCCCCGTGGATGTAGCCGTATAAAAGAACCAGGGTGAACCCAAAGAGCGAAATGCCCAGGGAAAAAATAAGTTTCTGCCAATCCAGCCAGCCCACCATGTTGTTATCGCGAGGGACGGCGACCCAGTACAGCAGCTGCGCACATCCTACGTACGCCAACACTGCGATGATCCAGGCAGTCAGGGGAATGATCCTAAGTCCGCTGGGGATAGTCCCATCCTGCCCCGGCGACGACCGCCAGAATCGCGCCGCGGCCCGATCCCGTGCGCCCCGCTCCAGAACCGTGTGTGTCTTTTCACGGAGGTAACTCATACCAGCCTTCCTTCCCGGTGCTTGCGCAAACCCAACATCGCAGCGGCAACTCCCGCGGTCACCCAGATGACTGCCGCGTAAGTCGCCAACCCGAACCAAGTTTGGTTAAAATTCCACTCCAGCCAACTCAATAAGCCGTCGCTGAACCAGCGAACAATCGGCCAGGTCCCGAGCGTTACCGCCCACGCAAACAAAACCAAAAACGCGATTACCCAGTGGTTGGTACGCTGTTCCGCCAGTTCGGCTATTCTGGCCGCCATGCGTACCCGAGTTCGTTCGACCAGAAGTGGCGGTGCTTGCGGTGTAGGCAGCCGCTTGAGTCCCACTGCCAGCGCTTGCCAGGTGTGCATCTCCGCAGCGCAATCCGAGCATGCCGCCACATGCTCCTCGAGCGCGTGCAGCTCAGCCTCGCTTAGGGCGTCGGCAGCGGCGAGCGACAGTAGCTCGCGCAGCGATTCGTGCTCCCCAATCTTTTTGTCGCGCGTGTCGCTCATTTGTTCCTCATGCAGTTTTCATTGCGTTTCAATCACCAAGCTCCGGCGCTAGGGAATCTCGTTTCCATCTGGTGGCGCATGGCTTCCAGTCCGCGACGCAGTCTTGTCTTGACTGTCGAGATCGGCGTCCCGAGCACCTCGGCAATCTCCTCGAGCTTCATCTCTTCTTCAAATCGCAGCGACAATACCTCGCGGTAAATGACGGGCATCTCTGCCAGTGCACCGCTTACCTGCGCCGCTCGCTCTTGTTCGAGTACCCGGTCAAGCGCTGATGGCCCGGTGGCCGCCAAGCGCCTCTCGCCTCCTTCGTCGCCGGCTCCCGGCTCTTGAAGACTCTCCGGACGATAGCGCCGCAAGTGATCAATCGTAAGATTCCGCGCTACCGAAAACAGCCACGCCTCAAAACTTCGGTTCGGATCGTAGTGTCGAATTTTCTCCGCCACGCGCATCCACGTTTGCTGAAACAAATCTTCGGCAAGCGCGGGCTCGCGCGACAATCGAAGCAGATAGCGATAGAGGCGATGCTGGTACCGGGCCATCACCGATTCCAGCGCCTGGGAGTCCCCTCGGCGCAAACGGGCTACATCGGATTCAAGGGCCACCTGCCCCTCCCAGGTATTCGCTTGGTTCAGGCCGATCATAGCTGTCCTGTATACGTTCCATAGCACCAAAAAGACTCATCGGCGACTCATTCACTCTCGGGCGCCGCACACTTGCTGTGCTAGAATGGCCTAGGGATGCATCCCGACATCAAATACCTCATTGAGCTGCAGGCGGTAGACATTCGACTGGCTCAGCTCAAGCAGTCGCTGGCCACGTTCCCCAAGCGGCTCGCCGAAATTGAGGCGCGCGTTGCGGCTGCCCGCGCGGATCTACTTTCCACCAAGCAAGCCCACACCAACAGCCTCAAAGAGCGCAAAACGTTCGAGATGGATGTTGATCAATGGAAGGAACGCGGCCGCAAGTATCGCGACCAAAGCTCAGCAGTTAAAACCAATGAAGCCTATAAAGCCTTGCAGCATGAGATTGCCAATGCCGATGCGCAAATGGCTCAGGCCGAAGATCGCCTGCTCGAGCGCATGGTCGCTGGCGAAGAGTACGAAAGCAAGATAAAGCTTGCCGAGCGTGCTTTGCAAGATGCCGAAGCCGCCGCCCGAGTGGAACGCCAGCAAATCGAAGCAGCACAGCTCGCTGCGCAAAAGGAGCTTGCGGCTGCGACCGCCGAGCGCGAGCGCGCCGTCGCCCCCGTAGACGAGGACCTTCTATTTAACTATCAGCGCATCGCCAATCGTCACCATGGTGTGGGTCTAGCCGAGACGCGCAACGAAATGTGCTCGCAGTGCGGCATGCGCGTTCGTCCGCACGTTTTTCAGGAGCTGCGACGCGAGACGTCACGCGAAATTTTTCAGTGTGAGACCTGCACGCGTATCCTCTACGTGGGCGATGCTCGGTCATCGCCGGCCACTGACCCAAGCGACGCAGGTGCCGGCGCTGGCGAACTTTCGGGTGTGCCAGTCCCGGAAAGATAATTGCCGCTGCGCATGCCTCGTAAGCTTCCTCCATCTCGCCCAGCGCGTCTCTTTGCTGAACCCGAAGCGACTCCCCCTCGTAGCGCCGCCTACACCGCCGAAATCGACGGTGCCGCGCGTGGGAATCCGGGGCCGGCATCTTACGGCGTCGTGATTCACGCGCCTGGCGGAGCGATGGTCGCCGAACTGAAGAAATATATCGGGCGCGGCACCAATAACGTCGCCGAATATTACGCGTTAATCGCCGCTCTTGATTACGCGGCTGCTCATGGCATTCGTGCCCTGCGCATTCGCAGTGATTCTGAGCTCCTGGTGCGCCAGATGCAGGGCCGCTATAAAGTGAAGAGCCCGGATCTGCGCCCGCTGTTCGAACGCGCCCGCAAACTGTCGCAGGCCCTGCCATTTTTTTCCATCGAACACGTGCGGCGCGAGCAAAATAGCGAAGCCGATGCGCTTGCCAATCAGGCGCTCGATAACACCAGCTCTAATTCCTCGAGTCCCTTGCTAGCTTCGACTTTCCGGCAACAGGAGACACAAGACGCGGGCTCTGCCGCCGCTTCCGACTCCCGCGTTGCAAAACCGCCTATAGGGAAAGCTCTGGCTCGAGCCGGGCGGATTCGCGCTCGTTATTCTGCGGGAGTTTTGATTCCCGCCGATTCACTAAACCTTCCCGAGAACGCTGAAGTCGAAATCACGATTCATCCCCGCGATCGCGGCTAACGGCACCCGTACAATGGAATGGAGACAGCAACAGTTGTCGCCGTTTCCCGCACAGGTGTAGGATGGCTTCCCGGAGATGTTTTCCACCTGGGTTACCCCGACAAAATCATCCGAGGAGGATCGCTCTTGAGAAATCCCAGACTATGGAGTATCGGCGGGCTGATCGTCGCTATCCTGGTTGCCGGCGGGCCTCGAACGAGCGGCGGAAATAAGGACGAGCAGGAAATCCGGGCGCTCTATGACCGCTGGGCCGCGGCCTTCCGTGCCAAGGACGTAGACACCATCATGAGGAATTACGCGGCGGGCCAAGAGCTGTTTGTTTTTGACGTGACGCCTCCGCGCCAGCACGTTGGTTTCGACGACTACAAGAAAGATTATCAGGACTTCTTCGTTGCCTTTCCCGGTCCAGTCGACAGGCTCGAAATCCAAGAGCTCAGCATCGTGACCGACGGCAAGCTGGCCTACTCACACTGCGTTGAACCCGTGACGGTTACGGCCAAAGACGGTTCGAAGTTCAGCATCACGCTGCGTATTACCGACGGCTTACGCAAGATCCATGGGAAGTGGTTGATCACCCAAGAGCACGTCTCGGTTCCGGTGGACTTAGAGACCGGCAAACCGGACCTCGCTTCCAAGCCCTGAACGTTTTGTGGAACAAACAGCACGGCACGCTGAATTTCGTACCTGAGGTGTTACTTTACCGCAGCAGCATCTCTGGCTTTACGGGCAACAAGCGAAAATCCTTTTGCAGTGGCTTCTTTTTCGAGAGCGGCAAGGCGCGAGCGTCCAGCGTCGGATTTTGCCGATCTCATTTCGATCTCTCCCAGGGCCAGCCGCGACTCGAGCTGAAGGGTAAATAGACCGCTACGAGCCGCATCGGCAAGCGCTTTTTCAAGTGTGGTTGTTGCCGCAGCGAGATGCCCGGTCGCAGCGCTGACTCGGCCCTGCGCGATGGTTGCAAAGAGCTGAACGTTGCGGGTTGGACTTTTACCAGACGAAGCAACGGCCTGATTAATTTCTTTTTGCGCGTCGGCAAGTTTTCCTTCGCTGAGGTAACATCTCGCGAGAATAACCTCAGCGGTGGTCGCAATGTCATTCATCTTTATTTTTCTAGCTTCCTCGGCGGCCACTCGAGCAGTAGCTTCGGCTTCCGCGGTTCTTCCTCCTTCAAAGGCCAGAAGGGCCAGTTCCAGGCGGCTTTCCTGCGCGGTTTCTTTCTCACCCAAAGCATTGCGGATCGCCAGCGCCTCCACGTCGCTTTTTTCCGCCTCGGCCAACTGATCCTCAGCCATTAAGATTTCTCCGTACATGGCAAGCGCGTACGCCAATCCCCTCTTATTATTGAGCTGGCGCTCGATAGCCAGTGCCTCTTCGTCTCTTGATTTCGCGGCAGCGAGGTCGCCCTGATTCAAAAGCACTTCCGAAAGGTTGATGAGTGCGGTGGCCGTTCCGGCCTTGTCGCCGATCTCGCGCCGGACAGCCAGCGACTCCTCATGCATTTTCCGCGCACCGACTAAGTCGCCTTCGCGCGTAAGCACAATGGCGAAGTTGAGCATCGCCCTGACCATGTTGCGCCGGTCACCGATTTCGCGGGAGAGATCCAGCGATTCCTGGTACTTGTTCTTCGCTCCGGTGTAATCACCTTTCTCAAACAACGTCACGCCGACGTTGTTCAGTGACGTGGCCAGACCGTTCCGGTCGCCGATCTCACGGCGAATCGTGATGGTCGCCTCCTGGAATTTTAGGGCCGTGGCTAAGTCACCCTGGTTCTTGTACAACAGGGCGAGATTGCTCAGGGAACTCGCGGTGCATTTCTGGTTGCCGATCTTCCGGCAAATATCGGCTGCCTGCTCATGCATCTTTTTCGACGAAGCCACATCTCCCTTATGGTCAGCGGCTGCCGCGAGGTGGTTCATGGCCAGCGCGGCCCCGCTCAGGTCTCCTGCGCTCGAGTAGATTTTTTGCGCCTCCTGTGCGGGACCCACAGACTTCTCGAATTCACCAAGGTCGTAGAGCGCATGCCCTTCCATAACGCGGGCCCTCGCCAACACCAACCGGCCCCCTGATTCTGTTCCCTTCGCAGCCGCACGCTCTGCCGCCGCCTGCTCTCGCTTGAAATCAGCTATTGACGCTGCCGCCGAACCCTCAGCCAAATCGATCCGCGGATCATCTGCCGCGGGCGTTGGAAGCTTGCGCAACGCTTCCAGCGTGATGAGCGCATCCCTCCCTTTCCCAGCAGATGTTTGCGTTTCGGCCAGGTGCAAGCCGTACTCGAGGCTGTCCGGGAAAAAGGTCCAGAGCGTGTGATAGATGGCAATGGCTTTATTCCATTCGTGCGTTATTTCGCGGTAGCCTCCTTCGATCGCGAGTCGTTGCTCTCGTGAAAGGTTGGCGGACAACTCATACGCTTTCTGGGCCTCAACCTGGGCCTTCGAGTCGTAACCAAGGCTAGACCAAGCGGCTGCCAGGGCTGCGTGTGCCAGAGCGTAATTGGGTCCCGCGGCCACAGCTTTTTCAAAAACAGCTCGTGCAGCGAGCGCATCGAACACGCGCAATTTTGCCAGCCCTTCCGAATAGAGCCGAGCTACTTCGGGGCTTGTTGGCAACGATGCCTGTATTCGCGCCTCTTCCTTTTCTGACACTGAACCCGCGCCTAATTTGTCGCGAAGATGCGCGCCAGCGCGCGAAACAAGAGTCAAAACGTCTGCTTCGGTCCCGGTTTCAGATAATGCCGCGATGGTCTCCCCGGCGCTCGCGTCTTGTACGTTGAGGTCCAGGCGAATTTGACCCACCTCTTCTTTTCCGGTAACCAGATAGGAACCTTGCACCACCAAGTCATTGCCGAGCACCGTGCGGATTCGAGCTAGCGTGTCTTTCCCGTAGCTATCCGCATCGGTTAGGGAAAGATCGTTCTTCATGCGCGCGACGTTCTCGCCGGGAATCGTCCGCAATCTCTCCCCGGCAGCAAGTTCGGTGGTCAGCATTTCCGAAAAAGCCGTCGAGAGCCACGCCGCTTCGGTTTTTCCTGAAAGGTTTTTAAACCCGAGCACCGCCACCGAGCGTCGCGCTCGAACCGGCGCGGCCGGTGTCCCGTAAGTCCCTGACGCCCCGCCGTGAAACAGCCGATCGCGCCAGCCCCCGAAATTCAAGCCCAATACCACACCGGTAAGCAGCATCACTCCGAGCGCGGTTGCCGCGGCCAGCACGACTGGACCGCGCGACTTCGCGCGGATTTTCCCGATGCTTGCTCCCTCGAGCGCAACCAATAGTTCTCGCGCTGATTGAAAACGTTCTCGCGGTTCTTTCTCGAGGCACTTATCAATCACCGCGGCCAGCGCCGGCGCAATGCGGCGGTTCACCGAACTGGCCGACGGCGGATCTTGATGGAGAATCGCACCGATCACTTCCGCGCTTTGTGACTGCGGAAACGGTCGCCGACCTGTGGCCATTTCATAGAGCACCGCGCCCGCCGCAAAAATATCGCTCCGCGCATCAGCGGGAAAACCCTTGAGCTGTTCTGGGGACATGTACGGAAGTGTTCCGGAGACCACGTTGGTTTCGCTGATGGTGCGAGAAACATCGCCTTTAGTTTCAGGTTGCAGCAATTTGGCCAGCCCGAAGTCGAGGATCTTCAACCGGCCGTCCGGAGTGAGCATCAAGTTTCCGGGCTTAAGGTCGCGATGAACCACTCCCTGCGCGTGAGCAGCCGCCAGACCTTCGGCTAGCTGCGCGCCCAGTCGCTCGGTTTCTCGGTTCGTCAGAAACTCTGCCGCGAGTTTGGCACTCAACGTCTCGCCTACGATCAACTCCATGGCGAGGTAGTCCACGCCATCGTCCGAGCCAAACTCGTAGACGGTTTCGATGTTCGGATGATTTAGCTTGGCGAGAGCGAGCGCTTCTTTGCGGAAGCGATTGCGCGCGGCCTCATCGGTGAGCAGACCTGCGGGAAGAACCTTAATGGCCACGTCGCGATCGAGCTGATCGTCATGTGCGCGGTACACCACACCCATTCCGCCTGCGCCAAGCTGGCTGGTAATTTGGTAATGACTGAGCTTCCGTCCGATCATGTTTCAAGTACGGAGATACCTAACTGCAGAATCTTGCGCGCGATGCTAAAAGCCCCCGATAGGCGAGTCCCCGCCCCCCTGGAAACTTCGACGAATTATTTTAGCGCGTAGGAACGGTAGAGCGTGTCGCGTTGCGCAGGGATGTAGCCTGCATCAGAGATGATTCGGCGCAACTCGGATTCGTTGGTGCGATTGCGGACCCCTGCGGCGTAGACCACGTTTTCCTCGATGAGGATGCTGCCAACGTCGTCGGCCCCGAATTGCAGGCCGACCTGGCAAACTTTCAGACCTGGGGTGAGCCAACTCGACTGGATGTGGTCGATCGTGTCGAGATACAGACGGCTGATCGCCAGCGTCTTCAAATAATCAACGGCCGTTGCCTGCGGTACTCGCTTTCCGAGCGGGGTGTTCTCCGGCGCAAACATCCACGGGATGAAGGCCGTAAAGCCGCCGGTATCTTCTTGGATGCGGCGAAGGCGCTCAAAGTGGTTGACACGGTGGCGATACTCTTCACCGCAGCCAAACATCATGGTTGCGGTAGTACGCATGCCCAGCGCGTGTGCGGTGCGATGCATCTGCTCCCATTCATCGCTCGTGCATTTGAGTCGCGAAATGCGGGTGCGAATTTCGTCGTCGAGAATTTCTGCGCCGCCTCCTGGTATAGAGTCCAGACCCGCATCCATCAAGCGTTTGACCGTGTCGCGCACGGAAAGTCCGCTCAGTTCCGCGATGCAACCAATTTCCGGAGCGGAGAAACAGTGCAAATGGACCTGCGGATAGCGCCGTTTGAGCGCCCGCAACAGGTTTTCGTAATAGTCAAGTTTCAGGTCCGGATTCAACCCGCCCTGCAGCAGGACTCCGGTGCCTCCGAGCTCCAGCATCTCGTCAATTTTCTGATAAATGGTCTCGAACGTAAGCAGGTAGCCTTCTTTCGAACCCACGGGGCGGTAGAATGCGCAAAACGAGCAGTATTCGGTGCAAACATTGGTGTAGTTGATGTTGCGGTCGATCTGATAGGTGGCGATGCGCGGATCATTTTTCTTTTTGCGCAATTGATTCGCTTCCATGCCGATTCCGAGCAGGTCATCGGACTGGAACATTTCCAGCGCTTGCTGCTGTGTAATACCCATGTTTCTCCCTGGTTGAGCGCCCGCGGCCACTGACTAAAACAGCCACGTCGCTAGACTCTACACGTAAAGCTGCCTTAAACTTTCAACGCCCTCCGGAGACCTTTGCCGCCATAGGCGCAAAGTTCAGCCTCTTCGGGCTACGAATCAGGTTTAAGGCGGCGCACTTTCGGAAATACAAATCGAGGCCGCGGAGATTTTCGTCGTCGAGCGAAAAATCAATGTTGTTGCGCAAGTACGTTTCGAGCGCCGCCGCCGGCAAACCAAGCGTACCCGACGCCTCCGCAGCGATCTCACCAATCCGCGAGATGCCATAGTCTTTCGATGCCAGAAAATCGGACACCACCTCGGACCCCATCGCTCCGCTGCGGCCGGCCCAGAGTGCGAGAACGCACGGGAGCCCAGTGAGTTTCCGCCATTCGGCGACCACGTCGTAAACAAAAAGTCTACCTGGACCCCACTGGTCTGGCGGATTCACGCTTTCTCCGCTTACTTCATGTGAACCTACCCCGTGCGCAGGGGATGGCTCGGACGCTTCTGGCCCAGAACGCGTCGGGTGTCTTCCCATTCTGCTCTCGTCAAGCGCGATTGCCAGGCGCAGCGCAGGGTCTCCAATGACCAGTGCAGCGTCAACTCCGCCGAGCATCGCCGGCCCCGGGGAACGTTCCGTAAATTCCGGCGAAATGTTCCAATGTTCCGCGCAAAGAATTCTCACCAGTGCCTGGGTGCTACGCGAGCTCGTATCCAAGGCCATCCGCCGGGTTGCCGCAATCGGTGTTTTGGAGAGGACCAGCAGGCTGCGGGCCTCGCGCTTTGCGGCGATGGCCATTTCCGGCAGCACAACAATATCGTCGATACGCTGGTATTCGATCGCGGGAATGATCGCGACATCCGACAAGCCCGCACGCAAAGACTTAGCGCATTGTGATGGCACCGTAAACGACAGATCGTAGCGTCCCCGAAGAGGCCCACGCGTAAAGCCCCACACAAGCGGTGAAGTATTTAAGTAGTTGACGATCGAGACGCGTAGCTTGGCCACTCAAAAGCACCTTTCGGGACGCACCCCCATCATATAACGATCTGGGGCGGTAACGATTCTGGCAAAGACAAAGGTTAGTTTCGGTCTATTCCGATGGGAAGCCACTAATTCTCGGCGCTATTAATCGGAGGTTCACTTATTGTCTGCGAGGATTTTTCAGGTTTGGAAGTGTCGATAGTTGCGTTCTCGGCAATGGTAGCGGCAGTCAGCGCCGATGCCACCGCGGAATCTTGCCCCGGGATTGTCGTCCTAGCGCTTAACAATGATTCCAATGCGTGAAATAGTGTCTCGGCAGGATCGGTCTTGGCCATAACTTGCCGCACGCCAAATTTCTTCGCTTCCAATTCAATTTCCGGAGAGTAATGCTGGGTGTGAAGAAGAATCGGCGCATCCGGTAAAATTTTAGCAATCTCGCGCGCCGTCTGCAGCCCATCCATCAGGGGCATGACCAGATCCAGAATAATAAGGTCAGGCCTGAGTTCGACCGCTCTAGCCAAACCGTCCCTGCCATTCTGCGCTTGCCCGCAAACCTCCCAGCCGTCATGGGTTTCAAGGAGAGCAGTGAGTGCCTTTCGAATCGCATCGTTATCGTCAACAATTAGTATTCGAGTCTTCATTGCGCACAACCACGGTCGGCGGGCAGGGTCCGCGGGAGCAACTCCGAAAAACACACTAACACACTAAGGTTAGATACCCTACAGAAGCTGGTTTTTCTTGTAAATACCCAAAACACCGTATACAAAAAGCAGGTCTGAAGCACCCATCCAAATAGTACTGGTGAGGTATGATGGCCAAGATGAAGCAGTCGAGCGCCCGCGCATCGATCGAGCGAACAAGTCTCGAAGGCCGGGTGGTTCGCAATAAGATCTTGTTAGCGCTGACCGAAGCCGAGTATCGCACCCTCCGCCCGCACCTCGAATTCCTTACTCTGCCGCATCATCGCAGCCTGCACGAGCCGCATCGACCGCTGAAATTCCTCCATTTTGTAAATGAAGGGCTCATTTCGCTGGTTGTGGCGATGAAGACGGGGAAAACCGTGGAGGCCGGGGTGGTCGGCAATGAAGGTGTGGCCGGAATCCCCACGATTGCCGGAATGCTGCGCAGTCCGCTTCGCGAAGTCGTGCAAATCGGAGGAAACGGCTTCCGCGTGAACGCCGGCGTCCTGCAAAAAACTCTGGCATCTACGCCGCGGCTTCGTCAACTATTGGGACGCTTTGTAATGGTCCTGGGCATGCAAGTAGCGCAGACTGCGGCGTGTAACCGCGTTCACAATATCGAGCAGCGTTTAGCAAGATGGCTGCTAATGGCCCACGCTCGAATACACTCCGGGCGTTTACCCATAACCCACGATTTTCTCGCTACCATGCTCGGAACCGATCGGCCCTCGGTGACCTTGGCGGCGGGAACTTTGCAGAAGCTGATGCTTATCGAATATGCCCGCGGCGTGGTGAAGATTTTGGACCTGAAAAGACTCGAGCAATTCGCTTGTGAATGCTACGGAGTGATCCAAAGATATGGCATCGATTCCAGCCAACCCAGCAGCTGAAACAAGTCTTGAAGCGCTGTTGGAAATGCTCAGGGAGAAGTGTCCATTAGCGGCCTCGCGTTTCCTCTACACCGGCATGGCTCGAGCGTTCGCCACCCAATACGCGACATATCCTGCAAAAATTTGATATAACCCCAAAGCACATTTTATGCGTGAGCGGAGGTATTCTTTGCAACATTTCGTCCTCATCATTTTTGTGATTGCTGCCCTGTCTGGCTGGGCGACCGCGGGCCGCGCGCAAGCACCCTCTTCGGCGGAAACCAAAAAAACTCCCGCGATTAGCGAAAAAATCGCCGGCATGGAGCCTTTTCCAGGCTACTTTCCGTTTTACTGGGACATGAAAACAGGGAAGATCTGGCTCGAAATAGACAAGTGGAACACGGAGTTTCTTTTCCTGGAATCGCTGCCTGCCGGAATCGGCTCCAATGACATTGGTCTCGATCGTGGTCAAGCGGGGCGCTCGCTTATTGTGCATTTCGAACGGAGTGGTCCGAGGGTCCTGCTGATCGCTGATAACTACAGATTTCGCGCGGGGAATAATGATCCGGACCAAAGGCGGGCGGTCACCGAATCCTTTGCGCAATCCACGCTGTGGGGATTCGACGTGGCCGCCGAAAACGGGAAGACCGTGCTCGTTGACGCGACCGGTTTCTTCTTGCGCGATGCTCACGAAGTAGCCGGCGCGATTCGCCGTGCCAAGCAGGGTTCCTTCCACCTGGAACCCTCCCGCTCCGCCGTCTACTTGCCCGGCACAAAAAATTTTCCGAAAAATACAGAGGTCGAAACGACGCTCACCTTTACCAGTGACGAACCCGGTGGGGAATGGTTGCAGGAAGTGGCGCCCCTGGCGCACGCGCTGACTGTGCGCGAACACCAATCCTTCATCGAATTGCCGCCGTCGGGATATAAACCGCGCATTTTCGACCCCCGCGCCGGGTTTTTCGGCATCCTGTACGCAGACTACGCTACGCCGGTAACCGAGCCCATCGTAAAGCGCTTTGCGGCTCGGCATCGCCTGGCGAAGAAAGATCCCTCCGCGACGGTCAGCGAACCTGTCCAGCCGATTGTGTATTACCTCGACCGCGGCGCGCCCGAACCCATCAGGACGGCGCTGCTGGAGGGGGCCCGCTGGTGGAATCAGGCTTTCGAAACGGCCGGATACAAAAATGCATTTCGTGTGGAGATGCTGCCTGCCAATGCGGACCCCATGGATATTCGCTACAACCTGATTCAGTGGGTGCATCGCGCAACACGCGGGTGGTCCTACGGCAACTCCATTCTGGATCCACGCACCGGTGAAATTATCAAAGGTCAGGTGACGCTTGGGTCCCTGCGCGTGCGCCAGGACTATCTGATAGCCGAAGGATTGCTGGCGCCGTACGAACACGGCCAGCCGGTGTCGAAGAGAATGATGGAAATGGCGCTGGCGCGGATGCGGCAACTTGCCGCGCATGAAGTCGGGCACACGCTCGGCTTGATGCACAATTTCGCTGCGAGCACGAACCGTCGCGCTTCGGTGATGGATTATCCGCACCCGCTGGTAACTCTCAGCACCGACGGCGTCCCGGATTTGTCCGATGCCTACGCCATAGGAATTGGCGAATGGGACAAAGTAACCATCGCGTGGGGCTACCAGGATTTTCCCGCGGGAGGCGACGAGAAAACCCAGCTCGACGCCATTATGGAAAATGCGTTACATCGCGGGCTTCGTTACCTTACCGACCAGGATGCGCGCCCGGCGGGTAGCGCAAGCCCCGAAGCGCATTTGTGGGACAACGGCGCTAACGCCGTAGAGGAGCTCGAGCAAGTGATGAAAGTACGCGCTGCGGCACTCGCGCGTTTTTCGCAAAATAATATCCGCGAAGGCGCGCCCCTGGCGACGGTTGAAGAGGTGCTCGTGCCGATTTATCTGTATCATCGTTATCAGGTGGAAGCGGCGGCGAAGCTGATTGGCGGACTCGATTACAGTTTTCAGTTGCGCGGGGACAGCCAAAAGAACGCCGAAATTGTGGTCCCTGCCGAGCAGCGCAAAGCCCTGGCGGCAGTTCTCGAGACTCTTCAGCCCAGGGTTCTGATATTGCCGGAACCATTGTTAAACATTATTCCGCCGCGCCCCCCAGAATATCCGCGCACGCGAGAGGACTTTACCATTCGCACTTCACCGGCATTCGACGCCTTAACACCGGCGGAATCGGCCGCAGACCACGTGGGCACTTTCCTCTTCAATCCGAATCGAGCTGCCCGCCTTGTGGAATATCACGCGCGCGATTCGCGCAATCCAGGATTTGGCGAGGTGCTGGACGAGATATTGAAGGCCACCTGGCACGCTCCGCCGCAAGCCGGTTACCCCGGCGAAATCCAGCGCACCGTCGCCTCTGTTGTACTGCATAAGCTAATGGCCCTGGCTGCCGACGAACACGCCCAGCCACAGGTGCGCGCCATTGCGTCGCTCAAGCTGCATGAGCTGAAAGATTCTCTTGCGCCGGCCTCCTCCGGCGGCGACGGGAATCGAGAAGCTTTCGTGTTTTATTCCCTTGAACAGATCAAACGATTTGAAGCTGATCCCGCGAAGATGAACCTCACACGCCCTGCCGAGCCGCCACCCGGCCAACCGATAGGCTCCGATATTTTCTCTGGCGCCGCTGACTGGGGTTGGCAATGAGTTGGTCCATGGTCCAAACTGATTTGACAGCGTTGTTATACTGCACTTAGGCTCGCCGCGGACGCTTCCCCCTACTGGGTCGGGATGTCGCCATCCCGGGAAATGTCACGCAACCTCTGAGCTTCGCGCCGAATCTATTGATTAGCCAGGGGGGCAGAACTCGTGACCGGCTGACACGATATTGCCGCAGAACCGCCCACCGGGATTCGCGCCGAATTGTTTCGGTCGCACACGCTACGCCCAGCGGACGCGCTTCGCTGTTTGAAACGACGCTGAACGAAGCCCAAAGCAAGCTATCCACGCTGCTTTTCACCAATCACGCCAGCCACGTGGATGACCTCGTTGAACGCTCCGGCTTGCGCTCTTCGATTGTTCTGGCTACTCTGTTTGAGTTGGAGAGGAAAGGATTGTTCGCCAAATACCGGGAAAACAATTGGTCTGGATATTGCTCTGAGGTATTGAAAACGACACACGCTCCGCCTACCAGCCCTGCCTGCGTCAGATTCTAGGGTTACAACAGACAAGGATCATGGCCCGTTCACTGGTTATCGTTGAATCGCCTGCCAAGGCGAAGACCATCAATAAATATTTAGGACGGGACTATTCCGTCAAGGCGTCGCTTGGCCACGTCAAGGACCTGCCTAAAAAGGAATTGGGAATCCTGCTGCCGGAAAGCCTGAAGAAAACCAAACGCCGGCGCAATAAAAAGGTTGACGCCAAGCGCAATGGCAATGGGAACCATAAGGCTGACAGCAAGACTCTCGAAAAAATAGTTAAAGTGACCGACGAAAACATCTTCGAACCGACCTACGAAATTATTCCCGGTAAATTCAAGGTCGTCAGCGAGCTTCGAAAAGCCGCGCAATCGGCAGACGCGGTTTATCTTGCGGGCGACCCCGACCGCGAGGGTGAAGCCATCTGCGCGCATCTTGCGGAAGTGCTCGGCCGTACGAAAGCTGACCGTAAGAAAATTTTTCGCGTGATGTTCAACGAAATTACCCCTAAGGCCATCAAGGCAGCCTTCGAGCATCCCGGTCAGATCGACATGCACTTGGTGGATGCCCAGCAGGCGCGTCGGGTTCTCGATCGCCTGGTGGGCTACAAAATTTCACCGTTACTCTGGAACAAGGTGCGCCGCGGCCTCTCTGCCGGGCGCGTGCAGACCGTGGCCCTGCGCCTGATCGTCGAGCGCGAGCAGGAAATTCGCGCGTTCGTGCCCGTCGAATACTGGAGCATTCACGCATTGCTCGATGCCGGAGAGCCGCCATTTTTCGAAGCCAAGCTCGCAAAGTTCAAGGGCGAAGATATTGCCATTCATAACCAGGCCGAAGCCGAGCAAGTGGTGGCTGCGGTTGAGTCCGTCAAATGGGAAGTTGCATCGGTAACGCTACGCGAAAAGCGACGCAACGCGCCACCTCCTTTCACGACCTCGAAACTGCAGCAGGCCGCCTACAACCGACTGCGCTACACGGCGAAACGCACCATGATGATGGCCCAAAAACTCTATGAAGGCATTGAGCTTGGCGATGAAGGTTCGGTCGGACTGATCACGTACATGCGCACCGACTCCGTGCGTGTGTCACCGGACGCGCTCGAGCAGGCACGCGAATTGATCGCTTCGCGTTATGGCGCCAATTATCTTCCTGAAAAACCCAATTTCTATAAATCGAAGAAGGACGCGCAGGAAGGCCACGAAGCCATCCGTCCAACGGACGCTTCACGAACTCCCGAGGACGTCCGTAAGTATCTTCCCGAAGATATGTTCAAGCTGTACCAGCTCATCTGGCAACGCTTTGTGGCCTCCCAGATGCTTCCGGCAATTTTCGATCAGACCTCGATCGACATCGCGGCAGGCGATTACACCTTCCGCGCGACTGGGTCCATCTTGAAATTTAACGGCTATCTCGCGATATACGACGTCAGCGCCGATAAAGATGATTCTGCGGGCCGCGAGGATGAGGAAAAAGAAAAGGATGATGAGGCTGAAGCCGAGGGTCGCACGTTGCCGCGAGTCACTGAGGGCCAGTCTTTGCGTCTCGAGCGCGTGCGCCCGGACCAGCACTTCACCGAGCCACCGCCTCGCTACACCGAAGCAACGCTCGTCAAAGAGCTCGAAGAAAAAGGCATCGGCCGTCCCTCCACATATGCCTCGATTATTTCCACAATCGTCGAGCGTGAGTACGTAAGCAAGGACCAAGGCCGATTCACGC
This sequence comes from Candidatus Dormiibacterota bacterium, assembly GCA_035602605.1. Taxonomy (GTDB): domain Bacteria; phylum Acidobacteriota; class Terriglobia; order Acidiferrales; family UBA7541; genus DASQHY01. The sequence goes on from DATNLZ010000085.1 coordinate 53,135, forward strand.
CGACCATGCTCGGCGAAAAAGTCAGCGTGCTGCTGGTGAAAAGTTTTGAGGACATTTTCGACGTTGGCTTCACCGCGCGGCTCGAAGACGAGCTCGACGAAATTGAAGAAGGCAAGCTCCCCTGGCGACACTCGGTAAAAGAGTTTTGGGATCGTTTCGAGAAAGACCTCGATAAAGCCGAAGGCGAGATGGAGTCGTATAAAGCCGGTATTCCCACCGGTCAGAAGTGCGAGAAGTGCGGTGAAGGCGATTTGCTCGAGCGCATCAGCCGCCACGGATTTTTTCTGGGTTGCTCGCGCTATCCCGATTGCGATTACACAAAAGACTTGTCGCCGGTAATCAGCGATGATGCCGCGTCCGAAAATGCCACGCAGTATTGCGACAATTGCGGCAAAGAAATGATCATTAAGCGCGGGCGCTTCGGCACATTTCTGGCCTGTACCGGATATCCCGATTGCAAGACCACTCGTCGCATCGTTCAGGGCACGCGCAAAGCCCTCCAGCCCGATGAGTTGCTCGATGAGAAATGCCCTAAGTGCGATTCACAGCTTGTCAAGAAGCACGGCCGCTTCGGCGAGTTTATCGGCTGCACCGCCTATCCCAAGTGCAAATACATCCGCTCGAAGACGCTGGGTATCAAATGTCCTAAGTGCGAAACAGGAGAATTTGTCGAGCGCATGGCAAAAAAGGGTCGCCGCCGGGTCTTCTATGGCTGCAGTCGTTATCCCGACTGCGATTTCACCACGCCGCACAAGCCTGTCCTTGAGCCCTGCCCGAAATGCGGTTCACCGTTCACTGTGGAAAAGCGCGGCAAGCTAGGGGCCGTTCGAGCATGCCTAAAAGAAGGTTGTGATTGGGAAATCGAAATTCCTGAAGCAGGTCCCCCGGTTGCTGTGCAGCCAGTGGAAGATCCCGTCGCGGCGAAACCATAAAGTGCTTGCTTGCCCAGCTAGCGACCGCAGTTCAGTCCGCGCTCGCACCCAAGAGTTCGCCGGAATGACTCTCGTCTCGAGTTCGCACCCTATCCATCTCCAATATTTTTACTCTGTTTCCGCTCTTCTGCGCCGCGGCCTATCATGAAAGAAGGCGAGTAGGCCATGCAAGCGGTCGTTTCCAAGTACATCGAATATCTCCGCACGGTACGTCATTGCTCTCCACACACGATCCTGAATTACGAAAGCGATCTGCAGCAATTTCTAAACTTTCTGATGCCTCCCGGCGTAACCAAAGTCGCTCTCACAAGTATCGATCACCGTGTCATTCGCGAATTTATGGGCCATCTACACGAAATGGGCTTACAGAAAAGTTCGATGGCTCGCAAGCTCGCTTCCATCCGCTCCTTTTTTCGATACTGCGTACGTGAAGAAATCCTGCAACACAATCCGGGACGTCTGGTGTCTTCGCCAAAACTTCCTAAGCGCTTCCCGTCGGTGCTCTCCGCAGAAGACATGAACGCCTTCCTGAATGAGCTCACGAACATGAAGCTGGGTTCAACCGCCCCTGTTCCCCCCGGCCCAGGAGCAGATGCAACCAAGCCACGCTCATCGGCCGCAAAGACTTCAAGCAAAGACTCGCTCCTTGGTCTCCGTCGAGATCGCGCCTTGCTCGAACTCCTCTACGGCTCCGGCCTACGTGTCAGCGAGCTCACTGGCCTGAACATGGCCGACATGGATTTGGCCGAGAAAATCGTTCGCGTCCGCGGCAAAGGTGGGCGCGAGCGCATTGTCCCATTCGGCACGAAAGCGCATGCGGCATTGGATGCTTATTGGCCGCTACGCACCGAGCTGCAGCGTCGCGCCTTGGAGCGAAAAGGTCGGCGTCTCTCGGCGAGCGACGCCGAAGCCGTTTTCCTGAATGTTGTTGGCCGCCGCCTGACCCAGCGCTCCGTCGGCCGACTGGTGAAGAAATATGCCCGCCTGATCAATGTCAACTGGGATTTGCATCCGCACTCACTGCGCCACGCCTTTGCTACCCATCTCCTCGCCGATGGCGCCGACCTTCGCGCCATTCAAGAGCTGCTCGGCCACCGCTCGCTTTCCACTACGCAGAAATACACCCATGCCTCCATCCGCCAATTGATGGAAGTGTTCGATAAAGCTCATCCTCGCGCCTAAAACGTCGTCATCTGTCAAATTGCACTTCCTATGTTTGCTCCCGCCATGTCCCCTGCGCGGCGCTCTCCGCCGCACTCTCTCGGAGAGAGCCCTTCCAATGCGATGGGGGACCATCAAAACGTTCGAGAACGGTCTCTACCCCAACAACCATGCCTTTCACGAAACGCGCGAATTCACGCGCGGCGTCACCGACTGGTTCGAAGTCGGCTTTTGCGTGTTCATATCGGCCCACGGCGGTCAGGGCTGGCAGTGGGTCGGTGACCACATTCGAGCGCGCGCGTGCTCCTGAAAAATGGCACCTGCCCGTTCCTTCACCTCGATCAAGTTGGGTCGGGGACTTTCACCCCCAAGCTGTCGAACATGCTCGCCACACAAAAAACAGGCGTTACGTCGACCCGTAACGCCTGTCAATGCCATTGCACCGCTAACTGCTAGGAAGGTTCAGAATTGGAAGCGCAGCCCAAGTTGCACTGTGAACGGCGCACCAGCCGTTGCGTTGGTGTTGTAGCACGCCTTATTAGATGTGCAAAACGAGGGTGCCTTCAACTGCTGGAATGATGCATTCGGTGAAAGCACCGCGCCGGTTATTCGATTTACGCCCGGTCCATACGTGTCTAGCGGGTTGAATGGAGAAGGTGTGCCCCCGATGTAGACCACATTGTCAAAATTGAAGAGATTGAAAAAGTCCGCTGTGATCGCAAGCTTCATTGCTTCCCGCGGATTGACGTTTATGGCCCTAAGCAGATGAAGCGCATCCCAAGCCACTCGCATGTCCACGTTATACACGCGGCGGTCGCGGAAAGCGTTACGCTTGAAGGACACACCAGGCGCGACGAATGCTCTGTCGGGGAAATTGGTATTGTCGCCGTTCAGATCCGAGCCGGCCAGTGCTTCCATTGGGCGGCCCGAACGGAAGCGGCCCAATGAACTGAGTGTAAAACCCCAGGGGATGTCCACGAGCGTGTTGTACTGGAACAGGTGTCGAGCATCGAGTCGAGAATAACTGTACTCCGGCTTCAGGTTGAACTCGTTGTCGTGGTCAAACCCAGTCGCCAGCCGTTCGCCATCGTCATCGGAATAGTTGTAGCTGAGTGTGTAAAAGGTCTGCATTTGGAAACGCTTGCGCCTGTAATTACTGCGAAACGTCAGTCCCTTGTACAGTGAATGCGCGTCGGTGGCTCGAATGGTAATGTCGCCGAGACTGCGTATGGGGCGAACTTGGCTGCAAGCGGCGTTCCCAGCTATACCAAAGCACGGCCTCAAACTTAGGTCCGCGATAGGAATTATCGGTGCCGGCAGATTCAGGTTCCTATTGCGTTCCAGGTGAACGGTGTTGACATAATTGAAATCTGCCCCCACCGACCAGCTACGTCTGATTTCGCGTTCCACTCCCACGCTCCACTGCCACGACCTTGGGCTCTCATAATTGTTGGCCATGGTGATGGGTGAAGAGCTCAGAGAAGGATTAGGACTTGCTAGCCCAAGCAGTGTCGCAATCTGAGTAATCTGCTCCGGCGTGACCTTTGGGAGACTGTTCAAAGAAATTGTGTTCAGATCGATTCCTATCAGTTTCAACTGGCAATAGACGGTAGGGATGGCGGTAGGGGTGGGCTTGCACGGTGCACCTGCCGGGAGTGACGCCTCGCTGAGCGGAAGCTGCACGGAGAGATCCCCTGGTGCGGCGCGAAAATTATTCAGGGGTGCGGCCAAGATGAGCAGCGGCGTTGTTGCGTAAAATATTCCCGCATTGGCTCGAATCACGGTCTTCGCGTCGCCGCGGGGGTCCCATGCGATTCCCAACCGTGGCATGAATTGCCGGTAGTTGTTTGGAATCACAGCCGGATCCACACTAATTCCGAGCGGGAAACTAAAATTCTTCACCGTGTTATAGAGGGCTGTGTTACTCACGTCCGGCTGCGGATTGACGTACCCTTCCCAGCGGAACCCAGGCGTGATCGTAATGTTCCGATTCACTCGCCAAGTATCTTGGATGAAGACGGCGATTTGCTTCGTATCGGCTGTCACCAGCCCATTGCCGATATTGACTCGATAGGTCACACTCGTGCCTGGCCTGCCTGTTGGATCCAGCCGATTGCCACCCGTTGTCGACAGCAGATTAAGTGTGTTCGCAGCTTGTGCGGGGCCTGAAGGTGCGCTGATGCTGAACACACCAAACTGGTTGAAGAAGAACTTCTGGTTGGCATGAACGAAATTGTACTCGCCCCCGAATTTCACCACGTGTGCGCCAAAGCTCCAACTGAGATTACTGCTCGCCTGAGTGCGCCAGTCATCGAGCGTCGTGGGCAGGAAATCCCTTGCACCGGTAATTCCGATCGGCCCGCTGAGGCCTGTCAGCGTTGAGTTCGAGAGGCGAGGCCGGTTTTCGAGCGAATATTGAAAACGCGTCTCTTGTACTAGATGGCTTGACCACACCGCCGTCCATTGCCCGACAATGCTGTTTGTCCGGTCGCCTTCGGTGCCGTTATTGCTTTGCGCCCGGCTGGTTTCCGGTGAAATCGCGTCACCGGTAGATACCGCGTTTGTTCCTGTGTTTTTGCTGTAATGGTAACTCGCACTCGCGCGGTGTTTCTGGCTGAGCAGAAAATCCAGTCGGCCAAAACCAGTCAAGGCATCGTTGGTTTGAGTGAACGGCCCTTGCTGAGTCGAATAAAAATTAAACGCCTCTTGCTGCGAAGGAGTCGGTGTGAAGTTATCGAGCAAGTGAAAAACGACAACTCGTGGGTTGTCGTTCTTCTGGTTCTCGAAGGCTGCGAAGAAAAATGCTTTGTCCCGCACGATACGCCCTCCGAGTGATCCTCCCTCTTGGTACAGGGAAGAGATGGCGTCCCGCCCGAAGGCATCTTTCTTGGCAAGCGTCTTGTTTCGCGCGAAGAGGAATGCGCTGCCATGTAAATCGTTCGTACCGGACTTGGTTGTGGCGTTGAGTATGCCGCCCGTCGAGCGGCCGAACTCCACCGAGTACCCGGTGGGAACCACTTGAAACTGCGATATTGCTTCCTGGGGGATCGTGAACGCGTTGTTGGCGCGCTCGCCGCCACGGATCCCTCCGAAAAACGGCTCGTTATAGTCCGCACCGTCAATCGTGACGTTGCCGTTGATGCCGCGCTGCCCGGCAAACGAGATGCCGTTGCGTTGCGGCTCAATCTGTACCGTTGGAGTCAGAGTCACAAAGTCCTGGAAGCGACGCCCGTTGATGGGCAATTCCTCGATAGCGCGCACGCCAATCAGTGCGTCCGACGCAGTTGCGGTGGACTCGATAAGGGGGGTCTCTTGCACCTCAACTGTCTGCGCTATCTCGCCGACTTGCAAACTCGCATTTATGGTGATTGCTGCCCCGACCGTAACTTCTACATCCGCTTTGTGTGTTTTGAATCCCTCTTTGGTAAAGGTTACCTTGTAATTGCCGACCGGCACCAATATGAACCGGTACTGACCTTCCGAATTGCTGACCTCCTCGCGAGTCAGGCCCGTGTCCTTCCCCTGCAACAGCACTTTTACATCGGGCACCACAGCTCCGCTTGGGTCAAAACTCGTGCCCACTATTTGGCCCGTGTTGGCCTGGGCCTGTGCGGCCGCTTTGGAGACCGGCCCGAAGCTCAGAACTAATCCCGCCATCAGCAAGGCAAGTACGTACCGGCACATATCATTCATTCGCATGGTCATAACCTTCTCCTTGGGAAGCGATCCAATTTTTCACGGATGGGTTACAAACTCGTGAGGATCCGGAGACTTCTAGCAGAATTTTGCGCAGCTTTTTACAAAGGCGCTTACTCAAAAATTGACACCCCCGGTGCCCGTTACTGTAGTTAGAGGCTGAGGCGAAGTCAAGAGTTCAACGCCCAGGACTCCCAGGCCGGAAGATCTACCTGATCTCGCAACACCCTGGAGTCAATTTATGGCTTATGGCGGGAGGCTATTGGTCCTTCCACATACTTTCTTCCTCATTGACGGAATATCAGGCGCCCTTTATAATTGAGGATTAATTCTTTAGTGACCGGAGGCTTCATGTACGCCGTAATCCGTAGTGGGAGCAAGCAGTACCGCGTCGCCCCAGGCGACACCATTCGTGTCGAGACTCTTGCCGGCAAGGTCGGCGCTAGGGTCACTTTCGACGAGGTCCTCGCGGTTCACACTGATGAAAAAAAATTCCTGACCGGCGAAGCCGCTGGCAAGGCCGCCATCACTGGTAAGATTGTCCTCCAGGGCCGTGGCCCGAAGTTGACGGTTTTCAAGTATCGCAAGACCAAGCAGTACAAAATTTCTCGTGGCCACCGGCAGAACTATACTGCTGTCGAAATCGGCGACATCAAACTCTAATTCTTATTGAGGTTTCATGGCACACAAAAAAGGTGGCGGCTCCTCTACAAACGGCCGCGATTCGCAGGGACAGCGTCTCGGTGTCAAGCGCTTCGGCGGCCAGCTCGTTAACGCCGGCACGATTCTGATTCGCCAGCGCGGTACCCGGCATAAGCCCGGCATCAATGTCGGCCGCGGAAAAGACGACACCCTTTATGCCACGATCACCGGCATCGTGCGCTTCGAAGATAAAGGCCGCACTGGCCGTTTTATCAGTGTTCTGCCCGCGGAAGAGCCTGCTTCCTAGTGTACTGCGTCTAACGCTTCTTTACATTTGGCGATCTTGCTCAGGATGCGCTCAACCGGAGCACTCCAGACGAATACTTGGGGCTTCTGGTTGTGGTTTTCTATGTACTCGTTGATGGTGGTCACCAATTCCTGGACAGCGTGAAAGCTGCCACGTCGGATGCGTTGCTGGGTCAGATCACGAAACCAACGTTCGACCAGGTTCAGCCAAGAGCTGGAAGTCGGGGTGAAGTGCAAATGGAAGCGCGGATGACGTTTCAGCCAGGATTTCACG
>DATNLZ010000141.1:0-49205 GCA_035602605.1 Candidatus Dormiibacterota bacterium
GGGGGACGTTTACCTGGACAAGCGCAACAAACACCAACTCACGCGAAACCTGGTTCATCGCTTGGAACGTCTAGGCTACAACGTGACCCTAGAACAGAAAGCGGCATAAACTCGGCGCACCAACCGAGATTTTCATGACAGGGGTTCCGCCGGAAGGCCGGACGACACCAGCGCTTGGCTTCCACCCTTCTCGTGGATGTGTTATAACTTTTGAGCCTTGGAGACGCCTATTTCGAAAGGTGTAATCACCCCGCCATCCTGCCAGAATGAGGTAAAGCAGGTGGCTCCTGAAGTGGCGTCCAATTTCTGCCCCGGCTGCTCGGTGCCGTTGGCGGCGCGAAGTTGCAAGCTTATCTGCCCGGAGTGCGGTTATTACATGTCTTGCTCCGATTTTTACTGAAGCTTTTAACTAAACGTTTTTTCCAAAAGGGCCTGGTGATACCGCCCATGGATGGCGGTGATTTTTGATTCTCAGGAGGGTACAACGTGGCACTGAAAATTACCGAACGCGACGTGAACGGAGTCTCCGTCGTGTCGCTCGACGGGCGCATCGTGCTGGGCGAAGAAAGCAATTCGCTTCGCGAGAAGGTAAAGAGCCTGCTAGCAGCCGGGAAAAAGAAGATTGTGTTGAATATGTCGAACGTGACTTACATCGATAGCGCGGGACTGGGTACGTTGGTTGCCTCGCATCATAGCGCGAAAACACAAGGTTCGGGTCTGCGACTCTCGAACCTCGGGGCGAAATTCCAAGAGGTTTTGCAAGTGACTAAGCTTCTGACGGTCTTTGAGGTGTTCGACTCGGAAACGGCAGCCATTCAAAGCTTCAAGTAGAAGCGCTGCCGGCCGCGCTAGGATGCAAGGCGCATCGTGTTGGATAAGGTGTTCGAGCGGCGTCTCTTTATTCCAATGCCCCGTTTCGGCCCGATGAAATCCTCGCACCGTTGATTTCACTTTGAGTGAAGTGGGGTAAGCCTCGGGCTTCACTCCAAACGATAAATCGTGACTCCGCTCAGGAGCTTGGGATAAAAATCCGTGGATTTCTGTGGCATGACCTCGCCGGCAATCGCAATCTTCACGACCTGCTCGACATCAACAGGATTCAGGAGAAAGCAAAGTTGAGCAGCGCCGCTATCTACGGCGCTGACTGCCGTTTCCATTTCGCGTTCGTAAGTGACATTTTTTTCGGCGGTTACAGCTTGTTCGGTAATGCCCAGGCATTTCTCCAGGATAAAACGGTGCAGCAACACAACGTCCAGCTCTCGTTGTGCGGCCGAAATCTCCGGAAGCAGTTTGGCCAAGTCGGCGTCAGGGAATAGCTCGAGTACAAAAAAGCCCTTCGGAACGTTCGAGCTTTGATCGAGCCCGGCGTAAAGGCCAATGCGCCGTGTGTTAGGCAGTGTTTTTTTTGCCGACTGCGATGCCAATACATCGCGAAATATCGCATAGGTTGCCGCACGTTCCTGATTATCATGGAACGGGCGCAATTCGGATTTGAAATAAGGTTTGAGTTTCTGCAAGAGTTTATCGGCACTGAAATCCCTCAGGTTGGATATTACGCGGTGCGTCGGCAAAATGATCAGTCCTTCGGAGCGGGTATTGACCAGGGTGATCATCACTTTTTCGTGTGCCGCGTCGCGGTCCACGGTACCGAGGCGAGCGCGGCATTCGTTTCGATAGGTGAGCGCGGTTTCATAACGATGATGTCCATCAGCGATCACTAGCGTTTTGTCGCCCAGCAAAGTCCGAATCCGCGCAACGCGCGCGGATTCGGAGACCGGCCACAGGCGGTGATTGACGCCCAATTCATCGGCCACGTCCATTACCGGCGGGGCGCTTACGACCTCCTCTAAAAGAGAATCTATGTTTCGCTCACCGTCGCTATACAGCATGAATAGCTGGCCGGTGTGCGCGCGGGTATGACGCAATAGTTCGAGGCGGTCGGCCTTGGGTGCCGCAAGGGTCTGTTCATGGCGGAAAACAATTCCGGCGGAATAATCTTCAATGCGCGCAAGCGTGATCAAGCCGCGCCGCACGTGGCGCTCGGGAGTTTGCGGTAGCGCGAACTCCTGCTCATACACGTAAAAGGAAGGTGCCGGCTCGCGCACCAGGACGCCGCCGGCAATCCAGTTGTCGAGAGCTTCAGCAGCGCGGGTATAAACATTGTTCTGCGGAGAGTCACCGGGAAGCGCGCAGCCTTTCTCAATGGCAATCAGGTTGTGCGGATCAGCATCGTAATACTTCTGCTGCATCGCGGGCGTGATTTTGTCGTAGGGGTGCGTAAGAACTCTCTGTAGATTGACGCGCGATGGATTGTATCGATATCCGTGAAATGAAAAGATGTCGGCCATAAACTCCTCTTTGATGCAGATGCGGATCGTGCGTTCTTATTTTACGCATAGTGCAGGTGAAAGCCGAGCGAAGAGAGCGGGTCGTTCGTGCAACGGCTTGTACTACAATAGTTGGCTCAGCATTTGTGAGGGACACTATGAAGGATCCACAAGGAAACGGCATTAGTGGCTGATCTCTCGGCGGTACGCGCTATCGTGTTTGATCTGGACGGGACGCTCATCGATTCCAAGGATGACCTCATTCTCTCCGTCAACGCGACTCTGGTGAACCTTGGTCGGCCTTCCCTGCCTGACGAACAAATTGCGAGTTATATCGGCCAAGGCGCCCCCACATTGATTCGCCGCGCTCTCGGCGATGGTGCGACCGATCAAGAATGCCGGCGTGGGCTCGATTTTTTCCTGGCCTACTACGAGACGCATAAGATGGATCACACCGCGCTTTATCCAGGCGTTCTGGAAGGGCTCGAGCAACTTGCCGAATTTCCGCTGGCCATTCTAACGAACAAGCCTGCGCGAATTACGCTCCGAATTGTGCAGGAATTGAACCTGGCGAATTTATTTCGAGTGATTTATGGCGGGAACAGCTTCTCGACCAAGAAACCCGATCCGCTGGGAATGAACACGATTTTGGAGGAGCTTGGCGTAGCGTCTCGGGAGGCAGTGCTGGTCGGCGATTCGGAAATTGATGTGCAAACGGCGCGAAATGCAGGCTCCCTGGCTGGTACAGTCACTTATGGATTTGGCGTGCACCGCCTCGACGAATTTCCACCGGATTTTTTCTTGCGCAGTCTGACGGATTTGGCGCGAATGCTACGGCACAGCAGCTCAGCCGTTCCGGTCGAAGACCCTAGATACCCGCAGACACATCCAAGACATAGGCGACCTGGTCGACCGTAAGCACGAAGAGCCGCTTGCCATCAGCGGCGAAGTGGGCATACACGACTGCGCTCGGAAAACGATACATGGAGCGCTTCTGAAATTTAGCAAGGTCATACAACGTTACAGTTGCGGCGCCATCGGTCAGGCCCAACAATGCGCTTTCTGGAGAGATCGCCGGGTAGTAGCCAAACGCTCGACCTTTTTCCTCTCCGCTCGTAAGAGAATAGATCACCAGACGATTTGCATCTCTGGTCGTAATCAGCCAGTCCCCGCCAGCGAAGGCCGAATCGAAGCGGTCCGGCCCAGCTGCATTTTGGACGACGACCCCGCTGAGAGCTTTGCCGGTGCGCGCATCAACGACTTCGAAGAACGAGTCTTGCGCCTGGAGTCTTGCCTGTTGCAAACGTTCGCGCGCGAAAGGAGTGCGGCTGGCGGCCGCCCGCGCACCGGGGCTTTCAGCGCGCCAAGCCAGGACAACTCGATCGCCTTGGGGATTGGCGAATGGGATCGGTACTCCTGATTCGAGCACGCGAGACCAGAGGATCGAGCCGGTTTTGACGTCGAGGACTTGCAAAATAGAATTGAATGACACGGTTTGAGAAGGTTGGCGGAAGATTCGCAGGACTACGGGGCCGGACGATATGTTTTGTTCCGTGGGCTGTTCATCGTTGCTGTTAGCTTTGCCTGCAGCAGCGGCGTCGGCCGGGTCAGCGCCGACTGGAATGGGCCAGTTAATAAGTTGACGAGCGAATCGATTGGAGTTGTTAGGTGCAGATGACGGAGGCGTACCCACGAAGGAACGATTCATTTTTTCGGTTCGCGCGGGAAGGTTGCCATGCCGCGGAAATTGGAGATAGCAGGAGAGTGCATCTTCGCACCAGGCTCCAACAAGGTCAGGGTAAGAACTCAGGCGGTTCCCAGTGGTCAAATCCCAAGCGGCGGCTTGACCCGCGGCCGAAATAATCAGGGTGCGAAGGTCGGGTGAAACTGTAGCAACACGCAAGGGAGCGAGAGGGGCGCGCGGAAGGGCTAAGCTTCTTCGGGGCTCACGTTCGCCAGGGTATAAAATTGAGACCACTCCGTCGGCAGACACTCCCACGGTTTCGTCGCCAGAAAAATCCATCGCAGCCTGGGGTGGAACTTTCACGGTACGTCTTGATTCGAGATCGAATGCATGTACACCTTCCATGTCAGGTTCACGAAAAACAAGATAGCGAGTGTCGCTGGCCGTACCCGCCGGAGTCCCGGTAATTGGCAGCTTCTCGACCTCGCGGCCGCTGGGGAATGACAACAGGGTTGGGCTGAGCTTATTCTCAGGACCTGAAGCCGCAATTGTTTCCGACGTGATGAAATGCATCGCCGCGTCCAGCCCGCGGCGGAGAGAGCCGCCGATGGATACTTTTGTATTCGACGTTAGATCCACCGCGACGGCATCACGACTAGGGTCGGCTAACAGAAAAAATTTATTATTCGGCGAAAAATCCATATGCTGGGACACCTTCGTTTGGTCAAATATAGGTTGGGGTGATCTGGCCCAAGAGTAGCCGATTGGCTCCGCAAATGCGCTTCCGCGAGGACGCGAAATCGGGTACCAACGCATAAGCTTCAATTTAGGGACTTTCAAAGAATCTGAGAAAATCTCTTCTCCGGAAGTCACGCGGTAAAGATGCAGATCGAGGCGCGGACCCTCGCACGCGAGCAACTCCCCATCCCGCGATAACAAAGTGCCCGGGCAGCCTTCCTTGACGTCGAGCTGTTTTTGGCCAATGGGCTGGCCGCTCGGAAGATTCCATCTGCCAACAAGTCCATTCCGTAAAGCAATGAGTAACGAGCTGGAATCCGCGGCGAAGCGCGCGGGAGACGCTTCACGCGCCGGTAGCCAAAAAAGCAGGGCCAACGGCTGCTGCGTCAATAGATAAACGCCGACCGCATCCTGGACAAGAATATACGTTCCGCTGGGACTGAAACGAACCTGCTGAACACCACTTCGCAGAGAGGGGTTCAAAGGAGTTTTCGATACTAGACCGGCGAGGCTCTCGACTATATTGTTGTCAGCTTGAGGTGCAGATTGTTGCAGTATCTGAGATTGCCGTGGCTCGGCAGATTGTGGTGCAGGAGCAGATTGCTGTCGGGCTATTGCGGTGCCAGTAGCCAAAAGCGATCCGGCAATTCCCGCTGCAACCAAGGCTGGAAGTAGCAGAACGTAAACGCGCATCGTCGTTCACCCCGATCAAGAGCGACAATACTGGGCAATTCCAAATTAGCACTGCGGGCGGCTCAGCGCAATTTGCAAGCTGGGCTGTCGGCCTTGACTTGCCTTCCGCATCTCGACTTGGCAGACTGGGCCGCGTGATTGTCGGCCTTTTTCCTGAGCTTGACGCGCCCGGCGGTATCCAGCTCGCCGGTAGGCATATTGCGGCCGTGATGAATGCGTTTGCGCGCGAACGCAGCCTGCACTACGACTTTTTGAGTCTCAACGATCCACCTGGCGCTCACACACTAACTGTCGCCGGGGAAACAATTGCATTCCGGGGCTTCGGTCGATCAAAATTAAAATTTGCCGCTGCGGCCATGAGGACAACGTCGCGCGGGGCGCAAATGGTTCTTGCGGCACATCCGAATTTCGCTCCCCTAGCGCAAGCCATGAAGGTGATTCGGCCTCGACTGCGTTCGATCATTTGCATACATGGTGTGGAGGTGTGGGAGCCACTGGCGACGCTGCGACGCTGGTCATTGCGGCGCGCCAACTTGATACTGGCGCCGAGCCGGGACACTATCGAGCGAGCCGCTCGCGCGCAGAACCTTTCAACAAAAAAAATCCGACGCCTTCCTTGGGGTCTTGATCCGCAATTTGCCGCCCGCGCGGCCGGCTCCCGAGCGCAACCGGCAATTCCTGCAGGATATCCGGGTGGACGCGTGATTCTGTCCGTGGGGCGCTGGAACTCCGGCGAGCGATATAAGGGAATGGATCATTTGATTGCGGCGCTGCCACGATTGCTCATCGATTTTCCCGAGCTTCATCTGGTAGCCGTGGGCGATGGAGACGACCGCGAATGGCTCGAGAATCTGGCCGAAGGGAATGGAGTAGCGCGTCACGTGCATTTCCTGAGTGGGCTTTCACAGGATGAACTCGCAGCGTGGTACTCGGCCTGCGAAGTTTTTGCATTGCCAAGCCGCGGCGAAGGATTCGGGCTCGTTTATTTGGAAGCGATGGCCTATGGCAAGCCTGTTATTGCCGGGGCGCAAGGGGGTGCGCCGGAAATTGTGGAGGACGGCGTTACCGGTTACGTCGTTCCCCACGGCGACTTGCCGCAACTCGCGACAGCCCTGGCTGCCCTTCTCGGTGATGCCGAGTTGCGTCAAAAGATGGGTGTGCGCGGGCAAGCTCGCGTCCAGCGGGAATTCCTATTCGCGCAATTCTCGAAATCGCTGAAAAAACTTCTACGAGAGCAATGCGAGTTCTGAACGTTACCGAAACCTATTATCCGTTTCTGAAATGGGGCGGTCCGCCAGTGAAAGTGCGTGCGCTTTCTCGTGGCTTGGCCGCACGCCACCACCATGTAACCGTGCTGACCGCTGACTTTGGGATTGCCGATTCCCAAGGATTCGATTCTGAAAAAAAAGATGCGCGAATGGAGCACACGCCACTCGGCTGGCGAATGGAAGAGAGCGGAGTCGAGACCATTTATTTGCCTAGCCTGTTGCGATATCGCGCGTTGACCTGGAATCCCGGGGTTGGCAAATTTTGCCGTGAACGGCTTGGTGAGTTTGATGCTGTACACATTTTTGGGCTCTATGATTTGTTGGGCCCGGCGGTAGCTGCGGCTTGCAAGCGGCGAACTGTGCCTTATGTGCTCGAACCGATCGGGATGTTTCGGCCGATCGTGCGAAAACTTTGGTTGAAGCGTTTGTATCACCGCTGGGTGGGCGGGGCGATGATTCGAGGGTGCGAGCGTATGATTGCGACGTCGCGGCAAGAGTTTGAAGAATTGGCCGCTGAAGATGTACCAGTCGAAAAACTTATTGTACGCCGCAATGGTGTCTACGTGCCGGATACTTTACCCGAGGCGGGGACATTCCGACGACAGTGGAATCTAGCTTCTGAAACGACAGTGATCCTGTTTCTCGGCCGTCTGGTGGGAAAAAAAAGTCCCGGCCTATTGCTGGAGGCGTTTGCGCGCTGGCGTAAGATTCAGTCGAACCGATCAGATGCACGCCTGGTTTTTGCTGGACCGCAAGAGAATGACGGAACGCGCGCTAAGTTGGAGACCCTTGCAGGGCAGCTGGGAGTGCAGGGCGAGGTGCTTTACACCGGGCCGCTGTTTGGTGACCACAAGTGGGCGGCCTATCGCGACGCGGATGTTTTTGTCCTGCCCTCGCAGAACGAAAATTTCGGGAACACCGCAGCCGAAGCGATTGCTTGTGGGACGCCGGCAATCATTACTGAGAATTGCGGGATTGCGCCTCTCGTGGGGCCGCGAGCCGGCGTCATCGTAAAGCACAACGTCGACTCCTTGGCAGAGGCGCTCGACGCGGTTCTTGGAGATAAGCGACTGTATGCTCGTCTCGCAAACGGATGTGCGGAAGTGACGCGTTCGCTCGGGTGGGATGAGCCGATTGCTGAAATGGAAGCCCTTTACAAGACGCTGGCCCTCAAAAAGCGGCGGACATGACGCGAACTCGCCTGCAGATATTGTCGCGCAGATGTAGCTCTATCACCGAGTCCGCGATAGAGTAACGATGTGTGCGGCATCTGTGGTGTCACAGGAACAGCGCCACCGGTCGAGGCGGAGTCACTGGTCCGGCGGATGATGGCTGCGATGGTCCATCGCGGGCCTGATGACGATGGATTCGTCGCGGCTCCGGTGTCGCCCGGTGCGGCAATCGGCATGCGGCGCCTGAGCATCATTGACCTGGCGGGCGGCCATCAACCTATCTTCAATGAAACTGGCGACGTCGCGGTGGTGTGCAACGGCGAAATTTATAATTTTCGCGAATTGCGCAAGACGCTACAGACCGCCGGACACCGGTTTCGCACGAGCTCAGATACCGAGGTGGTCGCGCACGCCTGGGAGCAGTGGGGCGCCGACTGCGCAACTGAGCTGCGCGGTATGTTTGCTTTTGCCGTGCTCGACTGGCGCAAGCGGAATGAAACTGGCGTGCCCACGTTGTTTCTAGCGCGCGACCCACTTGGGATTAAACCTCTTTATTATGTATGGCATGGCGGCACGCTGCTTTTCGCTTCCGAAGTGCGCGCGCTGCTCGCCAGCGGCCTGATCGCGCGCAGGCTCTCGCCCGATGCGACGACGTCCTACCTGATGTTCGGCTCGGTTTCCGAGCCAGTCACGCTGATTGAGGGGATTTTTTCGGTACCGCCCGGTCACCGGTTGACGGTGCTGCTGCCCGACCGCCGCCGGACGCCGCGCCCGCAACTCTACTGGAGCATAACCCAAAAAACTGATCCCCTTAAGAGAACCGGTCCTCAGGACCTGGCGGCTGCAGCGGGTGCGGTTCGACCGCTACTGGAGGACGCCGTACGCAGCCATCTGCTTGCCGACGTTCCGGTAGGATTGTTTTTGTCGAGCGGGCTGGATTCCGCAGCAATTGCGGCATTCGCCGCGCGCGAGCAATCCGGGATTCATAGCTTCACGGTGGCCTTTCCCGAGCAGGAATTCAACGAAGCTCCGCAAGCACGCAAAATTGCTGAGCACTGCGGGACGACTCACCAGGAGGTACCGCTATCAGGAAGCGACATGCTAACGCGGCTGGATGAAGCGCTGCGGGCGCTCGACTTCCCGACGATGGACGGCATCAACACGTACATCGTTTCGTGGGCGGCGCGACAAGTGGGAATGAAAGTAGCGCTGTCTGGGCTAGGGGGAGACGAGTTATTTGGGGGATACGACACTTTTTCGCATACCTTGCGCGCCGCGCGCCTGATAGGAATCGCCCGCGCGGTGCCCACGACGCTGCGGACTGCAACGCGCTCGTTGGTAGAGCGGCTCTTTGCGTTCGGTTCGTCGTCACCCGACGCTGCGCGAAAGGCCGCCGCCGTCTGGGCGGGGCCGCGGGATTCCCCGCATCCGTATTTCTTTACGCGCATGCTGTTCCCGCCTGAGGAATTGAAGCGCGTGATGAATCCAGTGATTCGCACGAGCGCGGTCGGAACCGACGGCGACACGCTGGTGCCAACCTGGCCGGGCTGGCTGGCCCTCGCTGCCAGCCAAGCAGCGCACCTCGACTCAATGACTGCGATCAGCTGGCTCGAGATGCGTTCGTATATGGTTAGCACACTGTTGCGCGACACCGACTCAGTAAGCATGAGTCGCTCGCTCGAGGTGCGCGTGCCCCTGCTTGATACCCCTCTTGTGGAATTCGTAGCTAAGCTTCCCGAATCAGCCAAGCAAAAGCGCGGTGTGAAAAAAGCGCTGCTCGTCGAAACATTATGTGATTTGCTGCCAAAGGAAGTTCTTGAGCAGCGAAAACGCACGTTTACGCTGCCATGGGAGGCATGGTTGCGAGGCCCTCTTCGCGCACGAGTCGAGGAAGGACTGGCCGAGCCGGCGCCGGTTCTGAGCACCCTGCTGCATAGGGAAGGGGTTCGCGCCACGTGGAACAGTTTTCTCGAGGGCGGAACTTCGTGGTCGCGCCCGTGGAGCCTGTATGTGCTAAATGATTGGTGCCGGCGGTATATGGCCTGACCGTTTCTGAACGAATCACACCTCGGGAATGACGTCCCCGTTGTAAACTGAATCGCGAGTATGAATATCCTTGGTATCAACGCATATCATGGCAATGCCTCGGCTGCTATCGTTTGCGATGGGCGTCTAGTCGCTGCTGTCGAGGAAGAACGATTCAATCGGGTGAAATACGCCGCGGGCTTTCCCGCGCACGCCATTCGCTATTGCTTGCGCGCTGCGGGGCTTACGCTTGCGGACATCGATCACGTTGGCGTGCCGCGAAACCCCTGGGCGCGTCTCGGCACAAAGCTGTATTACGCGATGCGCATGCCTTCGTTTGCGCGCGAGCGGGCCAAGGTGCTCGTCAAGTTCACCGGAGTTCCCCAAGCTCTCGCACAAGCCTTTGATACCGACCCCCAAAACGTTCGCGCGCGCTTTCATCGCGTCGAGCATCACCTGGCACACTTAGCGAGCACCTATTTTGTCTCTCCTTTCGATAGTGCCGCCGTCCTTTCCGCTGACGGCCTCGGCGATTTCGCCAGCACGATGTGGGGCACAGGGCGAGGCAACCGCATCGGCGTGATGGGCTCGATCGCTTTCCCACATTCGCTAGGGCTTTATTACACCGCGGTGACCCAATATCTGGGTTTCTTGAAATTTGGCGACGAATACAAGGTGATGGGTCTTGGTGCTTATGGCCAACCCACGAATCTAGAAAAATTTCGTCGTATCGTGCAAACCAACAGCTACAAGGGCAATGGCTTTCGACTAGGTCTAGAGTTTTTCACGCATCATCGCAGCGGGCCGGAAATGACCTGGAACGATTCGGGAAAGACCCCTGAGCTTGGGCGAATGTTCAGCGATGATATGAGCAAGCTCCTGGGCCCAGCGCGCAACCCAACGGAGCCTCTCGAACAGCGGCATCGCGATCTTGCCGCTTCGCTGCAGGTCCGCCTCGAAGAAGTTCTCTTCGAAATGCTGCGAGGCTTGCATGCGCGAACCGGCGACAGGGCGGTATGCCTCGCCGGCGGTGTAGCATTCAATTGCGTGGCCAACGGCAAAATTTTTGAGGCTACGCCTTTCGAACAGGTGTACGTACAGCCTGCCGCAGGGGATGCAGGCTTAGCTGTGGGTGCAGCCTACTACATACATCATCAAATTCTAGGGCAGCCTCGCTCGTTCGCCATGGAGCACGCTTACTGGGGGCCAGAATTTTCGAAGCAAGAGATTCGCGGCGCCATTGAAATGAGCGTTCTCGCGCGTTCCGGCTTTACCGTCACGGAGTTGCCCGAGGAAAAGCTGGTGAGCGTAGCGGCCAAAGAAATCGCTGATGGAAAAATTCTCGGCTGGTTTCAGGGACGCGCTGAATGGGGGCCGCGCGCGCTAGGCAACCGCAGTATCGTAGCGGATCCGCGACGCCCGGAAATGAAGGACATCCTCAACCGGCGGATCAAGCACCGCGAAATATTTCGTCCTTTCGCGCCCTCCATTCTCGAAGAGGCGACCAGCGAATTTTTCGAGAAGTCTTATCCCTCGCCATTTATGGCCCTGGCTTACTCTGTGCGCCCTGAAAAGCGCAGCCTTATACCTGCTCCTACACACGTCGATGGCACCGGTCGCCTGCAAACCGTGAGTCGCAGCACCAATCCCCGCTATTGGAAGCTGATAAGCGAGTTTGTCAAGCTGACCGGCGTCCCAGTGGTTCTGAATACTTCGTTCAACGACAATGAGCCGATTGTCTGCCGCCCGGAAGAAGCGATTGATTGTTTTCTGCGAACGCAGATGGACGTCCTGGTCCTCGGTGATTTTTTTATTACTAAGCCCGCGGACCACTCGTGACCAGCGCTTGCGGGCAAGAGCAAGCGATCTTCCCTAGGATGAGACTAGTTGCGCCGCTTGCATGACATCAGCTAGCCGCTCCTTGTAAAATCTGCTACCGTGCGCATACTCCTGCTCAATCTCTATTACCCTCCTGACACTTCGGCGACCGCGAAGATGGCTGCCACCGTGGTCGAGGCGCTTGGTGCCAAGCATCAAGTCACCGTCGTTTGCGGACGTCCCTCGTATGACCCTAGCGAGCGTCATCCGTGGTACCTCTACCGCCGCGAAGAACATGGCAACATAACGATCTTGCGCACCGGCTCGACTGACTACCCCCGCTTTAGGCTCAAACAGCGTGTACTGAATTACCTGAGCTATGCTGCGTTGGCTGTGCCGCGCACGCTCTTTATTTCCGCAGACGTCGTCCTGGCGATGACCGATCCGCCTTTCGAAGGCATCCTGGGCGCTTTTGTCGCGCTGCTGAAGCGGCGGCGGTTCATCTATAACATCCGTGACATGTATCCGGACATGGCGTTGGGCGGTGGAATTATTCCTGCAGGGCGCGCGGCGCGAATTTGGGAGCGACTGCATCGCTGGGCATTGCGTCGCGCTGCACGCGTGATTGTGCTGGGTGAAGATATGCGCGAACGCATTATCGCTAAGGGCATTGACGCGACGCAAGTCTCCATTGTTCGAGACGGCGTGGGCGTACCCGAGCGCGTGTGCGTGGATCCCGCCGTCATTTCAGCGATTCGCGCTGATGCACAGTTCGTCTTCTTACATGCCGGCAATTTGGGATTCTACGGCGCTTGGGAGACGCTGATAGACGCGGCGCGTCAAGTCCAAGACGATGGGATTGACTTGGTTTTTGTAGGCGAAGGCGCGCAACTCGCAAGAGTTCGCTCCGCTGCGGCGGGCATAAAAAATGTCCGGTTCCTCCCATTTTTTGCGCCGGAGAAAATTGCATCGGTACTCGCGGCAGCCGATGCCCACGTGGTCACGGTCAAGGGGGGCCTCGAAGGCGTGGTGGTGCCCAGCAAATTGTATGGAATTTTAGCCGCTGGCAAGCCAGTGCTGGCAGTGGCAAGGGGAAGTTGCGATGCAGCAAGGATTGTCCAACGTCAGGGTTGCGGCCTTACCGCAGACCCGGACGATCCGGCGGCGGTCGCCCACGCGATGCGCGAGATGGCGCGTAACCCTAGCGTAATCAGTGAGATGAGTGGTCGCGCTCGGGCGATAGCGCCGGACTATGATAAACTAACGCATTTGGGTAGGTTCGTTCAGACCATAGAGGAGGCAGCGGCACGGTGACACAATCGGATGGTTTCTGGAGAGGTCAACGCGTGCTTGTGACGGGCGGCGCATCTTTCATCGGGTCAACACTTGCTGATCAATTGGTGGCGCGGGGGGCCCGCGTGCGCATTGTCGATGATCTGACGAGCGGCCGCCTGGAAAATATCAGTCATCATCGCGGAAACACAGACGTCGAATTTTTACAGGCCGACCTCCGCGAGCCCGGCGTGACGCGCGCGGCCATGCAAACTGTGGACACGGTATTTCACCTCGCCGCTGATCATGGTGGCCGCGGCTACGTGGATCTGCACCAAGCCGGTCCGGCGTCCAATTTCTTTCTCGATGGCCTGGTTTTTGCCGAGGCTCTAAAAGCCAAGGTGAAAAAAGTTGTGTTCGCCTCGTCGGGATGCGTTTATCCAAATTTTCTCCAATCGGACGTGAACAAAGAGCTGTATCTGACCGAGGATCTCACCAAAGGTCCGAATGACGCCGACAATATGTATGGTTGGGCGAAGCTGATGGGAGAGTTTACGCTCCAGGCTTATGCAAAGGAACATGGCCTGAAGACAGCTTCGTGCCGCTACTTTACAGTTTACGGGCCGCGTGGAGTCGAGAACCACGCAGTGATCGCCATGATCGCGCGCGCCTTCCTGCAACAGAATCCTTTCGAAGTATGGGGCGACGGCACGCAAATCCGCAATTGGACCTACATCGACGACATCGTTTCCGGAACGATACTCGCCGGCGAAAAAATTGATGACGGTACTGCGGTAAACCTTGGCACGATGGAACGCATCCGAGTGCTGGATGCGGCCCAGATGGTTCTGGAATTCACTAGCCATAAGGCCGATATCAAGTTGCGTCCGGACATGCCCACGGGGCCGCTGAATCGAGTGGCAAACAATTGTTTGGCGAAGAAGTTGCTCTCTTGGGAGCCGCGGGTGCCATTCCGCGAGGGTTTACGTCGTACAATTGACTGGTATTATAAAGTGAAAGATCGCAGCCAGGTGAAGGCAACCTTCGAACGGATGCTCACGGAGCGATAGCAAGAATTTCCATGACCACAGGCTTAGCTGCGTTTTGCATCGCGCTCATCGCGTCGCTGGGCTTCACTGTCCCGGTGCGAGCGTTCGCTTTGCGGGTCGGAATGGTAGACCTGCCCGGTCCGCGTAAGGTGCACCTTACACCGATGCCTCTTCTCGGTGGCCTGGCTATGTACATCAGCGTAGTGCTGGCGATCCTGCTGACACTGGAGGGATCGGCGCGTGCGCAAAGTGTTGGCATTTTGGCGGGGGCCACGCTGGTAGCGATCGTCGGCTTTCTGGATGATCGCGGTCTCCTGCACCATCAAATCAAACTTTTCGTGGGCATGCCTGTGGCGGCTGTGATGGTGCTCGCTACAGGAATTCACGCAAACGTATTCAGCGTATTTGTGGGAGGGAGGACGGGCCAGATTCTCGACGTGGCGCTGAGTTTGGTGTGGATCGTGGGGATTACCGCGGCCTTCAGCATTCTTGATCACATGGACGGCTTGTGCGCTGGGGTCGCAGCGGTGGGTTCGCTATTTTTCGTCATCCTGGCGTACGACTCAGGCCAGCACCTTGTTACCATACTCGCAGCAGCGCTGCTGGGCAGCGCGATGGGTTTTCTTCGCTGGAATTTCAAGCCGGCAAAAATTTTCATGGGCGATGGCGGAGCAATGTTCTTAGGCTTCTTGATGGCAACCTTGGCGTTGAAGCTGCGTGTGGCAACTATGTCCCCTCAAATAGAATGGCTCGTGCCGCTGCTGGTCCTGGGAGTGCCCATTTTCGATACCACGCTCGTATCGATTTCGCGATTACGCCGCGGTTTGCTGCCCTTTGCCAACCCTGGCAAAGATCACGCCGCGCACCGGTTGGCAAATTTAGGTTTGGACCAGCGCAACGCCGTTCTTGCTATGTACGGCGCCGGAATTGGCTTCGGTGCGCTCGCATTGCTGGCCAGCCGCCTCTCATTCCCACGCGCAGTTCTTCTCGCCGTATTGGTTGCTGCCGCGATACTCACTCTCGTTATGCTGCTTGAACGAGTGCCCTTCGAGCGGCAGTCCGCCAAGAAGGCTGGCACCTAGCGCGCAACTTGCGCATTCATACCAATTGGTTATACTTTCGGTTCGCTTGCCTCTCGCCGGTGATTTCAGGGAATAGGCCGCCGTCGCGCCGGAACACTCGGGGACAACTGCGTTCCGAAAAGCCCAAAGCAATATTCGCGAGACGGCTTGACGGCATCAAACAGCTGAGCGGAGGAATACACCTGCTTGACGCGTAAAACCTCAGGAGCCACTGAATTGACCAGTCAGTCGAATAACTCCGGCCCGGTCACTGTGATTGGCGGTTCGGCTGCGGGGCTTCTCACCGCCGGGCTAGTCGCGCGCGCCGGAAGGCCCGTGCGTATCCTCGAAGCCTCGGAAGCTCTATCGCCGGCGGCGCGTACTCTCATCGTCACCAGCCGCATGCGTGATCTGCTCGGGCCAGCCAGCGAACGGTCCATCCTAAACGAAATTCGCCGGTTCGAACTTTTTACCGACGGCCGTTCGGCGGAAGTTTCCCTTGCTCGCCCTGACCTGATCATCGAGCGCTCGCGACTGATTCATGGACTAGCCGAACAAGCTCAAAACGCAGGAGCACAGCTTCAACTGGGCCGTCGCTTCCTGAACCTGGAAGCGAATGACGATGGCTTGGCCGTAACGGTCGAGCGGCGCGGCGCAGGACCAGAGCAAATTCGCGCAAACACGGTAGTGGGAGCCGATGGAGCTGCCAGCCGTGTCGCCAAAGCTGCTGGCTGGCCGGAGCAAGACACCGTACCGCTGCTACAAGCGATCGTTACGCTTCCGCGCGATTATCCTTCCCATACGGTGCGGGTCTGGTTTGTACCCGACGATACGCCTTATTTTTACTGGCTTATTCCTGAGGGCCCCGATCGTGGCGCGCTCGGCCTAATTGCCGAGGATGGGCAGGAAGCTCGTTCTTGTTTGCACCGGTTTCTTGAAAAGCGTCACTTTACGCCCCTTGCTTTTCAAGGCGCGAGGATTCCGGTGTATCGCCGCTGGGTCCCGGTAAGCAGGCAACTGGGGAAGGGACAGGTTTATCTTGTCGGAGATGCTGCGGCACAGGTGAAGGTCACCACGGTGGGGGGTATTGTCACTGGCTTCCGAGGCGCGATAGGAGTCGCTGAAGCAATTCTCAACGGCGGTCGTAGCCGGGAGCTTCGCAAATTGCGCCGCGAGCTTGGCCTTCACTTGCTGATCCGCCGGGCCCTGCATCGCTTCCAGCAGGCCGATTACAGTCGCTTGGTGGATCTTATGAATGCGGCCACCCGCCGCACGTTGAGCGTTTACACGCGCGATGAGGCTGCGCGGGTTCTATGGAATATCGCGCTCAATCAACCGCGTCTCGTCCTGCATGGCCTTCGCGGTCTGCTGACCAAAGACCCATTCGGACGCGACAAGCGCGCTTAACGCATCTGCCTCAAATCTCGCCGCCTAAGACAAATAAACAGAGCGTCAGAACAAATCGAACGAATAAACGCGTCCACTCGAATCGCCCACGTAAAATTTCAGATTCACACCATCGAACGTGGGCTCACCGATGATCGCGCCGGCGTTGACAAGCCGGTTGGCCATATTCGCGCCCGTCACCGGATTGATCTTGTAGAGGTGGCCATCCGATGAACCCACGTACAGGAACAGCGGTAGCGGAACCGGCGTAAACGTAGGGGCTGATGGCGCGGCAATCGCGGGATTTGTCCATCCACCGGGTGAATTTGTGAATGTACCGCCGCAAGCTGCGCCGTGCGTAAAATGCACCTTGCGTACGTTGGTCGTGCTAGAAAAGTAGATATCGTCATCGGTCGCGCTTGTATTGATTGGAATCGGGAATCCCACAGGGATGATATTGCCGAGATTAAATGCGACGCGGCAATTTGCCAGGTCGGTACGAATTGCGTCAATCACGCTGCCGGTCGGGCTGTTATTTTCCAGGACGTAAAGCACGTTGCCATTGAAACTCATCGTCGGTGACTGATCGACATCACCCAAATTGAAAGACGCGAGGACAGTTCCGGTATTCGAATTGATTTCCCACAGGCTTGGCTGGGTCCCACCATTCGACCGGCTCGTCACCCAGATTGCGTTATTCGTGTAATCAATCAGCGGTGTTGAGCTGATGAAATCGAGGTTGGGCGTGTTCGCAGTCCATACGATCGTACCGGTGTTACCGTTCAGCCCCACAATTTTGTTATTGGTGGCGCTCCCGACGTTGCGCGTTCCTACAATCACAAGGTCGAAGCCCAGCGTAAACCCCGCATTCGAGAATGATTTTACTTGTATCGCTGTACCGCCTTGCAAGCCGCTGCCCGCTCCGGTCGTGAGCACAGCCGAAGGCCAGCCTGGAAGCGCGACGCCCGTATCGGTCCGGAAAGCATAGACCCGCCCGTCTCCTCCTGAGGCGTACGCGATATCGCATACGTTTGCGCATGTCGAATTCGAGGTATCGAGCGAAGAAATTACCGAAGGGCGTGTTTGAATTGCACCACCGGCAATTCCGGTGACGCCGCCTGGCTGATAGTTGCGGCCGCCATTGAGTGGCGACATCGAATGCACCTTACTGTCGTTCCCTCCGGTGACGATGACAACGCCGGGATCAATCGCCGGTGCCGCCAGCGTGGTCGCAGCAGTCTTGTAACTCCAGTTCTTGTTCGCCCCTCCACCGGTGATGGTTGCCGAGCTTTGGACCACTCCGAAGGCGTAATGCGGCGGCACACTGGAAGCCGCTCCGGTAATGGTGTTAGCGTCGTGCGTATAGCCTTTATAAGTGTATTGGGTCCCAGGCCATACGATGCTATCGGCGCCATTTTCATCCACAACACTGACCGTGGCAAAACTTGCCGTGTTGGCCGCGATCGATTCACCTAAGACTGGCTGCGCTCCAACAACGTAGTTGGTTCCGTCATTAGGAGAAAATGTCGGCGCAACCGAGCCTGGTCTTTTTGCAAACAGCACACCGTCGTAATTCGCGGCGCTCGAGCCAGCTGGGAATGTCCAATTGAGCCTGACCTCAGAGATGCCCGGCGCGGCAGGATTGAGAGTAGCGTCCCGCAGATAATGCACATCGAGCGTTGGACGGTTCGCGGCTACATCGCTGCGTGAGCCATAGCGTGGCCCCTGCAACGATTCGGGTCCGAGGGCTATCGTCGGTTCCGGCTCGGTGTAACGCCGCGCGAGAAAGTTATCGTAATCATAATCGGTTTGATTCCCGACCCAGGAAATAAGCCCGACCGAGCCCGAGACGTTGTTCAGTACGCCGGTCGTGAAGCTTTGCTGCAGTATTCCATTGACTAAGTTTCGGAGCGTCGAGGGGTTCCCAAAAAACGCTCCGGCCAGCGTGTAATAGGTGTTATCCGCCCACGCGAACGGAATTTGCTGATCGTTTTGAAAAACGCCGTTCAGATAAGTAGCCAGTTGCGTTTGCACCTGGTTCAGGTCCTGCAAGCACGAGCGATACGCGGTGATGTCCGCGGCACTGGTCCCGCCGTAGCGGCCTCCTACGCATGCAAGGCTTTCGGCCGGCGGCGCGCTGGTCATGCGCACGTCGGCTTGCACAAAGACGTCCTGCTCATTGGTGACCGAGCTTACCTTGATCAGTTGCCGCTGTATTGCGCCGCCTGCAGCGGTCCGCCGCAGGAAGTGGTTTGTGCCTTCGAGTTGCACGACCCACGGCCCGCCGGCTTGAATCGTCCAGCCAGCCGGTGGCTGTGCAACGGTATCGGCCTCAAAATCATCCCAGAACAAGTAAACGTTGTTCAGATTTGCCGGCCCGGCATTCGCCGAGGGATTGCCATAATAAACGTAATAACTCGAATCCGATGATGACGCAGCAATATCGCCGCGAATCTTGAACCAGACCGTGGTGCTGGCCGTATTGCAGTTAAGAATTTGCCTGTCCAGTTCGGACCACGCGCCGCTCGAAAAACGCGCGATGCGAAGATCATTGCAATTGGCACGCATTTTCCCGGCAGCGATTAACGCCGAGGTATCGAAGGCCGTGAGCTGCGCGCTATAACCATTGTAGCCGTTGAATGGCGCATTGGCGCCCACAGTCACGGTGACTTGCCGATTGAATTGCCAACCTGCGGCAAACCACTGATCGGGCGATCCGCTCTCAGTTTGATCTTTGACCAGCAACCCGCGATTCGCAATCGTGCCGTTTAACCATCCCTGGGGAATATTCTGTGAAGTCGAATCGCTCAGTACGTTCCACTGGATCTTGGCTCCCAAGGTCGTCCCGGAAGGTTTCGTATCCGTCGGGGTCAGATCGAAGTCGCCCCCGGGCAGCGTCCAAGCGGTTGCCCCGTTGTGCGTGTTCCACGTCACTCCATTTTCGGTCCAATCGGTCGCGCCGGTTATTCGGTGGACCGCCTCGCTCCGACTCACGAAAGGCGCCGTGGTTAGTGTCAGATTCAGCCTCGAAGTCTTGACGGCCGCCGCCGGGTTAATCGCGCCGAGGTTGAAACGCAGCACGGCCCGATTGTTGGCGCCAATAGCTGTGCGTGTAGAGAGGTCGCTGGTCCCGCCGAAGTTTGTTGCTGGTGCACTTTGATCGATTGTCGCATCCGCGGTGGACGTAACTGTGGTCACCTCGTCCGCCCGTGCAAGCGGCATGGGTATAGCCACAAGCCACGCCAGCACCCATCGCAGCAGCTGATTAAGATTTGGGCGAACGCGCACGACCATCTCCCTTCTCTCGCTCTTCCTTGTCCTCTGTATTCGGCGGGCCAGTGTTCGAGCGAAGATCGAGGGTCGTCGCTAAAATGAGCTGATCGTCCAACCAAACCCGCACCTGCCAGACCCCTATGAGGGCTCGCTGGGGGATGTAAGTCCCCGCTATCGGCAGTACCGTGAGAAGCGCAGGCTCCGCCCGGCTAGTGGTTAGCAAGGATGGAATACCCGCTTCATGCTGAGTATTCGCGTTAGCGATCAAGTGTCGGGCCTCGGCTTGCGGAGCAACTACCCCAGCGCGGGCGTTCCACTTTGGCCCAGGCGGCAAATTGGCATGGTCAATTTGAAACAGCGTCTTCCTTCGCTCATAAATCTTGCCATCAGGGAGCACAAACTCCACCGTCTCTAGATGTTTGCCGCTCACCCCCGGCAGAGTTACAAAGACAAACAGATCACGTGTCTCGTCAATCGAGAAACTGTCAACATTAGACCGGCAGGACGGCACCGCAGTCTCGCAGAAGAAAATCTCCGGTTGTGGCTCTGGCAGGTTGCCGATAACTCGCGGAAGCTCTGGTTTTTCAATCAGATCCGATGACTGAACCTTGGCCACGGCTTTTTCATTGAGCTCCTGGGCCATCGCAAAATTACCGTGCCCGCCGAGCATCGTTGCGCTTCCCAGGGACAAACAAAACACGACAACGCGAAGCCTTCTCCTACTCATCGGCGCCTCCGAGATGTTCATCCCTAAGCCCAACAAGACGAACCGAGCGAATGACCCTGGTTTGTAGCGTAGTTAGTCCCGTCAAACATGTCTATGGAACTCGCGTAACATGTGTCAAAAGAGCACACTAGTCTGGTTCCTTGCTCCTGTGGCACACCCAGGGTCAAAAACGTGCGGCGCGGCCAGATTCAGCAAGCACGGTTTGGCTTTGCGCGGCGCTCGGTTATAGGTGAAAATGTTCGATTCAAGGCTTATGTCCATTCCATTTAGAGGTGAGCGTTGCAAATTTCAGTGATCGGTTGCGGTTACGTGGGATTGGTTACGGGCGCTTGTCTGGCCGAAGCCGGTCATCAAGTCGTTTGCAATGACATTGACGCTGCGCGTATCTCCGCTTTGCAGGCTGGCCGCGTGCCTATTTACGAGCCGCATCTTGACGCGGTGCTCGAATCGGCGCGAAGTGCGGGCCAATTGACCTTCACCAGCAATCCCGGCGAAGCCATTCGTGCAGGAGAAGCTATTTTTATCTGTGTTGGCACCCCGCCCAAAGAAAGTGGCGAAGCGGATCTCTCCGCGATTGACAACGTGGCGCGCCTGATCGCCGTTGAATCGCGGTCGCCCAAGCTCGTCGTCGAAAAGAGCACTGTCCCCGCGCACACCGGCCTGCAACTCAAGCGCGCGCTCGCCGCTTACCACCGCAATGGTGACGTTGCGTTTCGTGTAGCCTCCAACCCGGAATTTCTTCGCGAAGGCACCGCGGTCGAAGATTTTTTTCATCCGGACCGGATCGTCGTGGGTGTGGACGATCCCACGGCCACCGAGCAGCTCCGCGAAATCTATCGCCCCATTCTCGAACGCAAATTCCATTGTCCAATCCATGTGCCCGCGTGCCCCCCCGGTGAGCCCGCGCAATTTTTGGTCACCACAATCAATAGCGCCGAGTTGATCAAGCACGCTTCCAATTCCTTTCTTGCAGTGAAAATCTCCTACGCCAACATGCTCGCCGATCTTTGCGAACGCTTGGGCGGCAATATCGATGAAGTCACTCGGGCCATGGGCATGGACCCCCGAATAGGTCCGCAGTTTCTCAAAGCCGGCCTCGGTTTTGGTGGCTTTTGCCTACCAAAGGACATTCAGGCGTTTATGCATCTCGCAGATACTGCCGGCGTTGATTTCGCTATGCTGAAAGAAGCCGAGCGCGTTAACAAGCAGAGGGTAGACCGTTTCTTGGAGAAAACTCGTAAGGCCCTGTGGGTGTTGAAGGATAAAAAAATTGCCTTGTTCGGCCTGGCATTCAAGGCCAACACTGACGACATTCGCTTTTCGCCGGCCGTGGAAGTCTTGCGCCGGTTGCTTGCCGAGGGCGCTCAAGTTTGCGCCAGCGACCCTCAGGCGATTGAACGCGCGCGCCCTTTATTCCCGGGTGCAAATTTCCAGCTTGATCCCTACGAGGCTGTTTGCGATGCTGATGCACTTTTGCTAGTTACCGAATGGCCGGAGTTTCGAGAGCTTGATTGGGAGCGCGTCGCCCACTTGATGGCGCGCCCGCTCGTGCTCGATGCTCGTAATCTCCTCGATCCCGGTACCATGAAGCAATTCGGTTTCGAGTATCACTCCTTCGGTCGCCCGGAGTAAGGGATCATCGAGAATCATTGTTGCTCTAATTACGTTGCGTTTGCTGCGCCTGCCTGCTGGCGAAAATAATCGAGGGTTAGCCGCAGGCCTTCTTCGAGGTTTATTTTTGGCTCCCAATGAAGAAGCCGCCGCGCCTTGGCAATGTCGGGGCATCGCTGTTTCGGATCGTCCTGGGGTAACGGTTTAAAAACGATCCCAGGAGCATCGGGAAAGTGCGCGCGAATTCGCTTGGCGAATTCCAAAATGGTGATTTCCTCTGGATTGCCGATGTTGGTTGGCAAGTGTTCATCGGCATGCATCAATTTGTAAATTCCATCGATCAAATCCGAAACATAGCAGAAGCTTCTGGTCTGTTTACCGTCTCCATAAACGGTTAGCGGCTGGCCGGTCATCACCTGGTGCACAAAGTTCGGCAACGCGCGGCCGTCGTTCAACCGCATGCGCGGGCCATACGTATTGAAGATGCGCACGATCCGCGTGTCCACCCCATGCGCGCGGTGGTACGCCATGGTCATGGCCTCGCCGAAGCGCTTGGCCTCGTCATACACGCCCCGTGGACCAATCGGATTCACGTGCCCCCAATATTCCTCCGATTGGGGGCTTACCTCGGGGTCCCCATAACATTCTGACGTCGACGCAATCAGAAATTTCGCCTTCTTGGCGAGCGCCAGTCCGAGCGCATTGTGCGTGCCGAGTGAACCTACCTTCAGCGTCTGAATGGGCAGCTTCAAGTAATCCACCGGGCTTGCCGGCGAGGCGAAGTGCAGCACGTAATCCACCGGACCCGGTATGTCGATGTATTGCGTTACGTCCACGCGGATCATCCGGAAAGCACGGTGTTGCTTCAAATGCGCCAGGTTGGGCTCAACTCCGGTAACAAGATTGTCTATCCCGAGCACTTCCCAGCCCTCGGCAAGTAACCGGTCGCACAAATGCGAACCCAGAAATCCCGCTGCACCAGTCAATACTACGCGCATTGAATCCCCCAAAAACCGCGCACGATTGTATCTTCCCGAACGCCAATTGACCACAATCGAAGCACGGGATACGATGCGTTGCTCGCGAAATAGTTTAAATTCGTGCGCATCGTTCGACGTGAATGGCCACTCGACCACGATCGCGGTACTGGTTTGTTCTACTCCTATTGGTTGTCGTTGCCGCCAGCGGCATCTGGTGCGTACGCCGCGTAGGTCGTTGGCTCGTCGTCCAGGATACGCTCGAGCCCGCAGACGCTATTGCCGTCTTGAGCGGCCGGATGCCGGAACGAGCCGTGGGCGCGGCACAGCTTTACCGGGAGAGTTTGGCCCCTCGAGTCTGGCTCACGCGTCCTGTTGACCCCGGAGCGGAACTTGCCCAGATGGATATTCCTTTTGTCAGCGAGGTTTCTTACAGCGAACGCGTCTTGATGCATTTCGGCGTGCCTGCTAGCGCCATTCATATTCTCGAGCCAGCGATCGCCAACACTGCCGATGAAATCGATGTAATCGCAAGCCAGGCCAAACGCGACTCGGCAAGCAAAGTTATCATCGTCACGACTAAAGCGCACACTCGCCGCGTACGTGCGATCTGGCACAAGAGAGTAGGCAGGTCACCACGTGCCATCGTGCGCTACGCCTCCGGGGATGATTTCGATCCTGAGCATTGGTGGCGGCGCACTCGAGATGCCCTCGACGTGCTTCGCGAAGCCTTCGGTTTGGCCAACACCTGGGCTGGCTTTCCCGTGAAGCCTGCAGCATGATCCGCTCCTAAACGCTGGGTTCGGTCGCCTTTCTCTAGCGTTTGCTATTTGTCTCGGGATTTTGCGTATGCTCTAATCGCACCATGCTCAACCGCGAACGTGTTTCCAGTATCCGGCCGGGCGCCATTCTGTGTCTCCTGTTTGCCGTAGTTTTTCCCGCTGAGGCTCAAGAGCGCTTGCGAATTCTGCACCCGATCGCAGTCGAAGCCAAAGAAGTGACCGGAGATGTCATCTGCTTCTCTTGCTCGGTGACCGTACGCGGTATGGTGCAAGGGGACATCGTCGCTTTCGGCGGCGAAGTCACACTGGTCGGCACCGTGACTGGTGACGTCGTCGCTATCGGTGGTGGCATACACCTGGCCCCGACTGCCCATGTCCGGGG
This sequence comes from Candidatus Dormiibacterota bacterium, assembly GCA_035602605.1. GTDB lineage: Bacteria > Acidobacteriota > Terriglobia > Acidiferrales > UBA7541 > DASQHY01. Next base: position 24,246 of record DATNLZ010000141.1, read on the forward strand.
TGACGCCGTGGCGATCGGTGGCCACGTCGAAGCGAACTCGTCAGCGAGAATAGAAGGTGATAAGGCTTCGATTATTTGGTTCTTGTGGCCAGGTCAACTCCTACCACGCTGGCAAGGCGCTTTGGCCATCACCGGTTGTTACGCTTTGTTTATGCTCGTTTTCGGCGCCATCCTGCGCCGTAACCGTCTTGAAAATATCGGCGCCGCATTTTCACGCCAAGCGCTGTGGGCGTTCCTCACCGGCGCCGTCACCTCAGTCATGGCCATTGGATTATTGTTTCTTTCCAGCAAGTTTGGTTACCGGGGAAACTGGGCGACACTGATACTTCTTAGTGCCCTGGTGATCCTTTTTGCTACCGGGCTGACTGCCATTGCATACTGGTTGGGAAAAACTTTTTGGCCCCGATCCACACCCTTAGCTTTGGCGACCGGTGGGTTGCTCTTGGTTGTTCTGCAACTAATTCCGCTCTTGGGAACCTGCATCGCCTCTTTATTATTTATTTTCGCTATCGGCTCTCCGGTATTGAGCGGTTTCGGCACTCGCGGGCGTGTGCCTATTGCCTCTCGCCCCCCGCACGATCCTGCTGCGCTATCCCCACAATCTTGATTCACTTAACGCATGGGCGGTGCCGCAACGGCGCTGGTGTGGTCGTGGATAATTCGCCATCCTTCTGGGAAGCGGCGCGCGACAAGCGTGAACACCCCGCCTGGAGCATCTTTGTCACGCTGCAAATGCCAATGTCCCAAAATGACCGCCGCGTCCGGGCCCAGCGGCGTAATTTCCAATTCCGAAAATGTCAGATGGCCCATCGCGGCGCGGTCCGGATAATTGCGCTTGTAGCGCTCGAGGAGCGCGTCCCATCCACGCTGCACCCCGCTCGATCCCGCAAACACTGTCTGCGGCGAGCGCCAGTAACCGTTCATAAACTCTGCAATGTCCCCGCGGTTCCAGGCCGCAGCTTGCGCCTGGAGCAACGCGCGCACGTCGCGCTCGAGCGATTGCTGCTCCGTCGGTGAAATGGTCCCCTGTTGCGCGACCGACCGCGGGGTCATCATGATTCGCGCTGCAAAGGCCACCACTAGCACCATGAACAATGCAATCAGCACTCTGCGCATACCCATCCTCGTTCACTCGGTCAAAAGTACAGTTTCGCAACTTCGTCCGGCAACCGCCTTTTCTCTCGGGCCCCTTGGCCCGCCCGCTGACAGACTAAATATCGCATTTTCACAATACTCGGAGGCATTATGCTGATGGCACTGTTACTTACAGCGTTCGCCCAATTCGGCGTCTACTATTGGCGAGCCATCATGGTTGGCTTGGCCGCGGAACCTGTCTCCGCCGCCCTAGCCGCCGCCGGACTCCCCCCCTCTGCTGTAGACGGCAGCGTCTTCCCCACTCTAGTCGGCATGCATAAGCTGACACCCTGCCTATCTGAAGGAAGCGGCGGCCGTCGCGGAGGCTTATTGCCGGTGAGCGTTTATTTCCATTTCGTCCATTCGCTCGCGCGCACGGTTGGCCTCCGCTTCCCTCGCGTGGCTGCCTGGACCCAGCGCGAGATGACCCTCTGCGCGCGCTACGCCGCCGTCCTGGTCGCTCGCCGCCTAAAAAGCAACCCCTGGCATGCTCCGCCGCCATCCGCTCCTGCTAGCCCTGCTCCAGGCCATTGGTTGTAAGCCATTCGGCGCATGATGCCCGAGGTAGGAACGGTAGTCGCTGCTGCGGGCGGAGACCCGTCTCAACGGTTACAGCTCGGGGCCATTTTCATCCCAAGGAATAACTCCGCTGGGCTCTTGCTGCAGCCCCAGGACCGAGAACGAGGATGCTCCCGGCGGCCACCGCGGGGAGTGGGTGAGTAGCGCATCAAACAGAAATTGCCGGCGCCTCGCAGCCAGACTACGGAGCCTCAGTAGGCCCAGCGCATCAAGATAGCGCCTGTTGTGTATCCTGCGCCGACCGCGATCAGCAGCACCAGGTCGCCTTTGTGCAAACGCCCTTGTTCAACGGCATCGTACAAGCCCAGCGGTATAGTTCCTGCCGTGGTGTTGCCGTAGCGATCGATATTCACCATCACCTTCGAATCGTCTACTCCGAGCCGCTCCTGCATCGCGCGAATAATTCGCAGGTTCGCCTGATGCGGCACCACGAGCGCAAGGTCGCGGCTCGAATAGCCATTTCGCTCTAGCAACTGGCAAGCCAACTCAGCCATGCGCCTCACCGCATATTTGAACACTTGCGCGCCGGCCTGATGAACCACATGCATATTTTTATCAACTGTTTCGTGCGTCGGCGGATTAAGCGAACCCCCGCCAGGCATGTAGAGATACTCCCCGCCGGAGCCATCCACATCATGATGAAAATCAATGATGCCTTCGTTCTCATTCACGGCAGGCTCCAGCAGCACCGCGCCGGCGCCGTCGCCAAAAAGCACGCACGTGGCGCGATCCTTATAATCAAGGATTGACGTCATCACGTCGCTGCCAATCACCAAAGCTTTTTGGTGCGTTCCTGCGCCGACAAACTGCGCCCCGACCGTCAGCGCATAGGCAAACCCCGAGCACGCCGCGGAAATATCGAACCCCCACGCCTTTTTCGCGCCAATGCGATCCTGCACCAGGCATGCCGTTGCCGGAAACATCATGTCCGGGGTCACGGTGGCCACAATAATCAACTCAATTTCTTCAGCATGCAGCGTGTTTGTCTGCGCTATTAGAAGTTTTGCCGCCGCGGTTGCGAGGTGTGACGACGCAACTCCGCGCTCCGCCTTGTGGCGCTCGCGAATTCCAGTTCGTTCGCGAATCCACTGATCGTTGGTGTCCACCAGTTTTTCCAGGTCGGCGTTGGTCACCACCTGTGGCGGCACGTAACCCGCAACGCTGGTAATTTTGGCAGCAATCCTACCGGACATAAGTCTCCTGTATGTTTCTTGGTGATACTTCAAAGAAGATCAAATCTTACGCAATCGTCCATCTTGTGACAACCGCATTATGGCTTGAGTTAGTCGGTGCGTCTTGGCACTCCCGGCTTCGCTAGGTATAGGTTTGTCTTCACAGGAAACAGAAGCGGTGGTTTCGCGAGTGCCTGTGCGGTGACTTACGTATCCCGGTACAATGAAGCGACCTAGATATCTGCAACGTTTCTATTCCTTGATTTTCTCGTTTTTATTTTTCTTGTCCAAAGCCTCGCTGCGAAGACGTTCGGCGCAAGCATCACAAATTGTCTTTGAGGAAGGCTTGGCGCAGATCATACAAATTTGTTTCTTGGGATTGGCCATAACGCTCCTCGGCTAAATGTGCCGCCAAAAATCAGGGCGGGCCATAACTATTTTGGCGGCAGAATTTCGTATCGAAACCGTATCGGCGCGGTTTTTCGTAGCATGGCCGCCACCGAACAATATTTTTTCTCACTCAGCTCAATCGCGTGTTTCACCGCGGCTTCATCAAGTCGGCCGCGCAGTTTGTAAGCCAGCTCGATCTTGACCCACACCTTCGGCGGACTCTCCGCACGTTCGCCGGAAACCACAATTTCAAGGGCCTCGAGCTTTTGCCGCTTCTTTTCCAGAATCATGACGACGTCGGTGGCCGTGCACGATCCCAGCGCAATGAGCAGCATCTCCATCGGTCCGGGCGCGGAATTCGAGTTCCGATCCGCATCGAGCGTCACCGCATGGCCAGAAGCGCCGATGGCCAGAAATTTTTCTTCTCCTACCCAACGAACCGTGGCCGTCTGCATGAGTACCTCGGGCAAGATGTCCCCAGAAAGCAGCAATGATAGCTCGGGGGAGCCGGTTGGGAAAGCCGCTAAAGTGAAACAATGGGTCGCGTTAATCGTCGCCACTTCGTGCGGGCGCGTGCCCTGGTCCCGGGACTTGCTCAACGAGTGGATTAGGCAGCTGGCGCAAGGTTCTGACAAAAATCGAAATGAGCTCGCCATCAAACTGCGCGTTAGCGCAACGCTCGAGTTCCGCGAGTGCCTCGGCCGAGCTGCGCGATTTTTTGTAAGTGCGATCCGATGTAATTGTGTCGTACGCATCGGCGATAGCTATGATACGTGCCCCTAGCGGAATCTGCCCGCCGGACAGGGCGTCGGGATATCCAGAGCCGTCAAAAAATTCATGATGGTGCTTAACCATTTGCGCAATACGCGAAATCGCGCGAAGCGGCTCGAGAATCTTGGCTCCAAAATGGACGTGCGACTTCATGGTTTCCCACTCCTCTGGATTAAGCGGGCCACTCTTGTTCAAAATCGCTTCAGGAATTCCCACTTTTCCGATGTCGTGAAGCACGCCGCCAAGGCGGATCTCTTCAACTTCGGCATCGGACATTCCGAGAGCTTCGGCGACGAGCGCGGCATAGGCCGAAACTTTTTGCGAGTGGCCTTGCGTGTAGTGATCTTTCGCATCAATCGCGAAGGCCAATGAAGTCACCGTGTCGATGACCACTTGGGGCAAAGCTTCAACGCCCTCCGCGGACCCAAGGAGATCGGTGGCCGAGCCGGGATCAGACGCTTTGTGAATTTGACTGGGCGCGTTTTCACTCGCGGCGAGCGATTCGGTGAACTGAGCCAGGCGCTGATAGATTTCTTGGAACGCTTCGGGACCTGTGGCAAAAAGGCGCTTGAGAGTAACGCCGAGATAGGCTTCAAGAACATCGCGCTTCCAGCGCTTGGTCTCCTTGGGATCATAGTGATCCGCGGTAGAAACAGCATTTCCACCCTGATGCTTGGATAAGTACATCGAAGCATCCGCCACCTGGATCAGCTCCTGGGGAGAGGAGCCATGCAAGGGATAGCTGGCAATACCGAAGCTCGCCGTAATATTTTTTTCTCGCAACAGGGGATCAGAGGAAACCCAGGCGCGCAATTTGGAAGCAAGCTGCCGTCCATATTCGATTTTTGTTTCCGGCATCAGAATCACAAATTCGTCTCCGCCGTAACGCGCGACCACGTCCGAACGCCTGCAATTTTGCTCGAGGATGTGCCCGACGCGTTGCAACACCAGATCGCCCTCAAGATGCCCGTAAAAATCATTGACGAATTTGAAGCGGTCCAAATCCATGAGCACGAGTGAGAAGGCTCGCCCAGCGCGCGTTGAGCGCTTCCATTCGGCGGAGAGCGCCTCCATGAAAAAGCGGTGCGTTTTCACGCCGGTCAAGCCGTCAGTGATCGCTTGCTCTTGAGCCTTCTGGAAAGTCAGCGCATTGTGAAGGGCACCGGCGATTAAATCCGCCAGTGTGCGTAGCAGGAGCGTTTCTTCCGGCGAGAAGTCGCAGAGTTGCGCGGTCTCCACGTATAAAACGCCATGGAGCTGATCAGCATAAAAAATGGGAAAGGCCGCCGCGGAAACCGAGTTCGGCAGAATCCCGCGGGCGGTTTCGTCGTCTTGCGGGATCACACTGTGCACTGCCATTTTGCCACTGCGCGCGACTTGTCCGATCAGGCCCGTTCCTAGCGCAAGGCGCTTTCCGAGAACCGCGCGGCGCAGACCGGCTTCGGCTTGCACGACAATTTCGCGCGTTGCATAATCCAACAGGCCAATACCAATGTGGTCGTGCGAAAGCCCTTCTTCGAGCTCCTCGGCAATTTTCGCGAGCATTTCATCAGGGTTCAGCGTGCTGATCGCGTGGCGCGAGATATTGTTCAACAGAGTGAGATGCCGGCCGCGAGTCTGCTCTTCGCGAAACAGCCGGGCATTCTCAATGGCGATGCTGGCTTCGCTGGCGAGCACACGCATCAACTCGAGATGCCCTTCGTCGAACAACCGCTCTTGTTTACTGTGTGCCACCATCACTCCAATGGAGAGATCGTGAATGACCAATGGCACGCCGCAAAAGCAACCGAACTCTTGTATCGGCTCTACGCCAAGGCGCCGAACCTCGGCCGCCAAATTCTCGCGAATCAAAAGGGGCTGTCGCGTGCGCAGCAGGTATTCTGTCAAATGGTTGCCCAGTGGCCGCGAGCGCCTCGGCAAGCGTACCCCGTCGGTCGCCTCCAATTCGAATAGCAGCTCGTCGCGGAAGGGCTCGTGCCGCGCGACGTAGAAATTGTCCACGTCGAACAAGCGCTTCATCTCTTCCCAAATTTTCCCGAACAGTTCATCCATGTCCAGCGTGGAACTGAGCGCCCGGCCAATTTCGTTCAGGACGTGAAGCTCCTCAGAGCGTCGTGAAGTCTGTTGGATGAGGTAGCTATTCTCGACGGCCATGCCGATCTGGTGGCCGAGAGCAAGAAGCAAGCGCAACTCCGCGGGAGTGAAGCGACGGCTGTCTGGAGTGCCCAGTAGCAAAACGCCAAAGGCCTGCTCTTTCGCTTGGAGGCTGATACCTACGACTGTGCGCAGACCTTGCGCTATAGCCAGTTGGCGGAACCGCCGGAAAGCCTCTTCTTTTTCGAGCGCTGCCCAGGCCGAATCGCGACTCAGATCGCGAAAGACCACCAGACCGCCAAGGCGTGCCACCAGGTTCACCAGATGATCGTCGAGCCCCTCTTCCTGGGCCGCCGAACAAAAATTATCGCTAAGGCCGACGGCGACAACCGAGGTCGGTCCATACGGATCGCCGTGATGCAAAAAAAGAGCGCCCGCAGGTATGCGCACGACGCCCAGCACCCGGTCGAGCGCCTGCGAAAGCATGCGCTGGATTTCCCCGCCTATGAAACTGGATGTGGCCAGGTTCAGGTTAGAGAGCGCGAGCATGTTTCGTTCAATGCGCCGCTTCTCTTCTTCGTAAAGAGCCATGACCATCAGCATGGCAATGAATAATTCGGGTACGACCGGCCATATTCGCAGATCGGATAAGCGACCGAGCAGTGTATGCTCAAAGAAAGTCAGGGCAATCGTGAGCGTACCCCAAAGCGCGAAAGAGATAGCGAGGAACAGATCGGCAACGGTTTCCTGCTTGCGGTTTTCCTCCCAGTAGATCCATGCACTTCCGAGGAGGATGATTCCAGTGCCGAGAGAAGCCGGAATTGGAATCCAGCCCAGATAATGACCGACAGACCAGCCAAGAATGCCCAGCGCAGTGACTGCTATGCGTCCAGCACGACCTTTAGATTGTACGTAGATTTGCGCAGCCCATAGAAACATCAGAGCAGAGAAAGCCTGCAGCCATTCGTTTACCGGTGCTAGCCAGGGGAGCACGCCAACGGAAGGTTCCAGTGCTGGACTGACGTAGTGCAGGGCCAAAAAACTCCAACCCCAGGTCCACAGCTTCAAATAAAGCTGGCGCTTCAAATTGTAGATGTAAGCAAAGAACGCCGCGACGGCAATCGCCGCTACGAGAAGACCGATCGCGGTCATAGCTTGTTGGTGCAAACCGTCAGCGCCTCCACCGCTCTATCCCCTTGAAGAATTCTGCGTACCAGTCGGTGCACGCGAAATTAGCGCACGCCCGTGGCGAGACCATCTTATCTGCCAAGGGCTTCTATCAGCAGGGGATACCAGAGCGCTTTTGGACTATAGAACATGGGTTTTTGCAGGGTCAAGAGTACCGGAGAGGATTGTGCGCAAGTTATAGCGGTTGCCGAACAGGGCACCGGACCCCGATTTGGTCTTTGCGAAGGCTTCGGCTAAACTGAAGTGTTTCGGAACAGGTTCTGTGTGAAACCGTTGTCCAGAACGTCTCATTTGGGACATGTCATAAGATAAGGAATTATAAGCTTTGCCACTCATGAGCGATCCGATAATGAGCGCTAACAACAGACCCAGTCCTCTTTCAGCCTCGAGGAACCGGCCGCGTGTCCGCTTTGCGCCGTCCCCTACCGGATACTTGCATGTTGGGGGAGCCAGAACAGCGCTGTTTAATTGGCTTTTTGCACGCCGCGAGAATGGCACGCTGATCCTACGCATCGAAGATACCGACGCTGATCGCAACCGCCCTGAATTGGTGGACGGCATCCTCGAAAGCATGCGCTGGCTCGGAGTCAACTGGGACGAGGGACCCTACTTTCAATCGCAGCGCATCGAACTTTATCGCACCGCAGCTCAAACGTTACTGTCCAGCGGCGCGGCGTATCTGTGCTACTGCTCACCCGAAAAATATGCTGGTGGTGATGCAGCAGGTGAGAGCGACGAACCCGAGGAGAAGTCCGTGCGAGGGGTTACCCGTTGTGGGTGCCGCGAAGGCAAGCCCTCTTCGGGCGATTACAAGCCGGCAATCCGTTTTCGGGTGCCTCTGCCTGGAACGACGCAATTTGAGGATGCCGTCTTTGGCCCTCGAGAAGTGTCGAACGATGAGATTGAAGACTTTGTTCTGCTGCGCTCTTCAAAAAGTGACGACGAGTCGTCAGGCCTGCCAACGTATCAGATGAGCGTTGTGGTCGATGACATCGACATGCGCATTACGCACGTAATCCGCGGCGCCGACCACATCTCCAACACACCGAAACAAGTGCTGCTCTATCGCGCGCTTGGTGTCACGCCGCCGACATTCGCGCACGTGCCGCTGATTCTGGGTCCTGACCGCACACGACTCTCGAAGCGCCATGGTGCCACGAGCGTAGGCTCGTATCGCGACGAAGGCTTTCTGCCCGAAGCGTTTCGCAATTTCCTTGCCTTGCTAGGGTGGTCACCAGGCGGCGATGCGCAATTTCTTCGCACCAGTGAACTCGTCGAGCGGTTCAGCCTGGAGGGCGTCAGCCGGACGAACGCGGTTTTCGATCGCGCGAAACTGGAATGGTTCAACACACAATATTTGCAAAAGCTTCCCATCGAAGAGTTGCTGCCCCATGTTGAAGAGACATTAAGGCGTCATGAACTTTGGCGCGGGGAATGGGCAAGCAGTACGGGGCACGAGTGGTTTGCGCGCACTGTGGATTTGTTGCGCTCGCGCGTCCGCCTTTTACCGGATTTTGCAACTTGGGGGCGCGCCTTTTTTACCGACGACTTTTCTTACGATCCGGCGGCACGCGACAAATTCTGGAAAGACGAACGGCTGGGGGAACTGCTCGCTAAACTCACTGATCAATTGGAACAACTTCCTGATTGGAATCACGATGCCTGCGACCACCCGCTGCGCGCACTGGCGGAGTCGGCCGGGGTCAAAGCAGGCCTGCTGATCAACGCCACGCGCGTGGCCATTGTTGGGCAGGCTGTTGCCCCTCCCTTGTTCGATACCATGGTGGTGATTGGCAAAGACCGCGTCGTCACGCGCCTGCGTCGCGCCATTGCGGCCCTCGCTGCCACGACCCGCACGTAAACGTCACTTCAATCTTTCTATCGCCAGTTACTCACCGAGATCACCACGTCGCTCAGGAAAGCTACGGCTCACTGTTGTCAGCAATCGAGGCAGACGAAAAACAGCGAATGGTTAGAGTGCGGGATCTTGCGCTGTGGCCATGCGATTCTCGCTTGTGGCGTGAAGCAGGCGCGTTTGATCGGTATAAAAGTTGCGGTAACCGTAGCGGTCCGGGCGCGCCGTGAGGCTGTATGTTCGAATTGAGCCGTCAGCTCCAGCCGAACTCGGAGTATATTGCAGCGTGTAGCCTGCATCGAGCGCATTGCGTGCTGCCATGCGCGCGGGCGGCCCCAAGACTTCGGGCGACGACGGGTAACGGCCCGCTTCGTCTTTCGCGTATGCGTCGAGCACCTGCTGAAACGCCCGGAGAGAACGAATTGCGCGCCCTTCTGCCTCTCCTGGAGAGTTTGCGCCGGTGCGGGAGGGAAGCACGTACCAAATGAAGAGATAGAGAGCGCCTGCGATGATCGCCAGTGCGATGACCCAGATTAGGATAATCCGGAAGGTGCTGCGCTTCGGTACGGGCTCAGCTGCAAGCGATACCGCGGCGAGGCCGGCCAAATCCGCACGGCAATGCGGGCAAATCTCCGATGCCTGATTGATCTCCGTCTCGCATTCAGGGCACTTGTACATAAAACGAAAGTAGCAAACGTTTGCGGCGCAGGCGGAGAATCAGGGTCGCATCGACAGCGAGCTATGGCTTCCTCTGGCCTAGGCGCCAGGCGAATTAAGCTTCGGGGGCGTGACCCACGACGACCAGCCAAGCGGGTCGCACGGTTAGGTTGTTGGGCGCGCTCTGCAGGTTCAGGCCAAACCCGACGATCCAAAGATCCGGATCTTCCTGATGAAGCATCTTAGGTGTTTGGGCCTCTTCAGTGGTACCGGCAAGACTCCAGACCGACGGATGACCCGTTCCCGCAGACTTGCGGCTCAACGAAAGAACTTCTTCCACGGAAAGAGTGGCCGGCTTTTGGTCAGCGGACGCAGGCGACGCGAGGAGGAAGTCGCGATTCGGTGAAACACCGAGATGGTTACCATTCTGGGGCAGCAGGGCGTAACGCAGCGTGTATACGCCTGCCTTGACCGGTTGTTGGCGATAGTCTTTCACGTCTACGGGAAAGCGTACGACGCCAACCAGGGTTCCCTCCGCGATTTGGCCATAAACAACGCCCAACTGCTGCGGCGCGTCTTTTGCGGGCACCACTTTGCGGAGCCAGATTTCGCACAGAGCACCGCTAGGTCCGTTCACGCGGAAGCCTTTGTCGGATAAGGTTTCACGGATGGCGGCGGAAACTTCTGACGGAGCCGCAGTTGAAATCATCTCGGTGGAATATCCTGCTGCGACAGAGCTGCGCGGAAACGAAAGCAGAGACAAGGCACTGAGCAGGATCACATTGGCGGTCAAGTTGAGCTTCGAGCGCAATAGTTTCGATGGAGTTGCCATTCAATCAGTCCTTTAGTGGGCCTGTTATTTAGAGGCCTCTTAGTTAGAGAACACTCTACTCAACAAGGTTGGTCAGCCTTCGGATAAACCTTCGATTCGCTGAGTTATTCCGGCTATTTTACGCTTCGACACTCAAAACGAAGCCCGTTTGAAGCCTCCCCTTAGATGGGGCTGGAGAATGTGCCAACAAAAGAGCCGCGGCGCCCGGATTCGCTCCAATTGATATCGAGGTGCGTGCCGCGATAGGTGCTCTCCGACGTGTAAGCCGGCATGGCGTGATTGAGGTGCGCGGCCAGCGGCTTGTAGAACACATCTTCGTTGTGGCAAATGTCATCGGCGCCGGTCAAGGCGCGCGTGGAAAGCTTTACAAGCTTGCCAGCCTCCAGGGTGGCGCTTCCGTGCCTGGCTGCGGGCATCTGAAAATGGATGCGAGTCGCTTCGGTGCCCACTATATTGTTCAGCAATCCGCTGGTCTGCGACTGCGCAAACTTGACGAGAGCCTCGCGCTGCGCTTGCGTGGCGCGCTCATCGAAGATCATGACCGTCTTTGCCGGGAGGGGACTTGCGTACGGGTCGCCCAAGGTGTTGTTCGCCCGCACCACCGCGACAATGCTTAGGCCGTCGAGCTTGATGTCGCCCCAAACACCCTTGTCCACGCGCCAGGCGAGCACAGCTTCGTGGCCAGTCAGATTGACCTCAGAATTGGCGAAACACGGACCGGTGTACACGTCGGCCGAGCGCGATTCCATATATTGGCCGGTGATTATGGCGGGCGTCTTCGTCGTTTTGGCTGCTACCATCGCTGGCAAAATAATTCCAAGGACAAGAGTTCCTATCAGAATTTGTCGTAATTTCATCGCTTTCGTGCCTCCCGTAAAGTCTCCAATATTGGAGTATTCTCCCATGGCAGAGTCCCCGATTCAAGGTTTTCCTCTCGGTCGTCTCTGTCGGGAGTCCGGTTCGCTGTCTCACTTCTCAAATTTCCCCAGCTGTCTCAGAATGTGAAGTGGCGGCTTGTACCCGGAGTCTGTTGGCGTCTAAACCCTGTAAACCCTGCTGTCTGCTTTCTTTATTTGCGGAAACGACTTACAATGCTGCGGACTCGGTCTGGCAGGACGGTTTGTGGCGAACTTCTGAGTGCTCCAGGCGCCTCGCCGAGGCAAGCTTCCGTTTTGTTTGAAACTAGAGCAGCTTGGTCGAGCGGGCAAGGGCGCCCAATTCCAGGTGAGACCCCACGAGTTCAAATTCGCCGTCGGCTGAACGTTCAGGCCAAAAGTGCTCGGCGCTAGATTGAAACTTTTCATGTGTTTGCGGCGTACTTAGAGGCGACGGATGCAAGAGCTGGGCGCGTTGCACCATTGGGCTGCCGGGCGCGCGCTACCTTTTGTTGTGACCCTGCGCTAACAGGGCGAGCGTATTCTGAAGACTTGTTGGCAATTGCGTTTGGCAACCTGCCCGCGATCGAAGGAATCGAAGTCAAAGCATTTAAGATAAACAGAAAGATAAAGGAAACAGAATGAAGACGTGGCATAAGGTCGGGATTGGCGTCCTAGCGGCGATATTGGTCGGAGGAATCGTCTGGTTCAGCGTGAAACAGGCGAATAAAGGCGTTGTCACAGTGCAGACCGGTAAAGCAGTCGTGCAGGATTTGACTTCGCAAGTAACCGCTTCCGGGGAGATCAAGCCTCGCGATTACACCAACGTGTTGGGCGAGGGTTTTGGCAAGATCACGGGAATCGCGGTCAAGGAAGGCGACCACGTAAAAAAGGGAGACGTGCTGCTGCGCCTAGAAAACATCCAGCCGTCGGCGGATGTGAGTGCCCAGTCTGCCGCGGTGAGTGGCACACAGGCGGGCATGCAAGCGGCGGAGGCCAATCTCAAGGCCGCGCAGTCTGACCTGCAACAACGGAATGCCGACTACGAGCGCGTGAAAACGGAGTGGGAGCGCGGGCAAAACCTTTTCAAGGAAGGTTTGATACCCAAGTCTGATTACGACACGCGCAAGAACGCATTTGATGGTGCGACTGCAGCGGTACAGTCGGCAACATCCCGGGTGCATCAGTTGAGGGCTGAAGTGGACCGGTCGCGCTTTCAGAACGATCAAAATTCGGCCATGCTGAGCAGATCGCGAGACATTCTGCGCAAGACGACTTACACGGCGCCAATCAACGGCGTGGTCAGCTTCATTGCGGTGCGCGTGGGCGAAAATGTGGTGCCCGGGATTCAAAATGCCGCCGGAAGCTTCTTGATGACGATTTCCGATATGGCGGTGGTAACAGCTGAAGTGAAAGTGGATGAGACCGACATTGTCAACGTCCGCCCGGGCCAGCCTGCTGATGTAAGTATTGACGCGATACCCGGGAAAATTTTTAAGGGACACGTGACCGAAGTGGGTACTCAGGCAGTCTTGCGCAGTTCGGGACTGGCAACTACCCAAACGACCGCGGGCGCCCAGGAAGCTAAAGACTTTAAGGTTGTTGTGCAGGTGGACGATCCTCCCGAGGGGCTGCGGCCGGGGCTTTCCAGCACGGCGAAGATCAGGACCTCGGAAAAGAAAAATGTGCTGCAAATTCCGATCCAGGCGCTGGCGATGCGGACTCGCAAAGACCTCGAGGATGCGGAGAAAAATCAGAAGGATCAGTCGAATAGCGGAGTTACGCTCGCGGCTCCGCCGGCGACGCCGGGAACCGACCCTAAGAAACAAGAAATTCAGGGTGTTTTTGTTATTCGGAATAAAAAGGCGGTTTTTGTTCCGGTGGAGACTGGGATCAGCGGCGTTACCGACATCGAAGTGACCAAAGGGCTGCAACCAAACGAAGACATTATTACTGGAAGCTATAAGGCGTTGCGCACGCTGCGGTCAAATACCGCGGTCAAAGTCGATAACTCAGCGCCAAAGAAGACTGAGGACGAAAAGAGTTAGCGAAGTGTATTCGTTTTTCTGGTAGAGGCTGAGGTACGCAAGGAGTTTGGAAATGCCAGTCGAGACACCCGCGTCGGAATCATTTCGAGAAGACCTGATCAGCCTCGGCGTTGCCATCAAGACTGACAGCCTGATCAAGACGTATCAAATGGGCGCGGAACTCGTGCACGCGCTGCGCGGCGTTGACCTCGAGATTCGTAAGGGAGAGTATGTAGCTATCATGGGGCCTTCAGGCTCAGGCAAATCAACCCTGATGAATTTGATCGGGTGCCTGGATACGCCAAGCTCCGGGAAATACTGGCTGGCAGGTCGGCTCGTGAGCGAACTTGATGACGATGAGTTGGCATTTATTCGCAACAAAGAGATTGGGTTCGTCTTCCAAACTTTTAATCTTTTGCCACGCGCCACCGCGCTACACAATGTGGAGTTGCCGCTGATTTACAATGGTACGCCCGCAGAGGAGCGCATTGAGCGTGCCAAGAAGGCGCTGCAGATGGTGGACCTGCTCGACCGCATGACGCACAAGCCCAACGAACTTTCTGGCGGCCAGCGCCAGCGTGTGGCCATAGCGCGCGCTCTCGTGAACAATCCATCGATCGTGCTGGCCGACGAGCCGACAGGAAACCTGGATTCACAGACCGGTGAAGAAATCATGGGCGTCTTCGAACGTTTGCATGGCCAGGGGAATACCATCATCCTGGTTACGCACGAAAATGATATCGCCCAGCATGCCCACCGCATTATTTACATCAAAGACGGCAAGATCTTCTCCGACCAAGCCGTGCAAAAGTAATCCCTGCTTCAGCGACTTCCGTACCGACAACCGGCGCCAGCGAACTCACTGAAGCTGCGGCGGTTAATCTGCTTGACTTGAACCTCAATTGAAGGCACAAATGTTCCAGCTTGTCTCTCAAACAAAGTGGCACGCGCCGCAAGTTTCGCTATCCCGACAGCATCGCGGCGTTGTCGTACGCGCGCGGTGGTGCAGGAGAAGCAAAGTAAGTGGATCGCGTTGGGTTGTCGACGTTCGCTGTTACAGATTTGTCTATCTCGATTGGCCAACTTCCCCTGACACTGCATTTCTTGGAGGCGGGTTTGCGGCAGCGCGCCGGCGCACGTTACTCACGTTTCCATAGGGGGGATTCCGAGGAGCGAGGCTTTCCCGTTTTTCTAGAGCCGAGCACGAACGCTCAGCAACTAGGGAGCCGGTTTTCCTACACACATGACGACGCCGTGTTGTCTCTTGACAACCAAGCCGCACATTTTCGAGGTGTACGCCATGAACATGCGCTGGATTCGCTTCTGCGTATTTTACTGACCCAACTCTTGCTGCCGGCGCACGGCTTCCTTTTGCATGCTGCGACGATGATGCGCGACCGGCGCGGCTATGTTTTTGTGGGCCCCTCGGGCGCCGGTAAGAGCACGGTCGCCGCTCTATCACCTGCCGGCAGCGTGCTAACCGACGAGATTTCGCTTGTGCGCGGCGATGGTCAAAGCTGGTTCGCGCACGGAACGCCATTCTGGGGCGAGTTCCGTGCCGATGGCGCGAACCAGCGGGTGCCGCTTGCAGGGATCTTCAGCTTGGCGCAGGCAAGCGTTAACCGCGTCGAGCGGCTATCAACTAAGGAAGCGTTGCGCGCGCTGCTTCCCAACGTGCTTTTCTTTTCTTCCGCGTCGCGCGAACATTCCGAGTTGCTTACGCTGCTAGCGGGCGCCGCCGAGCAAGTGCCTTTCTATCGCCTGCTCTTTCGGAAGGAGCCGAGTTTTTGGGAGGCTATTCCGTAAATGGCGATGGCTATGCACGCTAAACCGATCAAGAATCCTATTCTTGCATGGCGCGAAATCGAAGGCGAAACCGTTATTATCTCGCCGGAAGAAAGCGTTATGCATGAGCTGAATTCCACGGGGAGTTTTATCTGGAATCAGATTGACGGCCAGCGCACGGCGGAAGAGATTGCGCAGCGGCTTGCAGGCGAATACGAAGTCTCGCTGGAAACAGCTCTCGCGGATACCCGCGAACTTCTCGATCAATTGGCCGCCAAGAAGCTCGTTGCAACCAACAATTCACAATTGGCGCCGCAGGTGGACGGTGAGTAATACGCCGGTGATGAAACGTTTTATCCGCAGGACTGTCGACAAACATTTGCCGGTCAACGTACATTTTGACCTCACGTACCGTTGCAACGAACGCTGCATTCATTGTTACCTCGACCATGAAGATTATGGCGAGATGACCACGGCGGAGGTCCGCGCCGCGCTCGACCAGTTGGCTGCGGCCGGCGCCCTGTTTCTTACCTTCAGCGGCGGCGAAATCTTCCTGCGCAAGGATTTGTTTGAGCTTCTCCAGTATGCCCGGAAGCTGCACTTTGATCTCAGCTTGAAGACCAATGCTTTGCTGGTGAATGAAGAGCGCGCCGCTCAGTTACGAACCGTTGGTGTTCGCCGCATTCAAATCAGTGTGTACAGCGCGGACCCGGCGGTGCACGACGCCATTACACAGGTTCCCGGCTCACTCGCGCGATCGCTGGAGGCGATTGCGCTGCTCCGGAGGCATGGTCTACAGGTGAAAATAGCTTGTCCGTTGATGAAGGAAAATTTGCTCGCCTATCGCGACGTCATGAAACTGGCCGAAGAGTTGGGTGTGCCTTACATCTTGGACTTGACCATTACGCCGATGATGAACGGCGACCGCGACACTCTTACGCATCGCAACGCTGCTGAGGAATTACTTCCGGTGCTGACCGATGCGAAGTTGAATCAGTATCTGATGGCGCGAGGTAACGATTGTGGGCATGCTGAGGGCCTCGGCTCGGGAAATACCCACGCGCGCCCTATTGGCAGTGCGACGTCCAGCGGCATCGAAAGTGACGCCTATGACGGTATTCCTTGCAGTGCCGGTCACAATAGCCTTTACATCTCACCTTACGGGGATGTGTTTCCCTGCGTGCAACTGGTTGTGCCGGCCGGGAATCTGCGCCGCCAGAGGTTTGAGGAGATCTGGTACGGCTCAACCGAGATGCGCCGCGTCCGCGCTGTGCGTGAGAAGCAATTGCCGGACTGCGCGAATTGTTCCATACGATCGTATTGCGAACGGTGCCCGGGCTTAGCGCTGATGGAAGGCGGCGATTTGTTTGGAGCGTACGAAAGAGCTTGTGAGCTGGCCGAGTTGCATGCGCGGCTGGCGGGCGTCGAAAATCCGATCAGCGCTTTCCATGCGCGCGTTCGAAGATCCGCAGATGTGGGTTCTCCTGTGCCCGATCTGACGGCACTAGCTGCAAATTCGGAGTCGGGACTTCCGGGTTAGAGAGTTAGAGAAAAAATGAGCGAGAAGGATACCAAAAATTCCCAATCCCCGGAACGGGGTGGCAGTACAAAAAAGGCTTACGCCAAACCCAGCCTCAATTCAGAACCAATCTACGAAACACTCGCGCTCGCTTGCGCGAAGCGCCCCGGTCAAGGGGCCCTGTGCAATAGCTCACCGCGGCAATCTTGAAGTCTGGTGTGTACCGTTCAGCTATTCCGCGTCGGGCGGTTTCGCGCTGGAGTTGCCGTCGAGATAGCGTTCAAACCAATAAAGCTGCCAATCGAGGCTCTCCACCACATGTTTGGGCTCGCCGGTTCGCGTGAGATTGTGATTCTCGCGCGGGAATAATACTAGCTCCGAAGGCACTCCGTAATGCTGAAGAGCGCGGAACCACTGCTCGCCTTGCTCGATGGGCACGCGGAAGTCCATATCCGAATGCAGTACAAGCGTCGGAGTGTGAACATTGCGCGCGTATTTCAATGGCGACGCGTTCCAGTATTGATCGAAATCATCAAACAGCAGGCCCCTGAAATCGTCAGTGTGTCCGTAAGCACCATCGCGAGTTCCTTCGTCGCTGATAAAATTTGACACCGAGCGCAACGTAACCGCGGCTTTGAAGCGATCGGTATGCGATACGATCCAATTCGTCATGAAACCGCCGTAGCTTCCGCCGGTTACTCCTAGCTCGGTTTGATCAATCCAGGAATGCTGCTTGAGCGCGGCATCTACCCCGGCCATCACATCCTGATAATCCATCCCGCCCCAATTATTCACGATGCCGCGCTCGAATTTTTCGCCGTAGCCGGTCGAGCCGCGCGGATTGCAGAAAAACACCGCCCAGCCTTTCGCCGCATAAACCTGAAATTCGTGGAACCAGTCCATACCAAACATGCCGGCAGGACCTCCATGAATCACGAGCACCATCGGATATTTCTTTCCAGGCTGCCAGCCAAGCGGCTTGACAAAGAATCCATCGATCGGCCATCCGTCCGTGCTTTTGTAGGGCAAACGTTCGACGGGCTGAAGCTCTAACCTCGACCAGAGATCGCTGTTGAGATGAGTGAGTTGCCGCTCATTCGTGCCGTCGAGATTGGCGATATAGACGTCGTCCAGATGCTGGAAATCATTAGCCAGGTAAACCATGACGCTGGCGCGCTCATTCACGTCAAATGCGTGTGCGTCGCGCGGTCCTTTTGTGACCGCGGTGAACGAATGCGAGGGAAGATCTGCGCGATACAGCTGCGTTTCTCCTTTTACGCCCGCAGAAAACAGCAGCGTGTCGGCACGCGACCATCGGACTTCGGCGGGGATCAAATCGAGATCATTCACTGCAAGTTGTGAGCGGCCACTGCCGGACGAAGACGCCACATAAAGCTTGGGAAACTTGCGCCTCGCGGTGCGGCCCGTGAACATAATTTGCTTGCCGTCCGGTGACCACCGCGGATTCTCATCCTCAAATGCATGATCGGAAATTTTGGTGAGCGCCCCGCCGGACGCCGGAATCACCCAGACGTCGGTATCGTTGCTATCGTCATAGGCTTTGCCGGAGCGGTCAGACACGAAAGCGATTCGCGAGCCGTCCGGGGACCACTGGGGATCGGTGTCGTTCCAGTCCTGGCCAGTGGTGATTTGTTTCGCCGCGCCGCCGGCAACATTGACCACCCAAAGATGCCGGCGCTTGTCGTCGAACCAGCCCGTGTCATTAAATTTGTAGCGCAAGTGCATGTAGTGGCGCACATCACTCTTGCGGTCAGCGGCGGAGACAGCGTCACTCGGTCCCGACGAACTTACGCAAACCAAACGCGTCCCTTCGGGGGACCACTGATACGTTTGCACGCCATTCTTGAGCGTTGTGAGCGCCAGCGCCTCGCCACCAGTCATCGGTAGCAAATAAATTTGAGATTTCGACACCTCGCCTGCCAATGCATCAGTGGTGCGCGTGGAAAGGAAAGCGAGCGTCTTGCCATCCGGGCTCCAGCGGGGGCTGTTGGCAGTGAATCCCTCGGCGCTCAGCCGGTGTGGTGCGGTTGCCCCATCGGCGGGGACCAGCCAGATCGAGGACTCGCGGCGATTTTTCTTTTGATTGATCGTCGTAAGAACATACGCGACAGTTTTGCCATCGGGAGAAAGACGCGGATCGCTCGCGAATTGGAAAGACGAATAGTCCTGCGGCGTGATTCCGCGCTTATCCGCGGCTTGCAGACCGAAGCCTATAAACAATAAAAACAGTAGAACGACAAAAAATCGCAAGAGGTTTTGCATATCCGCGACTCTAGCACACCAGAAAAATAGACCGCAAGACACCACTCAACCTTCACTCAGTAGTTGCCATTCGGAATTTCGGTTATCGGGTTAAGCACAGTTCATTTTTGCGCCAATTGACCGTTCCAGAGTGGAACGACACAATCGCCGTAGTGTTTCGTATGGGCACAGATTTGCGGGATAACAGCACCTAACTGCGATCCTGAAAAGCGCCCTTTCCGGGATCTGGCGAAACAAATGATTGGAAACCGTAGAAAAGCAGATTGTGTTGCCGTACGCACTGCCCTCGATACCCAGGGGCGTGTTAATTTACGGGTCTACGGCAGCAGCATGTTGCCGTGGATTCGCCCGCGGGACATCGTCGTAATTCGCCGCGCAAAGCTAGCGAATATTCAATGCGGCGACATCGTCCTGTTCGCGCGCGCCGAGCGATTGTTTGTTCACCGGGTGATTGAAAAGAAGACGGCGCAGAACGCAACTCTTCTGGTAACCAAAGGTGACGCCCAGCCGCAGAGGGATGCACCGATTTCGAGTGACGAATTACTTGGTCGGGTCAGCTCGCTATATCGCGGTTGGCACTGGGTGAATTTTGATTCGAGCGCGCAAGGACTGCTAAACGGTCTCCTGTTTCGCATCTCGGTGCTGAGCGAGATGTGGTACCCGGCTGCGCGCCGTCTGTGGAGCTTCCTCGTTCCCGTTTATCACGCCTTCGAATAAATTCTGAAACATGACGCAAGACGGGCGGCGCAATCGAACCAGAGTCCTCGATTTCACGCTACCACTCTCGATAAGGCGGGATTCATGCCGGTACATCAACGATGCCGAATTCGACTCGCCGCCGTATCGGATCAATGCGATCCGCGCGGACTCGCACCTGGTCGCCTAGTCGCCAAATGGCCTGACCGCTGCGACTGCCTCGGACCCGCGCCGGGTGCTGGTGCCTGCTTCGCGAAGGCCCTCCTTTGGCGCCACTCAGTGCGACGATGGCATGATCCCGGTCACGATAGATGCACGGTGTACCGGCGGCCTGTTCGAGCGCAGTGATGGGGACGAGGCCTTCGACGAATACTTCGATCAATTCCACAAAGAACCCAAATTTATGCACCGAAATAATCAACGCAGTGTATTCCTCGCCCAAATGGCCTTCCATAAATTGCGCGGTCTTCCAATCCATCAATTCGCGCTCGGCGCCTTCGGCGCGACGCTCGGCTTCTGAGGATTCATCGGCGATTTCATCGAGCGCGATTCGAGAATATGGTCCCGCATCTTTTTGCGTGCCGGCCCTCAGATTGGCGCTGCGGGCGTGTCCACCGACATGTTCTTTGCTCGCGACGCTACCCCCGGCAGAGGAATCGCGGCGCGCGAGAACCCATTTGAGGATTCGATGGACGATTAAGTCTGGATAGCGGCGGATGGGCGAAGTGAAATGAGTATATTCGTCGAAAGCCAGCGCAAAATGCCCCAGGGGATCAGCGGCATAACGCGCTTGCTTTAGCGAGCGCAACATCAAGTAAGAAACGATACGCTCCTCAGGCTTGCCGGCAAGTTTTTGAGTCAGCCGTTGATAATGTTCAGGTCGGATATCGAGCTCCAGCGTTGCAGGGAGCGTAACGCTCATCGCGCGCTCGCGGCCGCGGCCCAATCTCTCCGAGCGTCTCGCCCGGGGAGGTGACGGAACGCTGCCATGCCGCACCGGTATCTGCTCAACAGCCAGGTTGGGGATGTCTAGTGAGTACCCGAATGCGCGCGCCAATTCCTCAAACTCGAGAACCTTTTTGGCGTCGGGCTTTTCGTGAACGCGATGCAGCGACACAACTCCTTGATGCTCCAGGAAAGACGCCACCGCGCGATTGGCGGCGAGCATAAATTCTTCGATCAGGCGATGGGCAATATTTCGAACACTGCGGACTATGCTCACCATGCACAGATTCTGGTCAAACTCGATGAGCGGCTCCGGTAGATCGAAATCAATTGAACCGCGCTTGACGCGCCAGGCATTCAACACAAGAGCGAAGTCGCGCATATTGCGAAAATGCGGGGCCAGCGAGGCGTAGCGCGCGTTCAATCCCGGATCGCCTTCGAGCACTTTGAACACGCTGGTGTAGGTCATACGCTCGGCCGAACGAATCACGCCGGGAGTAAACCTCGACGAGGTCATGCGTCCAGAATCGTCGAAGTCCATTAGCGCGCTCATCACCAAGCGATCTTCGCGCGGTTTCAGCGAGCAGATTTCGTTGGAGAGCTCCTCCGGCAGCATGGGCACGGCACGGTCGGGAAAATAAACTGAAGTGCCGCGCAAGCGCGCTTCATGGTCGAGCGCCTCCTCACGGGCGACATAGTGAGCGACGTCGGCAATATGCACCTGCAGATGCCAGCCGTTCGGGCGCCGTTCGACGAATACCGCGTCGTCAAAATCGCGTGCAGTTTCGCCATCGATGGTAACAATGGGCAGTTGGCGAAAATCCTCGCGGCCTTCGAGCGCCGCCTCGCCAACCGGCTGCGCTGCTCGACGCGCCTCCTGGCGTACCTCCTCGGGGAATACATGCGGCAGGTGATGCTTGCGAATCATGATCTCGACATCGACACCCAGCTCGCCGGGACGCCCGAGAATTTCTATGACCCGTCCTGAGGGAGACACGCCGCCACGCGGAAAACTGGTCAGCTCCACATTGACCACTGCGCCGTCAAGTTCTGCCAAGCGCACCGGCTTGCGGCGCACTCGACCGATCAAATCTATATCTGACAGTCCAATCTTTTCGCGCAACGCCGGGGGGAGTTCATCACCCGGCGGAATTACCACCTCATGAGTTACGCGAGAATCATAGGGCAGCACGATGTTGCTTTGGTGGCCGTAGCGGAACAGACCAACTACTGTGGGATGTGCGCGATTCACGATGCGCAAGATACGTCCTTCGGCTCGCATCCCCGTGCGACTACCTGGTCGGCTTTCCCGACCAGGTGCGCGCCCTCGTGCAGTGTTGCGGCGCTCAATACGCGCGACAACGCGGTCGCCATGCATGGCGTCGCCTAGTGCGTCGCGGCCGATGAAGAGATCGCCCTCAATGCCAGGAATTGGTTTGTCGGGCACGACGAATCCATAGCCGTCGCGATGGGCCACAAGGCGCCCAGTAATTTCGTTGGGGTCGCGACGTAAAGGTATCGGCTGTGAAGAGGATGCCCTTGTCATCGTTGCCGCATGAATTTCGGGCGTGGCAGAATTGCGTTCCGGACGATGTTCACTGCGGCTCGGGTGGGTTTTCAGACCAGCCAGCCGGTAGCGGCCACCGCGGAGTTCTTCGATTTCGCCCCTGCGTTTCAGCTGGGAGACAATTTTATTCAAGGTGCGCCGCGCGGGATGACGCAGCTCGAGGGCCTCGGCAATTTCCCGCACGCTCGTGGGAGCTTTCGATTGCGCGAGATGCGCGATTACGTCGTTTGCCGAGATTTCTTTATGTTGGGGCATGTGTCTGGCTATGGGCGCGGTTAAAACCCCGCAAACGATTGTAACGGTAACCTCGAACTCTGTCATTTCCAGGCAACGCCACAGGGCGCCTGTTATAGGCGAAGAGCATGGCGCATCCCGGAATGGAAGGATCCATCTTTAATGTCATCGTCACGCTCCCCCGAAGGAGCCGTTGCCGAATGATTGTGTTGCAGGTTCCAAAACAGAACGAAACGAAGCCAACAAGTTCCGGTACACTGTCGGAATTATGCCGAAGGTTTATGCAGGCACATCAGGTTGGGCGTATCCCGCCTGGAAACCAAGCTTCTATCCACCGAAGCTCAGTTCCGCAAAGTTTCTAGGCTATTACGCGAGCAGGTTAAATTCGGTGGAGCTGAATTATACATTTCGCCGCTTTCCGACGGAAAAATTGCAAATCGGTTGGGGTGAAGCAACGCCCGCGGATTTCAAGTTCGCCGTGAAAGCTCATCAGACCATCACGCACATCAAACGGCTTCGTGACGCTGGCGAATCAGCCTCACATTTTATCGCTTCGCTGCAGGCTCTTGCCGAGGCGAACAAATTAGGGCCAATACTTTTTCAGTTGCCGCCATTTCTAAAGTGCGATTTGCCGCTGTTGAGTGATTTCCTTGCAGCGTTACCGCGATATGTGCGAACGGCGTTTGAGTTTCGGCACATCTCCTGGTTCAGCGATGACGTATTCGCCAGGCTGCGCGTGGCCAATGTCGCTCTGTGCCAGGCGCAGAGCGCTACGATCGAGACACCTGAAATTGCGACCGCCGATTTTTCCTACTTACGCCTCCGCAAGGAAAGTTATTCTGTCAAGGACCGCGAGAGTATCGCCAAAAAAGTTGCGGAACTTGTAAAGCGAGGGGACGTCTTCGTGTACTTCAAGCACGAAGAAACTCCAGAAGGCGCGTTATACGCCGAAAGCCTGCTCGCAGAGACCTCCCCTTTCAATCCTTTGGATAAAGGCAGTCAATGAACTCGATAGACATTGCGGTCGCAGCAGTTACCCTCGATGGAGGCATCGTCGCAGTAATGATGATGGCTGGATTTGGCGCGGTTTGGAGTTGAGGGCGGCCGGATGATAAAAAAGCTCGATTCTTCGGTCACCGGTTCTTTGAAAGGCCCTACTTCGACAATCCCAGCACTCTTTTGTTCAGCTCCATCAGATCCGCGTCGAAACGATAGAAGCCGAAGCGCCATTCGTGAGTGGCCTCCGCCGCAGTTATACCCACGATCGAGAAATCCTTTTGTACGCCATCGGCGCACAAAGAGTTCGGAAAGTGGGCGCCAAGAAAAATGCCCTGATCAGGAGCAAAAATCCCGCTGCATTCTTCGGAGGTCAGCACGGCGCGCAACATCCCTGTATTTCTGTGGCCTGGTTGGCAAAAGTACAGGTTTGGCATACCACATGGTTGGCCAAAAATCTGACAAATCAAATAGTACTTGCTATTAAAAGTTCCTAATTGTTGCCGATTTTGTACTAGTTCAAGCAGAAGGTTTCGGAAGCCATCTGCGTGAACGCGCAACTCGTCGGCATGACCCTCCGAAAGTGCGAGTGAAGAGGGCCTATTGGAGAATGAACAATCAGCGCTACTTTTTGCAGGTGTCGCTAACCATCGTCAAATTCGTCACCGTCATGTGACCATGCTCGGTGGAGTGCTTACCCATGCCGTGCTCTTTTGCCTCGGCCTTAACGTCTTCCTTCATGCCGTGCATTTTGGCGTTGGAAACTACGCCGGTAATCGTAACCGTATGACCAACATGATCGCCGAGCGCGAGGGTGTCGCTCTTTATGTCCCACGTACCACCTTTCGCCGTAGTAATCTTGTACTCATTGGCGTCGTCGCCCTTTTGAAGGCAGCCCGAGAATGTCCGCGTTTTCTTATGCGTGGTTTTTGTTGTGTTCTGAGCCGTAGCCATCCCTACAGTGCCCGCAAACACGAACAACGCAAGAAATACCATCGTAATCTTGATTTTCATCCTTAACCTCCTAAGGTTCGATTGACAAGCGGAAGTGCAGACCAGGAACTCGGCTAGTTGATCTACGCCTAAGAATCGGTGGATTGGTCTGAGCAACAGCCATCTAGCTCCCAGCCAGGAGCTATGTTAGCGGCGGTGAGGGCGGGAGTCTGTGCAATTGTGAACACCTTGGTGACGATCTATTGGTGTGCGTCCGCTCGCACCTCCTAGTGTAGCGTCCAACAAATAACTAGACATATAGAGTGCCCTGGTGTACGTTGAGTCATGCCGCGATCCGCTCCTGCCGTCAGTCTGAGTATCGGTGATCAGAATGAGATTCAGGGATGGTTGGGGGCTCATGGAACGCC
>DATNLZ010000102.1:0-69570 GCA_035602605.1 Candidatus Dormiibacterota bacterium
AAGAACTTGTTGCCAAAATCGAATCTTTCGTCCATCGCTACAACGCGGAGGCCCGGCCCTTCTCCTGGACGGCCACCCCCGATTCAATCCTGGAAAAAATCCAGCGACTATGTGAACGTATTTCCGGGACACAACACTAGCTCATCAGAAAACACCCTCTTCGCACCAACGTAGATACTTAAATTTTCCTTCGTGCCTAGGATGTCAGAGGCCCACTTACCGTCGAGTAAAGTCACATGCTTACAAAACACCTCGGGGGGAAGGGCTCCACCAGGTTCGAATCGTGAAGCATTGATCACAACGTTGTACAATCTGTCGGACTCGGCGGTCCCCGGGAGACAACAATGAAGTTCAGGGCATTGCGTGCTGCGTTCTACGCGGTGGCGCTTCTCTTCGTACTAAGCGCATCAGTTCAGGCGCAAAATCTCGAATACACCAAAGCAACCTACACGAAGTACGAGTATTACATCCCCATGCGCGACGGTGTCCGGCTCTACACCGCTGTGTATGCCCCGAAAGATTCTTCCAAACCCTATCCAATCATGCTGAATCGCACACCCTACAGCATCGCACCCTATGGCAGCGATCGTTACCATGACACCGTCGGCCCCTCTTTCTTCTTCGAGAAGGAGGGATACGTTTTTGTTTATCAGGATGTTCGCGGCCGCTGGATGTCTGAGGGAAAGTTTGATCACATGCGGGCGCACAAGCCTGTGAAATCCGGTCCGAAAGATTTTGACGAAAGCACAGATACCTGGGACACCATCGAGTGGTTAATCAAAAATATTTCGAACAACAATGGCCGCGTCGGTATGTGGGGCATTTCTTACCCTGGTTTTTACGCGGCCATGGGGTTGATTGACTCCCATCCTGCACTGAAAGCTGTTTCGCCTCAGGCACCTGTAGCTGATTGGTTTTCGACTGATGACTGGCATCACAATGGGGCTTTCCTCCTGGCCCACGCGTTCGGCTGGTTTTCCCGCGCGGGCTGGGAATTCACCCAACCGACAACGACTTTTCCAGGGCCGCCCCAAGGCCCCCACACATACGACGGATACGAGTTCTATCTCCGCCTGGGTCCCCTGCGCAACGCCAACGACCGCTACATGCACAGTCAAATTTCGTTCTGGAATGCGATGATGGAGCACGATTCCAAAGACGCCTTCTGGAACTCGCGAAACATCTTGCCGCACCTGAAAAACGTCAAGCCCGCGGTGATGACCGTTGGTGGCTGGTACGATGCCGAAAACCTCTACGGCGCCCTAGAGGTGTACAAAAGCATCGAGACCAGCAGTCCCGGCATCTTCAATACGCTCGTTATGGGTCCGTGGGTTCACGGGGGTTGGTCTTCGACCGATGGCAGCTCCCTCGGCGACGTGCGCTTTGACGCTAAGACCTCGGAATTTTACCGCGAGAACATTGAACTGCGCTTCTTCAATCACTTTCTCAAGAGCAAAGGCGAGCAAACCCTGCCCAAAGCCTACGTTTTTGAAACCGGTACGAACGTCTGGCACCGCATGGATGCGTGGCCACCGAAACAGCTCGCGGTCAAAAATTTGTATCTTGGCACTGACGGCAAATTATCTTTCGACGCGCCCAAAGAAAACCCCGATTCCAGCTTCGATGAGTACGTGAGCGACCCGAAAAAACCCGTTCCATTGATGACTGGGGTCGCTGACGGCATGGCTCGTCCGTACATGACTGAGGACCAGCGTTCCGTTGGCCGGCGTCCTGACGTTCTTGTGTACACGAGCGACGTATTGGAAGAAAATCTCACCTTGGCCGGTGCCATCCGTCCGAGCCTGTTTGTTTCCACGACCGGCACCGATTCAGACTGGATTGTGAAACTGATTGACATCTATCCCGATCTTTATCCCAAACCCTCTGACCCGGGCGAGTTTGATGAAAAGCTTGGCGGCTACTGGCAACTTGTCCGCGGAGACATTCTCCGAGGCAAATTTCGCAATAGCCTGGAGAAACCCGAGGCTTTCACGCCCGGCAAACCCACCAAAGTTGAATTTGTCGAGGGGGATGTCTTCCACACTTTTCGCCGCGGTCACCGCATGATGGTGCAAATTCAGAGCACGTGGTTTCCCTTTGCCGACCTCAATCCCGGAAAATTTATGAATATATATCAAGCCACTGCAGCGGACTTCCAGAAGACAACGCAGCGCGTCTACCGCTCCTCGAGTATGCCGTCGGCGGTGAAAGTAGGGGTTCTGTCCAAGGCGCGGTAGTGGCCAGAAGACTAGGAGAAACAATGCGTATAAACACTTCTTTGATTTTGCTCATCTCTGTGCTGCTGAGCATAGTGGCCGCAGCAAGAGCACTGCAGGAAACCGGCTCGCCAAGTCCTTCGCCAAGTTCCGCTTCTGGCCAGCAGCCAAAAACCCGCACCGCCGACGTGAAAGCAGTGCTTCACGGGGTCGAGATCACCGACCCGTATCGCTGGTTAGAGGATCAAAAAAGCTCTGAAACACGCGCATGGATCGATGAGCAGAACACCCATACCGATGCACTTCTGACTAAACAACCGGGGCGGGAAGAACTAAAGCAACAAGTGAAAGCGTTGATTGAGATCGACTCAATGGGACCGCCTCGCGTGGGCAACGATCGGTACTTCTTCTTCAAGCGCCAGGCTTTGCAGGACCAGGCGATGTTGTACTTGCGAAAGGGCCTCGAAGGCAAAGACGAGTTGCTGATCGACCCTCTCGCGATGAGTCCGGACCACACAGTCACGGTCAATCTCAATTCCATTTCGCGTGACGGCACGTTGCTGGTCTATTCCGTGCGCCACGGCGGAGCGGATGAAATTACGCCACGTTTGTTCGACGTCGATTCCCGCGCTGATTTGCCCGACCGTTTTCCCGAGGCCCGTTACTTCGGCGTTTCTGTGTTGCCGGACAAGAGCGGTCTTTATTTTACGCGGCTGACTGCTGATGGGCCGAGAGTTTACTTCCACAAGATCGGCGTCGAACCTTCCACCGATGTAGAAGTGTTTGGCAAAGGATATGGCTCGGAGAAAATCATCAGTTGCAGCGTTTCGGAGGATGGACATTACCTGGTTGTTACGGTCCTTCACGGCTCAGCGGCAGATCGATCCGAGCTTTACGTCCAAGACCTGGCGAGAAAGGGGCCTATTGTTCCAATTGTAAATGACGTCCCAGCTGCTTTCTTCGGAGCGATTGCGGATGATCGGATGTTTCTGCGCACCAACTGGAAGGCTCCGAAATGGCGGATAATGGAAGTGAACCTCAAAGAACCTGCGCGTGATAAGTGGCGTGAGGTAGTCCCCGCAACTAAAGCTGTAATCGAGGATCTCTCACTTGTGGGCGGCAAGCTTGCAGTGCACACAACCGAGAATGTCATCCCGCGGTTGAAGCTGTTCGAGCCCAGCGGGAAGTTTGTGCGCGAGGTGATTCCACCGGCAATCGGCACAATATCTGGTCTCCTGGGCCGCTGGGGGAGCACCGAAGCATTCTATTCCACCTCGTCATTCCACGTACCGGTGACGAATTACCGATTTGATGTGGCAACTGGAAAGCAAACAGTATGGTCGCAGTCAAAAGTACCTGTTGAGGCTGAAAAATATGAAGTGAAGCAGGTCTGGTACACCTCAAAGGACGGCACGAAGATTCCGATGTTCCTCGGGCATGCCAAAGGACTCAAGCTCGATGGCTCGAATCCGGTATTTCTTACTGGTTATGGCGGCTTCAATGTGACTCGCACGCCGGATTATAATCCATTGGCCGCCGCCTGGATGGTCAGAGGCGGCGTGTATGCCGTTGCAAATCTGCGTGGTGGAGGAGAATTTGGTGAAGAGTGGCATCACGCGGGAATGCTCGATAAGAAGCAGAATGTGTTTGACGACTTTATCGGCGCAGCCGAGTGGCTAATACAGAATCACTATACCGAACCTTCTCGATTGGCTATCGGCGGCAGCAGCAACGGTGGGTTGCTCGTGGGCGCGGCTCTAACCCAGCGCCCTGATTTATTCGGAGCGGTGCTGTGCGGTTATCCGCTGCTGGACATGGTTCGTTACCACAAATTTCTAGTCGCAAAATACTGGGTGCCGGAATATGGCTCATCAGACGACCCCGAACAATTTAAGTACATCTATGCGTATTCGCCATACCATCGGGTCAGGCCCGGCACGAAATATCCTGCAGTGCTTCTGATTAGCGGCGATTCGGACACGCGCGTTGATCCACTCCACGCCAGGAAGATGACCGCCCTGCTACAAGCCGCAACAGCCTCCGGTCGGCCAGTATTACTGCACTACGATACAAAAGCCGGACATTCCGGCGGAACTCCGGTTAGCAAACAGATAGAAAATTTGACCGACGAGCTCACTTTCCTGTTCTGGCAGCTCGATCGGCAACCGTGAAGTGTACTTCCAGGCTGATTGGATTATTTTAGGATAGCTTCGCGCGCCCGTTTGCGCTTCCACTCGTAATCTTTGCGCAGCCGTGACTGATGCTTTTTGACCTGTCCCTCGAGTTCGTAGAAAGCTTGCTTGACACTCGAACGCGCATCCGGACCGGTACCGGTGGCATGCAACACTCCGGTAGGCAGCGAGAGGTTCAGCGAAAGTGAATATTCCTCTTTGCGGGGATGTTTTTCAAACCCACCGTGAAGTTTCAACAAATCTGGAGAGTAGCTTTGGAGCAGTCGCTCAAGCTTAACCAGAAAATGAGCGGCTGCGGCTTCGACAGGTTCGCGCAATGCCACGTGTTTGTAGCTGAAAGCAATTTTCATTCGCGCACCTTTTGACGAGAATCACGGAGGGCGAAACGGGTTCGAGATGGTACCGCAAAGGCATTAACAATTTCAGGATAGCAGCCGGACCTCCCGGATGCAATGCGGCCTCGCGCCAGCGCGTTGACTTCCTGCGCAACCGCGTCATAGTCTGATTATGATGAATCAGGATGCGTTGATTCGACGCGACGCGGAAACCACGCGTGATTCTCAGGACGCGCCAGATCCTTCGGACTCAGTTCGCATCGGACCGGCCGGTTGGTCTTACGCGGATTGGGCAGGTTTAGTTTATCCCAAGCCAAAGCCGCGCGGCTTTAATGAAATTGAATTCCTCGCTCACTATTTTGACACCATCGAAATCAACACTTCATTTTACCAGCCGCTGCGCGCCGAACATTGCCGGCAATGGATCGCAAAAGTTTCCGGCAATCCGCGATTTCTTTTTACCGCAAAGCTTTGGAAGCGATTCACACACCAGAATTTGCCGAGCCTGGAAGATGAACGCGAGGTCCGTGCCGGGTTCGAGGTCTTGCGCGATGCGGGCAAGCTTGGCGCCATCTTGCTGCAATTCCCTTTTTCGTTCCACCGCGACCCCGAAAACACCGCGTATCTCGACTCGCTGCTCAAGCGGTTTGCGGATTTTTCGCTTGCGGTGGAGGTGCGTCACGCGAGCTGGAATGAAGTGGGCTTTTACGCCATGCTGTACGCGCGCGGCGCGGGATTCTGCAACATCGACCAGCCGCTTATTGGCCGCTCACTGAGACCCACCGAGCACGTCACTGCCTCGATCGGATATGTGCGGCTGCACGGACGCCGGTATGACACGTGGTTTAGCGACGATCCTGAATTGCCGCGCTCGGAGCGCTACAACTATCTTTACAACGAAGAAGAGCTCGAGCCTTGGGCAAGACGCATCGACACCGTCGCCCGCCGCACCAAAAACACTTTTGTCCTGACCAACAATCACTACCTCGGAAAGTCGGCCGTGAACGCTCTGCAACTCATTAGCGTATTGCGCGGAGCGAAGGTGAACGTGCCGGAGCCCCTCCGCCAACACTATCCTCAGCTGGAACTGATTGCCCGCGAACCTTCCCGCGTGCCCACGCTTTTTCCGCTATCCCTGCCCGCTTCGCGAAAATAATCGTAACCGTTATTTCTTGAAGAGGTCGTCGAAAGCCTGGCGGGCATCCTTTGGACGTCGAGGTGAGAGAGCTGCCGATGCGGTGGCCGGAGCGGAGCTATAGGAAGTGGGCGCAGTGTCTTTTTCAACGGTCGTGCGGAATTCATAAAATGTGCAGGTGTTGCGAAGATCTTTGCGCGGAATCCGCTCAGGGATCCGCTGCGTGCATTCAAATTGCGCCCCTGTGTCAAAGAACACGCATTGCTTGCAGGAATGCAAATCAAACTGGCAACGAGGGCATTTGCCCTGGGGATCGAAGCCGGGCGCCAGAACGCCACCGCAATTCGAACAGCGTGCCCGGGTTACCGTGCCCACCATACGCGGCGTGCGCGGGCCTATCTGGTCCTGGTGCCGCGGCCGGCCATCCGACGGCGGGCGCTCTTTTTTCTTTTCCGGCTTGCCATGATCCATGTAGCCGTGCTGCTTGTACTTACGGTCCACTGCCACCTCCGAAAATGCGTACTATTTAAATGCCGAGATATGATCAACCTGGAATGCCGCCTGATTTGCACAAGCGGCTGCAACCAATGTGCGGAGCTGCTAGACTTCCCTTGCCGTCATTTTAGATGCAGAACATTTTAGATGCAGAGCATTCTTGCCTGGGAGCAGTTGAACACTGCAGGCGTGTGAAGTACCTTTGTAATACTGTAGGCGGAACAAGTCAAGTGCGCCTTCATAACTCGGTTCGCCAAGCGATACCCTACTCCTAACCGGTGTGGAGCATCCCCCGCGATCCTATCTGGTGGTCTGGGAATTTCAAGGTTGACCAGGTATGGAGCGTCAATTCGAAGAGGCTTATGGCCCTGCAGGCATATGGGTGCGTTTCCAGAACGCCAAAGGATACCGCCGTTCGGGGGTTACGAGACGTATCCCGTGTGGGCCGTTACTTCACGTTCGATTTCGGGGATTCGCGCGGGCATTACGAGAAAGTTCATTCAGCGCATGCCGAGGAATAGGCGGCGATTGAGCTTGCCTGCGGAAGCATGGCCGCGAGCGGGACTCCTCGCGGAAGCTTCGAGGAGTTATCCACCACGACGATTCCTTCTACACCGGTATAAACCGTTCCTGACTCACTTGGGCGGACGTGCCAGACACGGGCTACCAAAAGTCCGGCGTCGGCTCCTAACGAACGCCGTCATTTGTTGTCCAACTGTGGCCCCGGTCGCTGCTGTAAACGGCGGCGCCAAACCAATCGGAGTTCGACGCCGCGTGCAGGGCCCCGGAATCGCGGAGTCAAAAATAAAATGGTGTACCGGGGAGCCGGGAAAAAATGCGCGCAAGTCCTTGCACCGGCAAATCGGGCTGCAGCAACTTTCGCGACGCGCCGGTATTAGCCAGCACAGCTTCAGCGGCCAGATAGCCGCTGCGCACAGCTCCCTCCATCGTTGCGGGCCAGCCAGTCGCGGTCCAGTCCCCTGCCAGATACAGCCGCGCAATCGGGGTGATTTGTTTCGGACGCCAGCGATCACAGCCCGGCGCCGGTGAAAATGTGGCAGCCGTTTCCTTAATGACCGTCGCTTTCAAAAGGTTAGCCTTCTTTTTTAAATCGAGAATCTTGTCAGCTTCATCAAACGTAAGCGCGATAATCTCCTCTCGTGATTGATTGAGCTGTGCGTACGAAGCACTGATCACAATTTGCAGGTATTGCCCTTCCCGGTCACGGTTCAAGCGCTCCGCGCCAGGATGCCCTTCGCTCCGCGCAGGCTTGTGCAGTGCGGATTTGTTAAAGATCCACTGCGACGCGCACTCGAGTACGGTGAGAAAGGGCTCATCCATCACCGGACCGTCGAACCATAGATGTATGCTTGTAATCGGCGAGTTCCGCAAATTTCTAAGGTTCGAGAATAGTGGCTCTCCCTCGACAACCTCCGTTGCAAAAAGCGCCGAAAGCGACTCGTGTGGAATCGCAGCAACGTAATAATCCGCTGTTTCCGTGCGACCGTCATCAAAGCGAACGCAGCGCACTTCGTTTTCTGAAACTTCAATTCCACGCACCGCGGCGCGCAAGATCACTTCTCCGCCCCTGCTTTCGATGCCAGCGCGGCAGCCGTCATAGAGTTCGGCCAGCGGCACCATGGGAATACCTATTTCGTAGCCTGCGCGATTGGCCAGAAACGCCTTCCAGAAAACGTCTACCCCGTAGCTCGCATCCATGCGGTCGAGTTCTTCGTCGAGGGCGCTGACAAGCACAACCCTCCAAAATCGCTCAATCGCGCTCGGAGTTTGACGGTGCCGGCGCAGCCACTCCAACATCGTAAGACCGTTTGCTATTTCCGTCGGAGCGCTTGACGAATCGTTTGGAACCGAAGAGCGTCGTCCGATTCGCAAGATTGCCATCATCGCGCGCGCGATCGCGCGTTTGTCATCCGATGAGAGCAAGGGGAATTTGAGGAACGATGGACTAAGATGAAAAGGAGCTGGGAGCGGAGAAACCCGCAAGGTTCCGCGCCGCCCCGACGGATCGGCAAATGTCAGACGATCATAAGTGCGGATTTTTCTGGAGGCACCAATCCGGTTATAGAAATCAGTGAGATTGGTGCAGCAGCCGAGTGTGACATGCTGGCAATTGTCCACATGCTCGCCGCTCGGGAGCACGTAAGAAGTGGCTCGACCACCAAGAAACGGACGTTTTTCAAATAAACGAACGCGAAAACCAGCTTCAGCCAGCGCGACGCCCGCCGACAAGCCGGCCAATCCCCCGCCGATCAGAATCACGCTTTTCGAAGACATTCGTTTGTGTGCACCGCCCGAGTCGCGCGAATCCCCAAATATACATCTTATCGGCAAAAGAAAGGCGGACGCGGGAAACGACATCGTAGCCACGCGCTTCGATGCGACCAAGCAACGTGCTGTACGTGCGGACCAGTCCCCATAACGCGGCGCGGCTTTCAGGCTCGACAAGGGAAATCAGTTCGGCGCCTTCCCGGTAAAAATGCCAGGCTCGGTCAGCTTCGAAGCGCAGCAACTCGCGCAATGCCGGCGTTATAGCTTTGCCCGCAAGTTCCTCGGGCAAAACCCCAAAGCGCCGCAGATCCTCCTCGGGCAAATACACGCGCCCAATCGCATAATCGCTCGCAACGTCGCGAATGATATTCGTCAATTGAAATGCCAAACCAAGTTTTTCCGCGAGGTCGAGTGCGCGCGCCTCACGAAAGCCGAAAACGTGAACACAATTCAGTCCCACCGTGCCGGCCACGCGGTAGCAATACTCGCGAAGCCGGTCAAACGTGGCATAAGAGGAAACCGTCAAATCCATCTCCGCGCCGGAAATCAGGTCATGAAGATAACGCGCGGGAATTTTGTATTTGCCGAGTGTGTCGACGAGTGCGGGCAGAACGGGGTGTTCTCCGCCTCCGCTGCCAGTCACCGCGGCCTCCAGGGCCGCGCGCCAGCGCGCGAGCCCCCGCTGCTTGGAAGCCACGTCGCCAGCCTCATCAGCAACATCATCGACCAATCGCATGAACGCATAGAGTGCGGCCAGCGCATCACGCTTGGCGCTTGGTAAAAGATAAAATGCGTAATAAAAATTGCTCGCGGCCGCACGAACCACGCCGTGGCATTCGGAATAGGAACGCGCGAGCGCGCCGGGCGATGCCGCTGATTCCGTTGTCGTAGGAACCACGGGCCCAGTCTGGTTTTTGGGTCCCCTGAGTAGCAATCGCGACGCCAACGCTCGGCCCAGCAATCGCATTTGTGCGATACGGCCAATGGCAGGCCGCTGCTGCAGCGTATTATAGCCGATCGCTTCAATGGCCCTCAGAACGGCCAGACCACCGCGGCTGAACATCTCTATGTCAATCCGTAAACTGGAATCGAGAGTCTGCGCCAGCGCAAAGCCGGAGGCGAAAAGCTCGCGTGTCCGCGCAAGCAGGTCTTTCATCAGAGCAATGTAGCGCTCGTCGAATTGCCGTGTGACGATTTCGCTTTCGGTCAAGCCATGTGCGGCGAGTGCATCAAGGGGAATGTAAATACGACCTTTTTCCAAATCGCGCGAAACGTCTTGCCAGAAATTTGCGAGCTGCAGAGCTGTACAGGTATCATCTGAAAACCTTTGGCGCTCGGCGTCGCGATAGCCGCAAAGATAGAGAACCAGCCGTCCGACCGGCTCAGCCGAATAGCGGCAGTAGCCCAGCACCTCGCCCCACGTGGCGTAGCGCTTCACCGTCTGATCCTGGCGAAATGCAACCAGCAAATCGCGGAATGGCTCGATGGGAATATCGCAGGCGCGAATCGTTTCGGCAAGCGCCACGAACACCGCGTGCGCCGGATGGCCGTCATAGCAGGCCACCAGCTCGCCGTCCCACCAATCAAGTAGCTCGAGCGCGCGAGCGGGATCGCGTACCTCGTCGCCGAGATCGTCTGCCCAACGGCAGTAAGCGTACACATCGCAAAAATGCTGGTGCAGCCGCCGCGGAAGCAGCCAGGAAACTACATTGAAATTTTCGTAATGATTGATTGCCAGCCAGCGGGTGTACCGCTGCGCCTGTTCCGTCGAGCAACCGGCGGACGGCACATATCGCGCGATATCGAGTTCAGATGGAGCCAGCATGATCGTGAGAAGCTGCGGAGTCTCGGTTGGGCGTCAGCGTCACGGGTGGACGGCAAACTTGATTTCGCGGCTGCGCGCTTTCATCTTCTCGAAGGCTTGCGGCAACTCGGCTAGCGAAATCGATCCGGTCACAAAATCTTTGGCAGAAATTTCGCCGCGACCGATCATCTCCAAACCCTCACGAATAAATCGCGGTGTGTGGTGGAACGTGGACTTGATGGTAACCTCGGAGTAATGAATGGCGGCGGGCGCAATCTCAATGCGCGAGTCTTCGGGAAGCCCACTAAAAAGATTCAGCGTGCCGCCGCGGCGCACCATCTCGAGCGCCCACTGCCAGCTCTTGGAGGTACCGGCGGCTTCGATCACGCAGTCCGCTCCGCGCTCGTTTCCTGTTAGCTTTCGCACCGCACCAACTGCGTCGGGCATTCCGGTTACGTTCAGGGTTATCTCCGCGCCCATGCGTCGCGCCGCTTCGAGCTGTCCGGCACGCTTGCCGAGCGCAATCACGCGCACCGCGCGA
Source organism: Candidatus Dormiibacterota bacterium (assembly GCA_035602605.1). Taxonomy (GTDB): domain Bacteria; phylum Acidobacteriota; class Terriglobia; order Acidiferrales; family UBA7541; genus DASQHY01. Next base: position 11,008 of record DATNLZ010000102.1, read on the forward strand.
CCGGAGAGCACACGAATAAACTTTAGGCCAATCGGCCCGCAGCCGATAACCACAACCGTATCGCCCGGACGGATACTTACTTCATGAACGCCGCGCAGCACGCAGGCCAGAGGCTCGACCAGTGCCGCATCGAGATCGGAAACATGGTCCGGAATCTCAAGCATGTTTTCGCGCACGATGCGTCCGGGAATGCGCATGTATTCGGCATAAGCGCCATTATTAAAAAGAAGGTCTTCGCACAAATTTTCTTGATCGCGCAGGCAGTAGTAGCATGCCCGGCACGGGGCCGAATTGGCCGGCAGCACGCGCACACCGGGATGCCAGTGCGGTGACACATCAGCGCCCACCGCCACGATTTCGCCCACCAATTCATGGCCAAAGACCGCAGGCGGCGTGATCATTCGCGCGTGATATCCGCGCTTCCAAACTTTTAGGTCGGTTCCATCGGTGAGAGCCACCCGTACACGCACGAGCACTTCGTCCGGGGCGATCGCGGGAATCTCGATTTGCGCAATCCGCAAATCCTCGCTGCCATACAGAACCGCCGCAGTCATCCGCCCGACGGGTACCACGTGTTCTGTCCGGTGTTGTGTGGCTTGCTGCGGCATAGTTTGTAGTCCACGCCCTGCTTATGAGTACGTGATCAAAACCTTTAGGGACTCGCTCGTGGGTCGCGCAGTCAATTCCAGCGCCTGTTGTATCCTATCGAGCGGGAAACGGTGCGTGACGAGCCCAGCGACGGGCAAGCGGCGCGAAAAAATCATTTCTGCCACTGACTTTTGGATGTCAACTGACGCACTATAGCTGCCTAGGATTTCTTTTTCCTCGATTCCGACCGCGGCGGCCGAAAACTCCAGCTTGAGTACCGGATCGTTCTGTGCAAAGAGTAACACACGCCCGCCCGGCCGTGCTGCGGCAAGTGCTTCGCTTAGAACATGGGCATACGATGTCGCTACGATCACGCAATCAGCGCCTCGCCCTTCGGTGCCGGCGCGAACTTCGTCAAGTAGCGTGCCAGCAGAGGGATCGAATGCCGCGTCGGCGCCCATTTGCAAACTCTTCGAGCGACGCTCGGCCATCGGATCGCTCACCAATACGATAGCACCGGCCAGCTTGCTGAGCATCATCAGCAGCAAACCTACCGGCCCTTGCCCAATCACGAGAATCTTTTCCCTTGCGGCGACGCGAGCTTTCTCGACGGCCTTCACCATGGTGTTCACCGGCTCGATGAAGGTGGCCTCCTCAAATGTGATTCCCGGAGGAATCGCGACGATGCCGTGCTCAGCCACCCGGGGCATGGCCTTTACATACTCAGCGAAGCCTCCACCGTTCGGGGTAAAGCCGGCGGTAAGACCCGTTTTCTTGTACCCGGGACATTGGGAATAAAGTTGGCGCTCACAATAGAAGCAGCTCCCGCATGGCACGTGGTGAAAGCTCATGACGCGATCTCCCGGTTTCCACTGGGTGACCCCGCGTCCAACCTCGACCACCGTTCCCGCGATTTCGTGCCCGAGAATTTGTGGCGGCTCGACAAGCCCATGAAAAATTTTCTTGATGTCTGTCCCGCAAATCCCGCAAGCGGCCACGCGAATCAAAACCTCGCCACTGGAAACTTCGGGTACGGCTACTTGCTCCACCTCGACGCGTCCCTTGCCTCGATAAACGCCCGCGTGCATCAGCTTCCCTGCTTGCGTCGTGGCAGCCTCGAGAATCACCCCGGTGCGGCTCATGTCGCTGATATCTCCACGAGCTCCACAGGATGGTCGCCCTCGGTGTCCAACGATACGTTCTGGATGTACGCCTCGAGAAATTTGGCAAGTGATGCCGCAGCGATTCGGCTTCTCCTTCCGAGACGAATCAGTGCCGACAACTTTAACGGATGCGCGGCGACATACCGGACGATTTGGCCAGGTCGCGCATGTCCCCGGGCGTCCACTATGGTATCGATACCCGGGGGGATAGCTTCGTCGATCTGGTCAGTAATTACCCGGATTGCTACCCCAGGCAAATTGTGTTCCTTGGCGATGGAGAGAATCGTGAAACTCTCCATATCCACGGCATCTGCGCTGGGACTCAACTGTTTCTTTTCCTCGGCGGTGTTCACTACTTTGTCTGTCGTCAAAAAAATGTTTGCTGGCGCTGCTCCCTGACGAAGTCCTGAGGCATAGAGTTTCTCCGAGCACTCGATGACCTTTGATGTGCCGCGTTGCCGTACCGCTTGCGCAACTAAAATGTCGCCCACTTTATGACTCACCTTCAAAGAGCCCGCAAATCCCGAAGCGATGCACACGCCGTGCGGGATGCTCATGGCTAATTCTGACACGCATCGTGCGTTCTCAGGACCCATACCGCTAACCACAAAATCAACGCTAGCCCGCCCTATTTGCGTGCGGTAGAGAGTCACCATTCCAACGCGGACCAGTTCAAAATCGCGTAGCTTTCGCCAGGGAGCGAACTCCGCGTCTACCGCAAAAACAACCAGGACTCTCACGGTGCCTGCCGATCAGCCGCGCATTTACGCCGCACGGACCTGGGCGAGTCGCTTCGCCGCCCGCACGGTGACGTAGCCGTTAGCCTCGTACCAGCGCACCGCGCGCTCAAGGGCTGCCGCAACGGGCGAGGCAACGAAATTCAGTTCGCGCTGCGCCTTCGAGCAATCCACAAACATCATGTGGCGCGCGATCTTCACGCCTTCAACGGGAATCTGCGGCTCGCGGCCACACAGCCGAGAGAAAGCGTTTTCAGCGAACGCGAAAGCTAACGCGGCGCGGTGGGGAATTTTCAACCGCGGTGCGGGACGTCCGGTAATTCTCGACAAAATATCCAGCAATTGTTTTAGAGTGAAATTCTCGCCGCCAAGTAAATAACGTTGTCCCACTTTTCCCAGTTGCGCCGCAAGCAAATGACCCGCCGCAGCATCCTCAACACCTACAAAATTCAATCCAGTTTCTACGTAACCGGGCATTTTGCCGTTCAAGAAATCCAAAATAATTTTTCCAGTGGGTGTCGGTTTCCAATCCCCGGGGCCGACTGGAGTTGTCGGACTAACCACGATGACGGGCAGACCTCTTTGCGCAGCCGCAAGCGCTTCTTGCTCGGCAAGCCACTTCGAGCGCTTGTAATGCCCCACCATTTCGTCGAGCTCACTTTCGGTATCTTCACTGGGCAAACTGGGGCGATCCACGGCAATCGTCGCCACCGTGCTGGTGTAAATAAATTGCTTAACACCCGCGCGACGAGAGGCTTCCAGAAGATTCTTTGTACCGGTTACATTGGATTCATAAATGTCCTGCGGGTTGCGTGCCCACAACCGATAATCGGCAGCAACATGAAAGACGCGACTCACACCATGCAATGCGCGGTCGAGTGACGCCGCATCGCGCAAATCGCCTTGAGTTTTTTCGACCGGGAGACCTTCGATAGCGCGCAGCTGGCTGGAGGCACGGACAAGGACCCGCACCGCATCGCCTCGTGCGACTAATTGCCGGGCCACATGGCTTCCGAGGAAGCCCGAGGCGCCGGTGACCAGTGTGGTCATAGAACTCGTAAGCGGCCGTCTGAGGATACCAGTTCCGTTGCGCTCGCTGGGGGCGCGCCAACATGCAGTTTGTCCTGCGCCTTATCGTGCCTCGGCTCGGAACTAGCGGGCGAGTGGCCATTCCCGTGGATGCCGGAGTGACCATCGCCGTTCGCGGGGCCGTGGTCGCATGGTGGTTTTATCTTCCCACGCGCGCCGCCCATCTTGCCGTTCAACTGCCATGAGAGCATCTTCCAGTTGTCGCCGAGCTTATGATGTGCGCCGAGGACGGCAGAGGCTTCAAAGCCAACGTGCACCATGCAATCTTCGCAGCGTGGGTCATTGCCGCGTCCATATTTTTCCCACGGAGTATTATCGATAAATTCCTTGAACGAGCTGTGATGCTGGTCGGTCATCAGATAGCAGGGACCCTTCCAGCCAAGCGGGTTGTACGTTGGGTTGCCCCAGGCGGTGCAAGTCAGCTCGCGCTCTCCGCGAAGGTACTCAAGAAAAATCGGCGACGTCATGAGGTTATATTTTTCGAGCAATGCCGTGGCCTGGTTGAACTTCTCGCGAATTTCCGCACGCGACATGAAGATATCTTTGGTCTGCACCGCGGCGTAAGAATATGCCGGAGAGAGCATGTAACCATCCACGCCCAATTGGTGGAGGTAGGCATAAAGGTCAGCGATCTCGTGGATGTCGGTCTCTTTATAAATGGTGGTATTGGAGCACACCAGAAATCCCGCAGCCTTGGCAGCCTTGATGCCTTCAATGGCTTCTTGAAAAACACCGTCGCGTTCGACAGCCAGATCGTGAGAGCGCTCTAGGCCGTCGAGGTGGACATTCCAGAAAAAGCTGGAGGTCGGCTTGAATTCGTGCAGCCTCTTGCGGATGAACATGCCGTTGGTGCAGAGATAAATATGGCGGCCGCGCGCAAGAATTTCACGCGTGAGCCTTCCGATCTCCGGATAGATCATCGGCTCACCGCCGCAAATCGAAACGATTGGCGCGCCGCAGTCTTCCATGGCAGCCAGGCATTCCTCGACAGTCAGGGTTTCGTTGATCGTCGATTTATATTCGCGGATACGTCCGCAGCCGGTGCAGGTCAGATTGCAGGCGTGTAGAGGCTCGAGCATCATGACCAGCGGAAATTTCTTCTCGCCGCGAATTTTCTTTCCGGCGATATATTTCGCCAGATTCGCGGTGAGCTTGATCGGAAACCTCATGCAACCCCCTGGAGCCCAGTACGCTGGCGGAAATCGCGAGACTGGAATTCGAGGGCGTGAAATTCGCGAGTGCCCTGCTGTAAATTACGGAATCTAGCCAGCGCATAGAGCGGAAAATAATTCCGATATAAGTGATACTTCAGATAAAAAACACATGGGAAACCGGTACCGGTAAATTCGCGCTCGTCCCAGGAACCGTCTCGGTTCTGCTGCTTGATGAGCCAGCCGACAGCCCGGGCGATAGCCGGATCGGACTTGTCTGCCGCGGCCAGCAAGCCAATCAAGCCCCAAGCGGTTTGCGATGGCGTGCTCGTGCCCTGGCCCTTGGTGCTGGGGTCATAATACGAGTGGATGGACTCGCCGAAGCTGCCATCCGGTTTTTGCACGGCGCACAGCCAAGTGAATGCGCGGCGGCAATATTCGCGCGCGGTGAGAGAAACGGTTTCGAGGGCCCGGAGAACCCCGGCCGTGCCGTAAACGTAGTTTACTCCCCAACGCCCAAACCAGGATCCATCTTCGCACTGATCTTTAAGCAGGAATTTGACGCCGCGCTGCATGATCGGATCGTCAGCAGGCCAGCCATAACGCCCCAGGCATTCGAGCACTCGCGCCGTAACGTCGGCGGTCGAGGGGTCAATCATCGCGTTATGATCGGCAAAGGGGATATGAGTCAGCGTGTTGCGATTATTGTCGCGGTCAAAAGCGCCCCAGCCGCCATCCCGATTCTGCATACTGATCAGCCACTGCAGCCCGCGCCGCACCGCTGCCTGCATAGGCCCCTTGTCGGGATAATCGACTCGCTGCAGCGCCATTAACACGAAGGCCGAATCATCCACATCAGGATAAAAATCGTTGCGGAATTCAAAGACCCACCCTCCGGGCGCGGCGTCTTTGTTTCTCACTTGCCAGTCCCCGCTGCCAACCACCTGCCGGTCGAGCACCCAGCGAGCTGCACTCACCAGCGCAGGATGATTGGGAGGTAGTCCGGCCTCGGCGAGCGCGACCATTGCGATGGCCGTATCCCACACCGGCGAAACGCATGGACTCACCCGGATGATGTCGCCTTCTTCGATTTCAAAACGCGCCAGCTCGCCGATTTCTCGCGCCGTCAGCGGATCGTCAGGCGAATGTCCCAGGGCCAGCAATGCAAAAATCGAATTCATCATCGCCGGATAAATGGCCGCAAGGCCTTCGGTGCGCTCCAAATGCGTGAGCATCCATGCACGGGCTTGCCGCAGCGCACGCTGCCGCAGCGGCTTCCAAGGCAGCTTCTCATACAGCTTTAGAGCGCGGTCGAGCGCCAGAAAAATGTTGCGCCAGCTAATGGCACGATCATCCCAATCAAACGCTGCGGTTTTGCGCGAAGGATCGCGATACAGCTCGTCTACGTCGGCCTGAGCCGGCAAATTCCAGCGCGGTTTGTTGGCATAAAGAATGGCCAGTGGAATGACAATCGCGCGCGTCCACGAAGACATCTCGTAAATGTTCAGGTAAAACCAACTGGGCAGGAGCATTAGTTCGGGGGGTACCGCCGGTACCATATCCCAGCTAACCGCACCCACAAGGGCAAGGTAGAAACGGGTATAGGAATTGGTGCGCTCAAGACCTCCCAATCGATGCACCGCTTCGCGGGCTAACTTCAGATGCACTGAATCCGGAGAGTCGCCGGCCAACTTTAAGGCAAAGTAGGCTTTTACCGTGGCATTCAGCTCCGGGGGACCGTCGGGATAGATGCTCCAGCCACCGTCCGGCTGTTGATGCCGCCGGACATAATTCGCCATTTTGGCGATGCGATGCGGGTCAGCCTTGCCCAAAATATGGAGGTAAAAGATGTAATCTGATTCGAGGGTAGTATCAGCCTCCAACTCGCCTTGCCAATATCCGGCTTCGTCCTGGAGCGAAAGGAGGTGGTTAGCGCCACGCTCGATCGCTTGCTCGAGATAGCCCTCTAGAGCAAGCCGCCTATGTGCGATAGATGGGCCGCTTTCCTCATGATCAACGCCAATTTTTGTTCCCGTCGCCAAAATAACTCCCTCATCACACGACTATGCCTAAGGAGCTGCCGACTGACACACTGAGATTACAGGGGGGCAAGAATTGATAGATTCACACCAGTGGCTTCCCGGATGGATATGTCCATCCGCCCCCAATTGGAAGCTGCTGATAAGCAATTCATTATCGCATGATTGCGAAAGCGGTCAACAAAGAAGATAACAGCCGTTTCATTATGAAACACGGGCTGGCTGGAAAAAACTTCCCTCAAACCTAAATAGAGCTGCGGCAATGGGCTAGCAGTACCCTCTGAGCAGTGACGATGCCTCGGTATTAGACCGGTGAAACGGCAGGATGGGCACAGGTTGGGGGCCCAGCCGCGCGTCAGCTTTGAGTCTCTCCCGATAAACGGCCCTCAAGCTTTTTGATGCGCGCCGCAAGCTGCGGAAGACGTTCCAACCAGGCAAACTGTTCCTTGAATTTTTCAAGGGGGCGGCACGGCGTTCCCCAGACGGTTTGTCCCTTGCGCACAATTTTCCCCGAAAGAATGCCCGACTGCCCGCCCACGACTGCGCCATCCTCCAAGCGGCCCCGTTCGCCAATTCCCACTTGTCCGCCAATGATGGCGCGCCGTCCGATGTTGCTCGAGCCGGAAATGCCGGTCTGCGAGGCAATCACGGTCTGTTCGCCAATCTGGACGTTATGCGCCACCTGCACCAGGTTATCGAGCTTCACACCGCTCGCGATTCGGGTGTCATCGAGCGAGCCCCGATCCACCGTGGTATTCGCGCCAATCTCCACGTCGTCGCCAATTTCAACTGCGCCTAGTTGCGGAAATTTCCAATGCTTGCCTTCTCCGAAGACGTAACCGAAACCGTCTGCCCCGATAACGGCCCCGGAATGAATTTCGACACGGTCTCCCAGACGTACGCCGGGATAAATCGTCACGCCAGGATGAAGGCGGCAGTCTTCTCCAACCCGCGAGCCTTTCCCAACGATGCAGTGGGCCCCTAACTGCGAGCCGCGACCTACGAAAACATTGTCTTCGATCACCGCGAATGGTCCCACCACCACCGTTTCGCTAACGGTGGCCGAAGGCGCGATGAACGCTGAGGGGTGAATCCCATGAGCGATTGGGCGCGGCGGAATCATCCACGCCGCGACGCGTGCGAAGGCCAGCTTGGGTACCGGTACGCGCAGGATTGTTTTTCCTGGCAATGCAACCGCGGGCGCCGCCAGCACGCAGTGTGCGCGCGACGCCATAGCCCGTTCCGCATGGCGCGCAGACTCCGCGTAGATCAAATCTGTCGGAGAGGCTTGCTGTGGGCCAGCCAGACCGGCAACGAGAACCATAGGATCACCTTCCAGTGTTGCGCCAAGATAATCGGCAATTTCGCGTGCGGTACACGTCATACGCTTCCTCTTTTCTGACTAATGGCGATCAAGAAATGGATACATCGGTGGCTCGCCAGCAGGCCGGGTTTTCCAGCGGGCATGAATCCATAACCACTGATCCGGATAACGACGTGCAAACTCTTCGATCACCTTCGTGAAGCGAGCCGTATTCTCGCGAATATCACGCTCGGTGTCGCCGGTGCGGATCAGCTCGAGGGGCGGTTCAAAACGCAGGCGGTATTTCCCCAGCGTTTTATCCCAATAGGCGTAGCCCGGCACCACGGCAGCATCGGTGTGTAGAGCCAGCCGAGCGATACCTGTGGTGGTGCAAGCAGGTGTGCCGAAAAAGGGTACGAAGATGCCCTCTTCGGGCATGGTGTTTTGGTCGGCAAGGACGCCGATGGTGCCGCTGTCACGCAAGATGCTGAGCACAGCTCGTGCCGATGCATTCTTGTAAATCGGCCGGTTGCCGGAGCGGCTGCGATAGTCGTTCACAAGCGCATTGACGCGCGGATTGTCGAGCGGACGCACCATAAAATGCAGGGGATAGCCATAAATCGCGTGCGCGAAAGAAGAAACTTCCCAGCCACCCATGTGTCCAGTTAGAAACAAAACGCCTCTGTTGCGCGCCTGCCCAGTAAGAAAGTTTCCATGCCCTTCGAGAAGAACATAGCGCGAAATATTTTCGCGCGACCATTTGGGAAATTGAGAAAACTCCGCTGCCATTCCGCCAAGATTACGTACCAGCTGCAAGATGACGCGGCCACGACGCGCATCCGTCCAATCGGGGAAGGCGATACGCAAGTTCACCATGGCAACGCGGCGGAGCTTCGGAAACAGCAGAAAAAGAAATTGCGCAAGGGTTTCGGCGATCATACGGGCAATCCGCCGCGGCAAGATGGACAACGATTTTAGAATTAGCCGAACGGCGGCGTATTCAAGCCTCTCTCTCATCGCGCGACATTATGCTTGAGCGCAAGGGCGAGTGGTTAGTGCCGAGTGTCTCCCGGTCAGTTGCTGATCCCATAGAGACCAGGCGTAGCGGGCTGACGGCGGCGAGGAGCGATGCTAGACTCAGCCGCCGTGCAAAACTACGACATACCCGCAAGACCTGGAAGTCCCGCCACGCCGGCGATTCCTAGCGGCACGGTAAGCTCGGCACGCGGCGAATCGGCGCCCACGAACGTTGGATGGATTCTGTTGATCCTCGCTGCGCTTTACGTGGGTTACTTCAGCCATTTGGGCGCGTTGGGTTTCGTGGGACCCGACGAGCCGCGCTATGCATGGGTGGCACGCGAAATGGTCGAGAGCGGCGATTGGGTAACTCCGCGGCTCTACGGAAAGCCTTGGTTTGAAAAACCTGTGCTCTACTACTGGGGCGCTGCAGCAGCGTTTAAATTATTTGGTGTCAGCGAGGCTTCCGCCCGCTTGCCCTCGGCCATCAGCGCGCTCTTGGCAACCCTGGCGCTGGCTTGGCTGGCGTGGCGGACTTACGGTCCAAAAACACCGCGATTTCTATTCGTGATGCTACCGCTGACCGTTGCGATGATCGGCTTTTCCCACGCTGCTGCGCCGGACATGCCGTTCGCTGCCATGCTCACTCTGGCGATGGTTTGCGCCGCGGTCATTCTCGGCGTTACCAACCCGCGATCGTCTAACTCGCAATCTCCCATTTCGCGAGTCAACCGGGCACCCCTTGTCGCGTTTGGATTTTTTCTCGGCGTCGCATCGCTCGCGAAAGGTCCAGCAGCAATTATTCTTGCTGGCGGAGCGACCTTTTTGTGGGCGCTGGGAACAAAACGCTGGCGCGATGCATTTCGTCTCACCCATCCCATGAGCATCGCCGCCTTCTGCGCCACTGCGCTTCCCTGGTATGTGCTGTGCGCGCGCCGCAATCCGGATTTCTTGCGCATTTTCATCGTCGAACATAATTTTGCGCGCTTTCTTACTCCAGTCTTCCAGCATGTGCGGCCCTTCTGGTTCTTTGCTCCGGTAATACTGCTCGGCGTTCTGCCATGGACCCTGGTGGTTGTAAGTATTGGCCGCGATGTTCTTCGAAAATATCGCGCCGCAACGCTCTCCCGGTCACTGCTTTGGTTCTCTGGATGCTGGGCTCTGGTTCCCATACTTTTCTTCAGCCTTTCGAAGTCGAAGCTGCCAGGATACATACTTCCTTCATTTCCACCGTTGATCCTGCTTTTCGCACGGAACATCGTTGGCGCAGAATCGGACAGACATCGTAAAGAAAAATGGCTGGTCCTAGCGCAAGCCGGCATGTTTGTGGCGCTGGGCATCGCCGCAAAGATACTGCAAAGCCGCATTGCCGGCGGAGTAGATCTCCTACTGCCACCGTGGAGAATCCAATTTATTTATGTTGCTATCGCCGGCGGCATCCTCATGGCCTGCCTCGGATTATGGAGGCGCCGGGGATCGACTGTGGTGATGCCGGGTGCCGTTCTGATGTTGGTTTTGGTTGGAATCGTTCAGGGTGGGCTGGGCGACATCGATTCGATTTACTTCTCGCGCGACGCGACAAAACTGGCGTCCGCCGTTTATCCTGCTATTGACCCAAAAAGCGCCTTCGTTTATCAAGTGCCGCGAGCGCAGCACTATAGTTTAAATTTTTATCTTCATCGCGAATTGCCCGAGTGGACGCCCCAGCAGCAGAACGCAGGGTGGATTTTCACTTCGTTCAAACAACGGGCGGTCATGGAAAGCTTAGGGTTAGCCTGCAGTCAAAGACAGAAAGTCGTGAGCACGTCGCTCATTGTCTGCGTGAGGCCCTAGCGGATAACACGCGCCGATGGCGGGAGTCGAAGCAGAAAAAAGTTGACGATGCGCGTCTCATACGCATGTTTGTCGTCGTCGAGCATGTTGCCATAATCACCGTGCGGAAGAATGGCTTGCTCGCGCGGTTCGGGCGCGTGAACAAACATCTCCTGGGTCACTTCCGCGAGGCGGGGCTCGTCGAGAACCTGAATAAATAATTTCGGCACATCTTGCAAACGTGACATCTGTTCGGAAAGCGGCGGCGTTTTGCGATAGGAGTAGTTCAACCAACGAAACCCAAAATAAGACCAGCGCGCCACCATCGGCAAGGCGCCAAGTCCAGTTCGGTCGATCTGCATTTTGACCAGCTGCGAAGGCTCATCGTAGACCGAGTCGACAACTATGGCGCGAACTCGTCGGTCGGTCTCAGCCTCTGCGATGGCTGCATAGGCACCCAGATTCGTGCCCCACAAGCCGTAGCGGCTTGGGTCAACATCGTTGCGTTGCGCAAGGGTATCAATCGCAGCGCGCAGTTCCTGCGATTCGCGAAATCCGAGCGTCGTATAGCCACCGCTCGATCCATGCCCCGCAAAATCAAATAGAAAAACATTGTACTGGTGATCCTGCAAAGCCGAAGCAAGTGTGAGTAACATACCGCGATTGGATGTATAACCATGGCACAAAATAATCGTCGGAGCGCCGCGAAACCCGGGGAAAAACCATCCCTCACGGCTCCCCATCCCCGGCACTGTAAAAGTCACGGTGTCCGGATGCCCTGGAAAATCGCTGCTACTAATTCCGGGCTGGCTACGAGGGGGCGCGACAACGCGATAAACCAGGAACGCCGAGATGGCGGCCGTCGAAAGCAAACCAAAGAAAATGATCGCCAGCGCGGCCGTAAATAGCTTCGAGTACCATCTCGTGGGATACCGTAGTTCGGCGAGAATAGCCATTCGCGTTGACATGGGCGGATCGCGCGGGCCAGACGCTACCGGCGAAAACACCACACCGGGGTCCAATGCGAGAACAGTGAATGCTAGCACAGTTGCTACAGTCACAAATTTTCGTCGACGGCGCTGGTGTCCGAAGATAAACAGGTTCTTGCGCTGAATTCTGCCGTACGTCTCAGTAACGAATACGCGCGCCACAATTTCCTATTCCCGTCTTGGCAACGACCAAACGCGGCCACTTACGCTATGATGAGTTTTTGGTAGTACGCAGGAACATTACCCTCAGGAATGGTCATGCCGATCGTCGATTTACGCCAATTGAGCGTGCGCCAGCTCGAACCCTTGCTCGCAGAAGAGATGCAGCATTGGCGCGAGGAATTGCATTGGGATTACCGCAGCTCGGTCGAGCTCATTAAGCGGTTTCTGCAGGCCCATTCGCTAGCCGGGTGTGCCGCTATGGAAGACGGGCAAGCCGCCGGTTATTCGTTCTACGTTCTCGAGGAGCAAAAAGGGCTCATCGGCGGACTCTTCGTGTCGCCACGATTTCCGCAGCAGGTGCTCAGCCGCCGCATCCTTGAAGAAACTCTTTTCGCGATGCGCGCAATTCCAAGGCTCCAACGCATCGAAGCCCAGCTCATGCCGTTCGGCTGTCCGATGGATCGCCCGCTCATTGAGCAAAGCTTCAGGCTCTTCACCCGTCAGTTCATGTTGCTGCCGCTCAGTGACGCCCGCGTCGAACAGCCGCGCGCCTCGCAAGGCTTGCAGCTTGAGCGCTGGGACGATCGCTTTTTCGAGCCTTGCGCGCGGCTCATCCATCTTGCTTATGCCGACCACGTGGACGGCGATATCAACGACCAATATCGCAGCGAATCTGGCGCGATGCGCTTCCTCAAGAATATTATCCTGCTGCCAGGTTGCGGAACGTTTCAACCGTGGGCGTCGTTTGTGCTGCGCCCGGTGGGCGGGGACGGAATGGTGGGCGCCGTGCTTACCTCGGAGGTGGCGCGCGGTGTCGGCCATACCACGCAAATTTGCGTGATGCCCGGTTATCAGGGTCACGGCCTGGGGCGCCTCTTAATGCAGGCTTCGATTACCGCCTTGCGCGCGCGGAATTACTCCGAGCTTACGCTGACAGTTACCTCGATGAACGCAACCGCAGTGCGCCTCTATGAACACCTGGGCTTTCGTACCGTTAAAACATTTGCCGCGGGTGTCTGGCCAGCCTAGGCAGGATCACCACGGGCGATACGCAAGTCATGCCCGCGAATCAGTGGTTCGACGCCTGACTGTTCTTCCGCGCCGCCTCGAATTCGTCTCCGCGTTGCCATGCGATGGCCCTGCGCTGCGCGGCTGCCTTCCAACCCAAGGCGAAGCCGAACCGCGCTATCTTCGCGACTCCTGCAAAGTCCATATCCGCTTTGTATTCGTCACTGGGTTGATGGTAGCGATGCGCAGTGTAGTCCTGCGACTGCTGCTCGCCCCACTCGGCCGTGTGGCCAGCGAATTTCTGTCCTTCATTGATCGAGAACGAAGGAATTCCTACACGCGCCAGGCTGAAATGGTCGGAGCGATAATAGTATCCATTCTCGGGATGCGCATCTGCACGGATGTGCACGCCAAAGGTCCGTGCGATCTCCTCGACCGCGGGATAAAACGTCGTTCGTTCCGCGCCGCTCACCTCAACCTCTTCGGGATCGCCGATGGGCGCAACAGCGTCAAAATTAAGATCGAGCACGATTTTGGAGCGCGGTATAGGCGGGTGCTCACCGAGGTATTCAGATCCAAGCAAACCCTGCTCTTCGCCGGTCACCGCCGCAAGCAACACCGAACGTGGCGGACGTGACGGCAATGACGCATAGGCGCGCGCCAACTCAAGGAGAATGCCGCATCCGGTCCCGTTGTCCACCGCACCGTGATAAATGTTGTCGCCCTGCGCGCCATGCACAATCCCCAGATGATCATAATGCGCGGTGTACAGTACAGCTTCTCTGGTTGCCTCTGGCCCGCGCCCCGGCACAATTCCCAAAACATTGCTCGCTTCAAACGGCCGCAACTGGCTCACGATATGCGCCTTTACGTTCACCGCTAACGGCACTGGACGGAACTCGGGCGACTTGGCGGAATCCATCAATTTATCCAGATCGAGCCCGGCCAACCCGACGAGCTTGCGCGCTACCTCCAGCTGTACCCAGGATGCCGCCTGCAATTTCGGTTTATCGTTCACTTTTAAATAAGAGCGTTCCGTACTCCATGAGCTGCGCACCACGTTCCATCCATACGAGGCCATATCGGTGCGATGAATCAGTAAGGCGCCCACCGCACCCCGCCGCGCCGCTTCTTCAAACTTATAGGTCCAGCGACCGTAGTAGGTGAGCGCTTTGCCTTTGAAGAATGTTTCGTCCTCGGAAGGTGGTTCATTCACAAGCATCAGCAGCACTTTTCCGCGGACATCAGCTCCCTTGTAGTCATCCCATTTATATTCCGGGGCCTCAATTCCGTAGCCCACGAATATGACCGGCGCATCGATTTCCGCGTTCTGCGTCTGGCTTTGATTGTTGGTCACAAAATCATCGAGCCATTTGAGACTAAGTGCCTCTCCATTCTGCGGCGCTAAGCCAAACGTGGTTTCCGGCAGAGTGCGTACGCCGATCATCGGAACTTTCTGCAAGTATGTGCCGTCCTCCCCTGCTGGCTGGACTCCGGCAAGGGCGAACTGCGTAGCGATGTAGTCGGCAGCAATTTCCCCTCCGCGCTGCCCGGTACCGCGTCCATCGAGTAAATCGCTCGAGAGAAATCGGACGTGCGCGCGTATGCGTTCCGGACTGATACCGCTCAGTGCTGCTTGCGCATATGGCGGCACAATCATTTTGCCCGCGGACACCTGCGCGTGGGCATTCATTCCCCGGGTTACAGCCGCCAGAGCGAACCAAAGCACCATTGCACTACCGCGGTTCAACCTGCGCATCAATCGTTCTCCTGAGGGATCACGTTGCATGACTCCGCGAAAAACCTGTGGGTTGATTCTCCAAATCTTATTTCTTCGTGCGTTCTTTCAGCAGGCCTTTAAGCTCAGCCATAAATTCTTTGACGTCCTTGAAGTCCATATACACCGACGCAAAGCGAACATAAGCAACCTTATCGAGCTTTTTCAAGCGATGCATCAGCATCTCGCCAATTCCGGTCGTATTGATTTCGCGCTCCGAAGCTTCCTGAACGACGCGCTCAATCTCATCGACGATGGCCTCCAATTTAGGCGTCGCTACGGGCCGCTTCTCGCAGGATTTGAGCAGGCCCTGAAGAATTTTTTGCCGGTCAAAGCGCTCGCGTCTCCCGTCTTTCTTGATGACCATGTAGGGGATTTCGTCGATGCGCTCGTAGGTGGTAAATCGGCGGCCACAGCGCAAGCACTCGCGCCGTCGGCGAATTAAATCCCCGGTTCGAGCCACTCGGGAGTCGATCACCTTGTCGTCAATGTGCGAGCAAAAGGGACACTTCACTCGGTTGGTGCTCCTCGATCCCGGCGTTCACTGGATTCGGAATTTTCGCTCCAGCGATCCCGCTCACTGCGGGATTCTTTCGCAACCAGCGGCGCCTCTTCAGCTAGATGTCGCAGCTTCCCCAACGACAAACCTTCGTGAATCAACAGCGGCACGCCTCCCAAGCTCGATGCCACGAAAGTTACCAGCCACAAAACGATTGCCGCAGCGGCGGCGGGCTCCTTTTCTACTCCAAAAAACTGCGTGAACGCCAGAAACGATGCGGCCTGGGATCCGCCGCCGACGCCTGGAACCTGCAGTGTTGACCCTACCATAGTGATCGCCAAAACCAGCATAGCTCCCTTGAAGTTAATCAGTTCGAATTGCCCTCCGAAACTGCGCGCTACCCACAAATAAATCAGCGCGACTAAAGTCCAATGGATCGCGGAATACAAAATGGCCATCGCTAAATCTGCGAACGTCCGGATGGCCCGCAGACCATCGCTAATGCCGGAAACAATTTCGGCAATTTTTAAACGCCAGCCGCTGGCCCCTCGCCAGCCTGACAGCCGGCCGTCAAGAATTCCGGCACCATGAAAGCGGAAGTAAACAAGAAACGCGGCAGTCAAAAGCGATCCCGCCAGAAGCACCATTCCCGCCGTTTGCACGCGTCTGGCGAGTTCCTTGGAGCCTTCTTGAATTTCTAGCTCGGAAAAAGACAATAGGCCAAAACCGGCTATGACTGCTGTGCTGGCAGTATCAAAAATTCGTTCCAGGAAGTAAATCCCAAACATGCTGGAGACGGACACTTGTTCTTTGCGTGCAATCAACAGTGGCCGCACCGGTTCGCCGGCTCGTCCGAGTAGAAAAAGCGACGCGAACCCCGCCAGCGTGAGGCCATATACATTCCAGAAATTCATCGCTTTGATATGGCGAGAGAAGCGCATCCACCGCAATGCGCGGATTGCGTAACAAAGGTAAATTACTGCGACGGAAAGAAGCAAGAGCGAGAAGCGCGCGCGCCGCACCGCAAATAAGAGCTTCTGGAAACTGAAATTCCCCTGAGAAAACATCTCGCGGAAGTGATAAACCAAAACACCGAGGAGAAGGAGTCCCAGCGCGTATACGGCAAGCCTGCGGTTGGTAACGGCCATCCGCCGCCAGCGTATCTGGCTCGACAAAGTCCGTCAAGTAAACACAGAAGAAGACTACGGGCGTCGTGCCCCGGGGCTTGCGGGCCCTCGTGCTATCATTGATTCGTTTTTTGGCACGACAAAAATTGTGCGTTCCCTCTCTCAACATCGGCTGTTGCAGCGCGTTGGCACCGACGAGCATCTCGATACCATCGCCAGCATCCTCGATGACATGTTTCGCATCCCTGGAACTAAGATTAGATTTGGTCTTGATGCCATCGTCGGATGGATTCCGGGAATCGGAGACGGGGCAGCGGGTATCGCCTCGTTTTTAATTGTATTCGCGGCATGGCGGCGGGGCACCCCAGGGGTCACGCTCACGCGTATGGTCGCTAACGTGGTTCTCGAAACTGTAGTGGGTGCTGTACCGGTCATTGGCGACATCTTCCATGTCATTTGGAAGGCCAATCGCCGGAATTATCGCTTATTGATGCGCGAAAGGTATCAGCCCAGGGTCAACAAACATCGCGATTGGCTGTTCCTGCTTTTTATCGTGCTAACTGCTATCACCGTGTTTTCGCTTCCGTTCGTTATTTTAATCTGGATCCTCAAAACCCATGCACCGTTCTACTAAGAATCCTGTTCGTAGCGGCGCTTGATGACGCCGCTGGTCGGCTGCCGCTAACATACACCAACCCTTTGAAGTTCTGTTCAGCCGCTGAGTTCTTCTCACCTGACTGCGGATGGCCAACAAAAACTTGAGACCTGGCGATGGCCGACGTAGGGTGCCCCTGACAGACGTTAGAAACGTAAAGTCCCGAGCAGGTGCAGACCGGACAGGGTTACGTTGCGCGGGAATGATTCTGGCTCTGCGACCGCAGCCGGCACATATGTATTTACCGTCGCAGGCGCGCGAGGATCTCCGGGCCTTGACGCGCGCGGCGACGGCGAGGTTCGCCAAGAGCCCGGCCACTCGTACGGATCTTGAATGCGGGAAAAGGGCAAGCACTGGGCGGACAGGATGCCGTAACTAAAGGTACTCTCCGCGGAGGTTGCAGCTACATCTGACCAAAGATTTTGCCAGGGGAATCTTCGAAAGGATAGACGTGAACCATCCACCCGAATATGGACGGGAAGAATCTCCCTCCCGCGTCTCGGCAAGACTCGGGAGTCACGATCGAGCCTCGCAAGCCGAACTTGGTCCAGTCCGACGATTCCTCTTGGCCCTTCGGAGGCATGCACAGATTGGTATGCAAATGCCAGCTCGCCACGCTGAGCGGAACACGCGCGTCCAGCTGATCTTCAGTCGCGTTTTTGGGCATCGTAAACATTGCACCGCTTAATTCATACCCGCCGGATGTTTTTTTGTAGAGCAGTGAAGTGGGACGAGCAGGATCGAATGTAAACGCCTCGAGAAAACCGCTCCAGTATTTCGTAAAGTGGTATTCCTTTTGCGGCAGATTTGGCAGGAAAGGCTTGTAGCCGTCCGCCAGAGCCGCGTGGTAGTCCTTATATCTTTCCAGAGCGGTTCGTAGGGAATGCACCACCTGCTGGGCGCGTTGCGCATCGCCCGGAGATGATGGACGCATGAGCGTCATTGTCATGTGTGCACCGTTGTGATGATGCCCGCCCGTCATCGAGGCTACCGCCGCGACCTCGTTCTGCTTGTTGTCGTGATCCATGCCCGGCATGTGATGGTCATCGGTTTGACCATCCGTTGGATGACCTGCATGGGGGCCCGTTTCCTGGTCCATGCTCACCATCGAGGAATCAGGCCAAGCGGCCTGCGGCAGGTGGCCATTCTGACTGCCGGGCCCGCGACGTGATGGTACGGCCGCGAGCACGACGACTATTGCGAGCGTCACGCCCAACACAACTCCACCTTTACCCGCAACGCCCCAAAGGTTGCCCTTGGACATGATTGCTTCTCCTCACTCTATATTACGGTTTGCTCGTCAAATAGGTTTCGCGAGTTCGCGCTGGATTTCCATCGTTGCAAGGTTGCATCAGTGAGTAAGCGAATTTGATTTCCAGAAGTGCACCGCGAACAAGCAAGATTGCGCGTGGTACACTGCACACCGTGGGCACGCAAAAGATCAAGCCTGCGCGAACCATTTCAGGCAGCGTTCCGCCTCCCGGCGACAAGTCGATGTCGCACCGCTACGCAATGCTCGCCGCGATTGCTGAAGGCAAGAGCGAGATCCGGCATTTTTCGACCGCCCAGGATTGCCGAAGCACTCTCGATTGCTTGCGCAACCTCGGCGCGAAAATAGAAACAACTCGCGGCGTGGTGCGAATTACGGGAAGTGGTTCGGCCGGTTTGCAACGTTCGCGACGTGAGCTCGACGCCGGCAATTCTGGCACAACAATGCGTTTGCTTACCGGTATCCTTTCAGGACAACCCTTTGAATCGAAGATTTCAGGAGACTTGTCGTTACGCCGCAGGCCCATGAAACGGGTGATCGAGCCGTTGACTCAAATGGGAGCGGAAATTCGTGCTCAAGGCGGCGAATGCGCGCCGCTGGAGATTTACGGCACGAAGCTCCGAGCCATTGACTACACACTTCCATTCCCAAGCGCTCAGGTAAAATCTGCCGTTCTACTGGCCGGCCTGTTCGCCGATGGAGTGACTTCGGTAACCGAGGCGGTACGAACTCGCGATCATACCGAAATTGCTCTCGCCGAATTTGGTGCGCGCATCGAACAGACCAGCCACACCACGCGC
The DNA here is from genome assembly GCA_035602605.1 of Candidatus Dormiibacterota bacterium. Classification (GTDB taxonomy): domain Bacteria; phylum Acidobacteriota; class Terriglobia; order Acidiferrales; family UBA7541; genus DASQHY01. The sequence goes on from DATNLZ010000102.1 coordinate 30,194, forward strand.
GTCCACGGCATCGGAAGCAGTGGGAACAATAACATGGTGTCCCTCGAAGCACGCACCATTGAAGTTCCCGGAGATATTTCGTCCGCGGTTTTTTTTCTGGCGGCAGCCTTGATTCTGCCCGAATCGAACCTGCTCCTCCAAAATGTTGGGTTAAATCCCACGCGCACCGCCGTTCTTGACGTGCTCACCATGATGGGAGCACCGATCAGCCTGGTCTCGGTTCGTAGCGCTTCCGGCGAACTCATCGGCGACATCACCGTGCGCCATGCGACGCTCCAAGGCGGTGTGATTGAAGGCGAGTCGGTGGCGCAACTGATTGACGAATTGCCAATGCTCGCCGCGCTCGGACCGTTCACTGAAAATGGCGTCGAAATTCGCAACGCACAAGAGTTACGTGTCAAAGAAAGCGACCGTATTGCCGCCGTCGCGCAAAATTTGAAACACATGGGCGCGCAGGTCGAGGAGCGTCCTGACGGCCTTCGCATTGCCGGTCGTTCCGCCGGGAAGTTGCGCGGTGCCGATATTGAGCCTCACGGCGACCATCGCATCGCGATGGCTTTTGCCGTCGCCGCGCTAGGCGCCCAGGGACCGAGCGTCATTCGCGACTCGGAATGCGCGGCCGTCTCTTATCCGGAATTTTTTGAGGTGTTGGACAAACTAGTAGAACGCTAGGAGGAACCTCGACTTCTACTGCCGCTAACTAATCGTCGACTGCGCGCCGCTAAGTCGCTTTGCGGATAGAGATGGATCCATATGTGGTTTTGAGTCGGATCTGCGGTCCGCGCACACCAACAGTCCCATCGAGTCTGGTGTTGCCGTGCTCGTCGCTCATTTTGGTCACTGAGGGTACGTCAAATTCCGAGTCAATCTCTCCCGAACGTGCTTCGGCATGAATTTCGAACGAAGACTTAGCGGGCATCGTCAGGGTGATCCCGGCGGACTGATCAGCAACCTCGACATCGTCTTTCGGCGGCTGCGCGAACCGCACGCTGACGTTGCCATTTCGGTTTTCGATTCGTACGCGCCCACCGAGATTCTCCACAGTAATGTCTTTCTCCCGAGTTTTCAGGTTCAAACTGCCACTTGCATCGGTAATTTCCAAGCCCCCCGAAGTCAATTCGACGCGCCCCGCCACCTGCGTCACCGTCAAGTCGGTCCGCTGCGATTTGAAGTGCACTCCCTTGGCAATTTTTTCCAAGCGAATTGGATCGTAAAATTCTCCGTCAACACTCGCCGAGCCTGCAACATTGGAAATGTCTACATCGCGTCCGCTGCCGGCGAGCTTGACGTCCCCCTTGGCACCCGCAATCTTGACGTCCCCATGGCGCACGTCGACGTCGACATCGGCACCAGCATCGCGAACCTCAACATCGCCGCGCCCCGAATTCACCGAAACATTGTTTAGGATTCCAGTAACCTGTACATCGCCCGCCCCGGTCCGCGCAACAATCGTGGCTTGCCGCGGCACGTGGACCTCCAGATCCACAGAGACGCGATTCCCTACTCCTTGCGGACGAATTTCGTAGCCGTCTCCATCCGGCAGGATGGCCACCGAAACTCCCTCAGAAAGACGCCGCGCCTGGTTTTCATTCCAACCGCGAGCGCGCGTTTTGACCATGACTTGGATGTTTGCTAGATCTTCCGCGCGCACCACCACGTCTCCTCGTTGCGTGCGAATTGAAATGTGAGAATTAGCCGCGATACTCTTCACCGGTCCGTCCTGGCTAAACGAGTACTCGTTCAATCCCGGCCAATCGGGACCACCCGGGCCGGCGGGATGGTGCACGAAGGCTACGCCGAGTCCCAGCAGAATCAGAACGCCGACCAGAACAATTTCGCCACCAGTAATCGTGCGCGGCGGGTCTTCACCGGTACGTTGTGCGACCAGCCGGTCAAGCAGTTTGGCAACGCCCCAAAAAATCAGCAGCAGGGGCCACCATCGCCAAAACAAACTTATAAAGCCAAAGTCACCTCGGAAGTTTTGCGCCAGGAAGATCAAACCCATCAGCAGCAGCAGCACGCCGCCAAACACCGATCGCCTTCGCGGTCGAACGGCAGCATTGATTCCCAAGTGTCCTTCGGACGAGGCCATCGCTGCGCCCAGTTTCATCGCGCCCACTACCAGCAGAACGATCGGCCAGGTCTTTCCCCAAAACCACAAGTGCGGGTCTACTTGACCAATGAAAAAGAGCAATCCAACAGTGATCAATAACACCGGTCCGATGAGTCCGTGCACCCTGCATCGGGGACAGCGGCATCGCGTCCTTGCGCCTGTTGTAGTGGCGGCCATGGTCGGATTTTCCTTAAGTCGCAGACCCCATACGATTGCGCAACATCAACAAGCCTGCGCCGATCAAAAAAATGGGCCAGAACTCGAAAAGCCTGTGGATGGAGAAAATGCCAAACTTTTCCAGAAGAAACATCACCCCGAGAGCAATCAGAAGAATCGGCCCAACCGGTTTGTCTTTGCCCCACGACGCAAACGGATCTGTCGGCACCGCTCCCGATTGTCTCAGCTTCGCCGACCGGTGCGCATCGATTGCCATATAGAGCCAATATGCGGAGATGCAGATCCACAACGCCGCTTCAGATCCACTGCTCAAATCACCGTTGACCCCGGCCGTAAATAAAACGACGAAAATCGCAACATGCACCAATGCTTTTATGTACTCGCCGTTGTAAACCGCCCCAAGCCCGGGAACGAAGCCGAGTAGAAACGCCACTGTAGGATTGGAGCCCATGTTCGCGGGGCCCGCAGGCTGCGCAACAATTTCCGCCAGGCATGGCTCGCAGTAAAGCACTCCGCGCACATCGCGTGTACACTCGCGGCACATCGCCTTCCCGCAGTTCCGGCAGAACCCTGTTGCGTCAGCCTCGGTGTGCACAGCACACTTCATGGCGAGATCCTTTCACAAGCGCCCGGGACTGCGCTAGCCAGCACGACGCCGGCCGAGGAGAACTGCCTCGCGCGATTCAGGCCGCGCGGATTCTTTTGCGGTCCATTCGTAGTGCCTGACGGCGAGGATTTCGTCGGCTGCGGCTCGTTATCAGGTGCAGACTGCGGCTCAGTCTCTGGCCGCAAGCGTGATTGGATTTCGTACACCACGCGCAGATCGCTGACAAACTTCGCGCCTCGCGCATACACCAGGTGCGCCTCGCGGTCAGCAGCGCGGTAAATGTTGATAGGACGCAAATCCGCCAGCTTCGGTTTATGCCAGTCGATGCCCAACGCAGGAATCATCACACCGAAGGTCACCAGCACACTCACCGCCCCATACGCAAAACGCGGCTGAATCATCGGCCGGAACCAATCGAGAACCCCGCTTCGCTTGGCCTTGTTCGCCCGTGGCCCAAGCGTTCTAGCCAGAATTTGCTCGGCTAGCTGCGGGGGTTCGGCAAGCATTTCCAACGCGTGCATCTGAGCGACAATCCCGGCAACACGCGCTACTAGAGGTGCGCAACGCTGGCATCCGTTTGCGTGCCCCTCAAAAGCCGAGAGCGCGCTGGCATCGAGCGACCCGTCTACGTACTCGCTCAACCTCGTTTCGATTTGTTCACAAGTCCAATTCATTTCCATTCCGTCGGCGCGCTCAGTTGCTTCAGTGCGGTCGCAATCCCATCTGATCGAGCAGTCTCGCTAGCTCGATGCGCCCGCGGTTAATTCGCGATTTTACAGTCCCTTCTGGTATCTGCAGCACCTGCTGTATCTCCTGATACTCCAAGCCTTGCAGATCGCGCAGGATCACGGCTTCGCGCAAGTCAGGGGAAATCTTCCCCAGTGCATCCTGCACCTGTAGGCTTAATTCTCCGGCGAGCGCGTGCTGGTCGGGCCGCCGTCCGGATGACTCTTTATTCTCTAGCTTCGGCATAGCGTCGTCCAGCGAATCGGTCAAACGCTCCCGTCGCGTACGCCGGTAATGATCGATCAGCAGATTACGCGATACACTCGTCAGCCACGTCGGGAATCCGCCGTGAATTGATCGATAGCTCGCCAGAGTCCGGTACACCCTCAAAAAAACCTCCTGCGAAAGATCCTCCGCCTCGGTCCGATTCCCCGTAAAACGATAGCACAAGTTAAAAACCCGCCGGGCGTGACGCCGCACCAACTCTTCCCAAGCTGAGTTGTTGCCCCGGAGGCATTGCTGAACCAGTTGGGCGTCAGGCTCCAACTTTGCATTAGCCTCGCTGCCTGCTTCGTTCCTCGGCCCACACTAATTGAAACGTAGAATGTGCCAACAATGTTCCCCTAGCGGTAAAACAGTGGCGATAGACACGTAGCGGCATCTTAGCCGGGAGTGCTGCAGTGTACAAGGTCAGCGCCTTTATTGCCACGACTAGAAACCTTGAAAACGTCGCAACACGGTGCTCCTATACGGGAATTCGCCGAGAAAGTTACAGCGTTATAAGGATAGTGATTTATCCACAGGCAATTCAAAAACAGTATGTTGCGCAATGCTATTTCGTGCCCGTGGTTCGCTCAAAGTGACACCAACTCATGAATATCCTCGAAGCCACAAAAAGCTATGACCACTGGATGCGCTCATGCACTACGGTCGTTGAATCCCACCTGCGCTCCAAGCATGAACTCATGAGAGAGGATTTGTTCCTTTTTTTTAGAGGAACATTTTATCGATGGGCCCAATTGTGGCCGGAAATTTGTTCCCCTCTATGCCCAGCGCCTAAGGTGCTGGCCTGCGGCGACCTGCACGTTGGCAGCTTTGGGACCTGGCGCGATTCCGAGGGTCGTCTATGTTGGGGCGTGGATGACTTCGATGAATCCTACCCTCTACCTTATACCAATGACCTGGTGCGCCTGGCAGCAAGCGCCAAAATAGCCATCGACGTCGGCGAGCTCAACGTAAGATTGAGGGATGCATGCGACGCCATCCTTGAAGGCTATGAGCAGACACTCAAGATTGGCGGCTGCCCCATGGTTCTGGCGGAGCGTGAAGCATCTCTCGAAAAGCTGGGTTTTTACAGCATGAAGTTCCCGGAAGATTTTTGGAAAACACTGACGGAGCTCCCCCACGTCAAAAATGTGCCCCGCGAGGCCAAGCAAGCCATAGAAATAATGCTTCCTGGCCGCCATTTGGAATACAAAGTAGTGCGGCGTGAAGCTGGGATGGGGAGTCTTGGACAGCAACGTTTCGTGGCCATTGCCAAATTGGATGGTGGATTTATTGCCCGCGAAGCGAAGGCCATGCTTCCATCGGCTTGCGTTTGGTTAACCGGACACAAGGGGCGCGGCCAGTCTTGCTATCAGGATATCATTCAGTCTGCCGTGCGCTCCCGTGATCCGTTTCAAAGAATCATCGGCCCATGGTTGATTCGCCGGCTTTCTCCGGATTCAAATCCGATTGAGATTAATGAGTTGCCCGCGGAAAACGATGAAGAGATTTTGCTTTGCGCCATGGGTTCAGAAGCCGCTAACGTTCATCTCGGCACTAAGGCGCAGACAAAAAAAATTCTCAAAGACTTGCGCGCAAGAAAGCCCCAATGGCTTCGCAACGCGGCCAAAGACATTGCCAAAACAATAGAACGCGAGTGGAAGGAATACCGGAAATCTTGAAATCCGAATCCGCATCCACTAGGAAGAGCCCATCTATGCAGCACCTTTCGTCGCCTCCCGCGGCGCCATCCTTGAATTCCGGCAAATTGCGTCCGATGCCCCAAATTCGCAAGGCGCAAACCGCCTCTATGCCCGCGATACCCGCCGCGGCCGTTCGGAGTTTTCTGAAAGACACTCGAGGAGCATTGAACTGGACCCTTTACGATTTGACTGCAACCTTGAAACTTAACACCCACGACGCCAGGCAGGTGATAGCGATATTGCAAATCCAAGGCTATATAAAACCGGCTCATGAGACTTTGCACTGGATCACGACTCCGGCAGGCGAGGTGGTCTCCTGCTCGAAGTCGCCTCGTTTCACCCGCGAAAGCATCGAGCAAGCCCTTGACGCTCTCAGCCAGCGCATTAAAGCTTTTAACCAGGACCCCGACTCACCATTCAAAGTACGCAGGGCTGCCGCCTTCGGCGATTTCCTAATGGACCGTCAACGTTTACAATCCCCCGACGTCGGCATCGACCTGGTGCGCAACAATTCAACTCGCGACGCAGCAAGACCCAACAAATCGAAACGCGGTAAGTTAACTCATGAAGAGCGCGACTCAAAACAGGGCGTTTCAGCAAAAGAGCGTTCCAGGCAACGAGCCGTTTTGAAAAAACTTCGCGCAAAAACCCAGCTGGTACACATCCAGCTTTATCAAGATTGGATGAGTTCCAGGTCCCACCGTATCCTGCTCTAACGCCGTACACGCGCTGCGGAGTCCGCCGAAAGCTACAAGGACGCGACCACCTGCGCGCTATCCTGACCGAATCGCATCAACCCACCCGCAATGCTGTTTGCGGCGTCCCAACTCGCACGCTGGTTTGATTCCGTCTCCTTTCGCAGGTATCATCGAGAGTTGATGCTTTCCCTCCGGCTTTATCGAAGCTTCCGCTCTCGAACGGCAGGCCAGCGAATTCCCGGGAATCTGCTTGGTTTTGCCCTCATTTTACTTTTTGTAGCCGTCATCTCGAGCGCCGCCCAAACCGCGGAAACCCTTCCGGTCGATCAGATCAAGCCTGGAATGAAGGGTTACGCCTCGACAATTTTCGCCGGCGACCAGATCGAAAAGTTCAACCTCGACGTGATTGGCGTGATGGAAAATTTTCTGGGACCAAAACAGTCCATCATCCTCGTCGAACTGAAGGGCCCCAAGGTTGAGCACACCGGCGTAGTTGCCGGTATGAGTGGCAGCCCCGTCTATATCGAGGGAAAACTTGCTGGAGCTCTCTCTCTCAAGCTGGGCATCTTCACGAAAGAAGCGATTGCCGGCGTAACCCCGATCGCCGACCTGTTCAGTTTGCAAATGTCGCCCAGTATCGCGCCAGCCATGACGGCCGAAAATCGCGACTCGCAAAACCGGCTTTCCTTGCCCACCCAGCTCGCGCGTAATGTGGGACTTTCTTCGAGCGCCTATCTTCAACCCATCGAGTCGCCGCTTGTCTTTTCCGGCTTTCACCCGGCCGCGCTACAAAAATTTGCCGGAGAGTTAGAACACTACGGCATGGTCGCGATGTCAGGAGGTACCGCGCCCGCGCAACCCGATGACGCGAAAATCGTCCCCGGGGACATGGTTGGAATGGTTCTGGTGCAAGGCGACGCGTCGATTAACTCCGCCTGTACCGTCACAGCGGTCCGCGATGACCGCGTTTATATGTGCGGACATCAGCTGTTCGGCTTCGGAACGATGGCTATTCCAATGGCGCGCTCCCGCGTACTCACTACGCTCTCGTCCGAGCTGGCCTCCACAAAAATTGTCAAGCTCGGCGGCTTGATTGGCACCATAACCGACGATCGCCTTACCGCCGTTGTGGGCAAGCTCGGCGCCCCGCCGGCGATGATTCCGATGGACCTCACAGTGACTACAGCGCTTGGCGAAAAGCTTCTTCACTTTCAGTTGATCCAGCATCCCAAGATTACGCCGCTTCTCGTGGCCCTCACCGCGTTCAACGGGCTCGTTGCCAATTCGGTTTACAGCGAAGGAACAACTCTGCGCTTAACCGGCCAGATTTCCATTGCCGGCCATTCGCCCGTCCAGCTGGAAAACATGTTTGCGCCCACTGAACAATTCCTTCCTGACGGAATCTTTGTGGCCACTACCGTGCAGAATATTTTTACGCGAATTTTTTCTAATCCGTACGAGGCTGCCAAGATTGACCGCATCGCATTGCGCGTTGAGGGAATTCCCGAGCGGCGCGGCGCTTCGATTGAAAGTGCCTGGCTCGATAAGAGCGAAGCCGCTCCCGGTGAAACGTTGCGAGTCAGGGTCCTTTTGCGTCCTTATCGCGGCACGCCTACCATCACTGAAATTCCGATCAGCATCCCCCCGCAGGCTGCCCGAGGGACCACGCTGCGCATTCTGGTGAGTGACGGGGATCTAGTGAATCGTTCGGTGCGCCCTTTTTCTCCTGGCCCCCCGCAGAATCTGGCTGGGCTCGAGCAGCTCATCACGCTTCTCAATCGCGAGCGCCGCAATGACCGGCTGTACGTGACGCTGTTCGGCCCAACGCCGACGCTATTCGTGGAAGATAAAGAGCTGCCTAACGCGCCGCTTTCACAAATTAACGTGCTCGAGCACCGTCGCACTTCCGGCGGCGCGCAAATGTTGCGCGAATCGGCGGCCGGCGAATGGTCCGCGCCGATGAAGGAAGTGATTTCCGGTTTTACCTCGCTTACCATCACCGTGAAATAGCGCGCCAACTCTTTGCGCTTACTCTTCACAATGAGGTCCAGGTAAGAATGGCAACGCTGCCGAAGTATTCTGGGAAACATGGCATGGACGCACAACGCCCGATGAATGCAGCGCACGCGCGGAGATTTTTGCCACTCGCGTTGGCGACAGCACTCGCGGCAATTCTGGGTTTGCCGCTTGCTTTGCAGATGCAAGCGGAACACACGCGTCATTGGCGTCAGGCCTCCTTCGAAGATTTCTCGCGCGGTACGGCGAAGGGTGTGGCGTTGCGCAGCGACGGCCGCCTCGAGCTCGCACCGCACTTTGCCAGCTTTACCGATGCCGACTGCGCCTATCTCTGGGCGCTGCGCCTCGATTCCAAAGGAAACCTCTACATTGCCGGCGGCTCCAACGCCAAGGTGTTGCGCGTGGATTCTGCGGGAAAAGCGACAAGAGTTTTTGAGTCTGGCGAGCTGACCGCACAGGCTATCGCCATCGATGCACGTGACAATCTCTATGTCGGCACATCGCCTGATGGAAAGGTTTACAAGATTACTCCGTCAGGCGAAACAAATGTCTTCTTTGAGCCCAAAACAAAATATATCTGGGATCTTCTCATTGATCCAAGGGGCACCCTATATGTAGCCACGGGCGATAAAGGGCAAATTTTCGCCGTGGCTCCGGACGGAACAAGTGAACTATTTTATTCCGGCGAAGAAACCCATATTCGCGCGCTGGCTCTCGACTCCAGAGGGAATGTAATCGCCGGCACTGATCCCAACGGCTTGATTTTGCGCGTGCCTGCGGGGCATTCACCGGCTACCGCGAAAAAGGCCGGCACAAACCACGATAAAACCGCGGTCGAAGCCGCCCCGAAGAGCCTGCAGAATAGGTCTGAGCCGAATAACCGGCAGCAGGCATCTGCAACCGAGCAGAAAAGCAACCCACGAAAAGCATTTGTTCTTTATGAGACTTCGAAAAAAGAAATCACTGCACTCGTCTCCGACAATGCCGGCAACATTTACGCGGCAGCCATCGGTGAAAAACAGAAGGCCAGCGGTGCGATTACACCTTCTTTGATCTTTCAACCCCCGCCTATCAACACCGCAACGACCACCGGCGGACTGACCATCATTACGGCTCCCATTCCGCAGCCAACCATTTTCTCCCCCTTTCCGCCTGCGGTCTCCAGTGCCGTGTTCCGCGTCGCTCCCGATGGAGCGCCCGAGGAAATCTGGAACTCGCGCGACTCATTGGCGTACGCGCTCGGAGTTTCATCGCGCGGCAAACTTCTGCTGGGCACGGGAAACGATGGGGCTGTCATTGAGATCGAAAGCCCCGGTGTTTTTGCGAACTTTGCCAAAACCGGCTCAGCACAAGTCACCTCATTCGCGCAATCGCCGTCTGGAAAAATGTATTTGAGCACTGCGAATCCCGGGAAAGTATTTACGCTCGGGCCGGACTATGAAGCGGAAGGCAGCTTCGAGTCGCAAACCTTTGACGCGCGCATGTTTTCCGAATGGGGCCGCCTCGAATGGTTTGGCGATGGTGCGGCGCGCAGCACGACCTTGAAAACCGAGGCACCCTCGAAAAACGATACGGCGCGAATTGCGTTGTATGCGCGCTCGGGGAACACCTCAGATCCTGGGAAAGATTGGAGCCCCTGGGCCGGACCTTACACGGTTTCTGGCGCCAAAGTCGAATGTCCGCCTGCGCGATTCATCCAATGGAAAGCGCAATTGAAAGGGCAGTTGAATGATGGAATCAACTGGATCAGCATCGCGTATCTGCCCAAGAACGTCGCACCGGTCATTGATGCGATCGTTCTGCAGAATCCCGGTGTACGCATCCAGAATCCGTCTCTGAATCCAACGCCACTGCCGCCGTCGGCGCAAGTGAAAATGCCGCCGCAGACCAACCCGCTTGGCGGAATTACGGTGACTTCGGCCCCCCTACAGGGTGATCGGGCCGCGCCGAAATTTGAACCCACACCGCAAGGAACGCAGCAAAAAGGTTTTCAGTCCGTGGTGTGGAGCGCGCACGACGACAACGATGATGAGCTCACTTACTCGTTATATTATCGCGGCGAAGGCGAACGCGACTGGAAAGTCCTGAAGGATAAAATTGACCAGAAATATTTCTCCTGGGACACGAGTTCGCTGCCCGATGGTGCGTACTACCTCAAACTCCTGGCCTCGGACGCTCCATCGAATCCGCGCCTCGAAGCATTGAAAGCCGAGCGCGAAAGCGAGCGATTCGAAATCGACAATACGCCTCCGGTGATCGAGGGGTTTTCCGCGCAGCCACCTGCTGGTCGCGACAGTTCCCCTACGCGCATCCATTTCGAAGCGCGTGACCGAGCCAGCACCATTGCGCGCGCCGAATTCAGCGTAGATGGCGGTGAATGGATGCTCGTCCCGCCAATCGGCCGGCTGAGCGATGCGCCCCGCGAAAGCTACGATCTCGCGCTCCCGGGCCTCTCGACAGGCGAGCATACTGTAGCCGTGCGCGTTTTCGACCGCTTCGAAAACACCTCCAGCAGCAAGACGACCTTCAGGATTTCACCGGCAAAACCGTGAGTGCCGGCGCGGCTGGGTCGGTGTGCGGCACGGCAGCACTTTCGTGACTGTGTCATACTTGCGCGTACGTCATTTCCAAAATGCTGGAAACTCCATGAGCGCAACACCTCATCCTGAATCCACTTTGGCGCCTGACTGGAAAACTATCCGCGAGGCGCACGAACGCATCGCGCCGCTGATTCATCGCACCCCGGTGATGACGTCGCAATCGCTCGATGCCATCGCGGGCGCGCGCATTTTCTTCAAGTGTGAAAATCTCCAGAAAACCGGCTCATTCAAAATTCGCGGCGCAACCAACGCGATTTTTTCGCTGACCCCCGCGGAAGCTGCGCGCGGAGTTGTCACGCACTCCTCGGGCAATCACGCTGCGGCGGTAGCCTATGCGGCACGACGGCGCGGAACGCACGCGTGGATCGTGATGCCGTCAAACGCCCCCTCGGTGAAGATGCAGGCAGTGAAAGCCTATGGCGGAGAAATCACCTTTTGCGAACCGCTTATTTCTTCTCGCGCGGAAACGTGTGCCCGAATCGAGCGCGAAACCGGCGCGGTCATGGTTCATCCCTACGATGACAACCGCATCATCGCCGGCCAGGCAACGGCTGCGAAAGAATTGCTCGAAGACATTGCTGATCTCGATGCGCTGCTCGCACCGGTGAGCGGCGGCGGCCTGTTGAGCGGTACCGCGCTGGGAGCGCATGGAATGCGCCCGGGACTTCGCGTGATCGGTTGCGAGCCGCAGCACGCCGACGATGCGTATCGCTCGCTCGCTGCCGGCCAACTTCAACCGCTCGAGAAAAGCGATACCATTGCGGATGGATTGCGCGCGCCGCTTGCTCCTCGCACGTTTGCAATTTTGCGCCAGCACGTTAACAAGATCGTGCTCGTAAGCGAAGAAGAAATTATCGATTCGATGCGCGCAGTCTGGGAGCGCATGAAGATTGTGATTGAGCCATCATCCGCGGTAGCCGTAGCGCCGCTGCTGCGGGTGAATGGTGTAGCGTCACTCGGATTGCCCCCGCGTCCTGACGGCCAACCTCACAAGATCGGCGTGATTTTCTCCGGCGGAAACGTAGACCTTGCTTCCCTGCCATTCTCCCGGCAGGTCAGGGTGTAAGACGCGGCAGGGCCCCCCATCCGGATTTGAGCTCTATACGGCTCGTCTTAAAAAATAGTGTGGGCTAGTTCACGTTCAGTGTCACCGGGATGCTATTGCTCAGGCTGCCCGAAGTTCCGGTCAGGGTTAGTGTGTACTGGCCGGCAGTCGTTCCATGCGCCGGGGGCGGCGGGTTCGTGCCCCCACCACCGCAACCCATCGCTTCGAAAATTAATAAGAATACTAAGGCCGAGAGCGTAACGCCCGCCAACGAACGCTGCCGCTTGGTCCGAGCGAGATACATCCACATCGCGAGTGGCGCCGCCAGGGCAATAAGCCATGGTATAGGCACCGTAGGCCACTGAGGTGCGAGGGGCAATGATGGAACGTTTGCTCGCGAGGTTGTGCCTACCGTCAGAGTAGAAGTTGAGGGATTCCCTCCTGGGGTAATCGAAGCGTTGCTAAAGGTGCACGAAGGCGGAGCTGGAGGCACCACTCCGGCGGGTGGCTGTACGCTACAAGTTAGGGTGATGGTACTGGCGAATCCGTTTTGCCCAGTCGCGGAGATGCTATAGGTTGCCGAGATACCCGCGTTCACGGTGTTGGTCGCCGGCTGACTGGCAAGGGTAAAAGGGAATGGGAGGGCAGACACGTGGATAACGCTCTTCCCGCCGAAGGCCACAGGGTTGGGATCCCCTAGACCAAATGAGCTGACCAGAATGAAGTACGTAGTACCTGCAGTGGCGCCGAAGGTGACCCTTGAAGTAACGATGATGCCTGGGTTGATGTCGTCGTTGCAGGCATTGGGAACTGCGGTCAGGGCTCCCGCAGAGCCAGTCCACACGGACAGGAAAGTGTCATAACTACTGCCGATGGTGTCGATGGTTACCGGGCCCATGACGTCGTTCAGCTTGTACCAGACCGTGTTTGTAGTACCGGGCGCCGGATTTCCCGGGATGGACATGGAACACGGGGGCCTCGGGTCGGTTGGTTCGGTTGTGGCCGCGGAACTGTCTCGCGTATCGACAAAACTGTTATTCACCAATGCGACTTGCAATGCATTTGCGAAATTATCGTTTACCGGGGGCGGGGAAACGACCGTGAAAGTTGGCAATAACTGCGGCAAAGTTGTGACGCCGCCTCCCGGAGGGGGATTCATTACCCCCACGTCGTTGGTACTGCCAAACTGCGCCATTAAGCTGGCGGGAACTGTCGCGCTTAATTGCGAGGAAGAGCTAAACGTGGTAGCGAGAGTGCTGTTGCCGCCGGGGCCGCTAAAGTTGGGGTTGAATATAACCTTAGATTGACTATTAAAATTCGTGCCGAGCACGGTGACGGGCGTATCCGGCGAGTTTACACTGATGCGATTGGGAGTCACCCCGGAAATGGTAGGGGCCGGTGCCAACACCGTGAACGTCAGAGCATTGGTGGCCATCGGCTGCGCCGGATCTGTAACCATCACCAGGGCATTGCCGCCGCTCGCAGTAGCGGCGCCCGGAATCACGGCAGTCAATTGATTCGGGTTTGGAGTGCCGCCGGGCATAATGATCGTGGTGTTCCCATTAATCGCGAACGCGATTCGCGAGTTGGGGGTAAAACCATTTCCCCCTACGGTAAGCGAGACCCCGGAAGCTCCTGCTGGGGCAAAAGTCGGAGAAATGAGCGTGATGCCGAACGTGGAAGTGCCTCCCAAGGACAAATTCCAAGCTCCGCGCCCGTGCGTCGCTGCGAAAAGGGTTCGGGAGGCGCGGTGCATGCGCAGGGACAGGACCGCGACGTTTGGCAAGCTGTTGTTATTGAGGGTTGTCCAGGTCGCTCCGCCATTGCTAGATAAAAACACCCCGATATCGGTGGCCGCATAAAGAGTTCCAGGAAGGTCAGGGTCAATCACGAGGTCATTGACAGGCACATTGGGCAAGTCGGTAGGATTGGGGCTATCGCAATTTCCTACCCGGGTGCAGCTTACATCCACCCAGGGGGCTCCCGCGCTCACGGTCTTGAATATATGCCCCATGCGATCTCCGAAGCCGGAAAATCCGGAGAAGGTGATGTAGGCCGTATTTCCGGACGGGTCGGAAGGATCCACGATAATCTGTGTTGGCTGCCTCTGGGGAAGGGGACCGCTAAGCGAAGTGAAGTTGACCGAACCTGGGCCGACGTTTTGGGCCACGAATACTCTGACGTCGCTGGTGGCCGCATAGACGACACTGCCGTTATTGCCTCCTACCGTGAGCGCAACAACCACCGCTCCTGGGGCGAGAGGCCCTGACGAGGTTGCCTGCCAGGAATTCGCACCGTCCACTGTCTGCCAAACCTTTGTAGTGCCGAAGTAAAGTCGGTTGGGATTAGCGGCGTCAATGGCCATCGGCGCAATAAAGGCCAACCGGTCGGCCGGATCGATCCCATTGTCCGCAATCCTAAAGGAGCGAGGCGCGCCATTGGTCGTCGATTTCTGCAAACTCAGAAGCTGGCAAAGAATGTAGACGGTGCTGGGAGTGACCGGATCGATTAACGTCCAGCCCCCGTCGCCGCAGTGATCATTGTCAATCCAGTTAGCGGAACCACTGTAAATCAGGCTGCCGTTATCCTGCGTGCCGGCAAACGCGAACGAAGGATTAGATGGATGTACCGACAGGCTGGGATAAAATTGTGCCAATTGCAGTCCCGGATTGTTGATATTCGTCCACGCAACGGTGCTCGCTTCGGCATCATCGGCGCGCCAGATTCCCCCATCGTTCCCCAAATACAAGCGAACTCGACCATCGGGCAATTTGATGAAGGCCATCGCGTGCTGATCCACGTGGGGACGGTTAGGGTCAGAAGAGTTTGCAGTAGGGATGACCGAACTGAAATTCATCCCGTCGGTGGCGCGCACAACCCACGCGAAGGCGTTGTTTTGAACCACCGCCCCGCCGCCGAAAAATACGGTCCTGCCGCTCGGATCGAAAGGATCAACCTTCACGACATTGTCATACCAGCACTGAGATCGACAGATGTCGGGGGCGTTGGTCCTGGTCCAGTTCGATCCGCCGTTGGTCGTCACCCAAATTCCGTGGTTGGTACGCGAGTTAGAGTTGGCGTCGGCAATCGATGCGTACACTGTGTTGGCATCGAAGATCCCCATATCAATGCGGCCAATGGGGCTAGGCAATCCGCTGCCGGGCATGTCCGCCAGGTTGGCAAACGTTATGTTGGTACACTTTGCAGGAAGGTTTCCCGCGCTGCCCTTGCCGTCGGCAATCGTTGACCTGTAAATTCCATTCGGATTAGTGCCTGGAAACGTGGAGCCAGACGAGCGGCCCAGAGCGGCGAACGCCACGGTGGAACGAGCATAGCCGGCAAACGTCGCCATCTGGCCGGGAAGGATATTGGCCCAGTTGAGACCGCCGTCATCGGAACAATAGACACCGGCAGAGTTGTTGCCAGTGAAGATTTGTACGCCAGCGAGAATGAGGTTTGGATTCGACGGATTTACCGACAAGTAGCTGATGCGTGCTCCGCCCCCGGGAAAAAAATCACTCCCGAATGGGCCAACAAAGGGATTATTGCAGCTGGGACCAGGTGTTGGGCACGTCGCGCTCCAGGTTATGCCTCCATCGGTGGATTTCAAAATTCCTGCGCCGTAATAAACATCGATTCCCGTCGAAGCCTGTTCGCCGGTGCCCGCATAGACAATATTCGGGTTTGCCGGCGCGAAGGCAATTGAGCCCATGGCCAGCGACGGGGCAAAATCCGTTTCCGGCGCCCACGAATTTCCCGCATTGGTAGAACGCCAAATGCCGCCTTGCGCGCCGCCAATGAGAACGGTGTCCCCGCTCGGATCCCTTGGGTCGACCGCAATGGTAGTGATGCGACCGGATACCGGGCTGAAGAAGCCCCCGCTTGCCGGCGCGGGGCCGATGGGCTGCCAGACCGGCACAGCAGCGGGGCCGATTGAGGTTGCGGCAAACCCACCCTGCGGAGTGCGGAAGAGCTTGCCTTCGGTCTCCATCATATTCTGCATCTGCTCGAAGGCCTTCATACGTGCGCCGGCGGGGATACCAGGCAATGGGAAAGCGCGTTGCTCATAGAACCATTGCATCCGTTGCAAGACTGCGTCGCCTTCGTCTTTTTCATCTTCGCCAGGTACCGTGGCGCGCGCGTCCACAGTCGCGGACTGCCCAGTGCGGTTCACTTTTGCGGGAATGATCGGCGCAGGGGGCGGCTCACCTTTTTGTTGAGCGTTCGCCTGCTTCCCCCACAGGAACAATGAGAGCAGAAGCAACGTAAGAGCGCTCCGAGGGAAACAGTTTCCGACCGCTTGGTGCGTGCGACCTCGACTGCTGGGCTGCCACCGATTCATAGCTACCCCTATTAGGATCAGCAAGGTCGAACTAGTGTGGCAGCACGCTATACCTTGGTACTGGTTTTGGCAAGAAACAATAAAGTAACCCGCGGTATTTATGTCACGGAAGACCGGCAATGTGGCAACAAGTTTTGGGGCTTCAAAGCGCAACCTTGGCATCCAGGGGCGGAAAAACTATGTTCCAAAAACCTGGCGATGGGTGGTCGAACTCGAGCGGAAGCAGCGCTCCCTCGTTTGTGACTTGCGGATGCCGAACGATCCTGCAGCCTTGACGCTCGCCCGTGTGGGCATTTTCGAGAATCAAATGCGTATCCAGCGGAATCGGTTTGGAATGCAAAACCATCGTGCCATGATCATTGACCGCCACCGTGAACGCCTGCATGGCCGCCTGTCCCGGAAGATGCAAAACCACAGGAACACGTATCATGACGCGCTGGCTACGGCGGCGATCGTTACGAGGGAGCGGTTGCGGATCTGGCATCAACGACGTTTTTGTGTGAATCACAGTTCTAACCCCCAGAAATCCATTTCCGGCGTCACGAGTTCAACGCCTACTTCCCAACCTTCTTGGCGCGGATTGCCTTTCCAGACCACAACCCCGGCATTCGAAATCTTTGTGGCTAAATTCGTCACTTGGACCCGCTGCTCAAGGTTAAGCTCGGCTCGGAGTACAACCATGCAACCGTACGGATTGACGATGCGCGTATTCGCTTGGGCGCGGACTTTTTGCCCCGAAGCGTCGGTCCATTCGATCAGCACCAGGACGCGTGAATTCAGCCGTACGCCGCGGCGCTTTTGCCGCTGTTTAGCGGCAAGAGAAGCTTCCTTGCGAAAGCTAGCAAAGGAATTCTTTGGCATGGAACGATGCTAGGTAAGCGGAAAGGAGTGGTCAATAGTACGCGACCTAACGGTTATGGGAACATATGACACTGAAGCGCGGTTAGCCGCCGGCGCAGCGAAACACTGCCGGACAAAACGGCCCGGTGATCCGGCAAACTACCGTTGTAGATTCGGTAGTCTTCAGTCCGCAGATTGCACGACCGGTGCCGGGTGCTTGCCGGTGGCGCGGCTGATCCAGCCGCGGAACCCTTCCATATAAATGTAAAAGACTGGCGTGAGATATAGCGTCACTACTTGCGAGAACAGCAGCCCGCCGACCACAGCCAGGCCCAGTGGACGACGCGCTGCGGCACCGGCACCAAATCCAAGCGCGATCGGCAGTGTACCCATGAGCGCGGCCATCGTCGTCATCATGATTGGCCGAAAGCGCACCAGGCATCCGCGATATATGGCCTCGGCAGGTGCAAGATTGTTTTCGCGCTGCGTCTCAATGGCGAAATCAATCATCATGATCGCGTTCTTCTTGACGATGCCCACCAGCAAAATCACGCCGACGAACGCGTAAAGGTTCAGCTCGGCATGGAACAATTTCAGCGTCAGCAGTGCGCCGAATCCCGCCGAGGGTAATCCGGAGAGAATTGTCAGCGGATGGATGAAACTTTCATAGAGCACTCCGAGCACAATATAAATTACGAGAATGGCCATCAGCAGGAGAATCCCCAAACCGGAAAGCGATGACTCGAAGGCCTGCGCGGTGCCCTGGAAGCTCGTGCTGATCGTGGCCGGGAGCGAGGTGCGCGCGAGATTCTGCACCGAGGGTACGGCGTCGCCGAGCGCTGTGCCGGGCTTCAGGTTAAACGACAACGTGACCGCCGGAAGCTGGCCAAGATGATTCACCGTCAGCGGGCCGTAGGTTGGATTGAGCCGCGCCACGGAATCAAGCGGCACCAACTGACCGGCCGCCGCACGAACGTACAAGAGCGAAAGCGCTGCGGTATCAAGTTGATATTTTGGTGCGAGCTCCATGATCACGCGATATTCATTGTTGGGCGCGTAGATAGTGGAAATCTGGCGGGCTCCGTAACTGGTGTAAAGAGCGTCTTCAACCTTCTGCGCTGAAAGGCCGAGCGCCGCCGCTTTGTCGCGGTCGATGACCACATTGACCTGCGGATTCTTGATCAGCAAATCGCTGTTGACGTCCTGCAACCCAGGCAGCTCGCGCAACTTTTTTTCGAAGTCCGCCGCCGCGCGGTAGAGTTCTTGGGTATCAGGGCTTTGCAGTGTGAATTGGTAAAGCGCTTTGGTGAGGTTGCCTCCTACGCGAATCGGCGGCAGGACCTGCGGATAAGCGCGTATCCCCGGCACGACCGCAAGCGCCGGCCGTAGCATCTGCACAATTTGATCCGCTGGCGGGCGATCCTTGGGCTTCAAGCGCATAAACATGATTCCCGTGTTGACGCTTCCTGCTGCGCCCCGTCCCCCGCTGCCCACGCTTGAAAAAACATTTTGTACATACGGATTGCGCAGAACGATATCGATCAGTTGCTTCTGGTGATCAACCATCGCTTCGAAGGAGATGCCTTCGGCTGCCTCGGTAAACGTAAAAATTGCGCCGGTATCTTCGTTGGGAAGAAATCCTTTGGGAATTTCGCGCGCGAGCTCAATCGTCCCCAGCAGCAATAAAGAAGACACCAACATAGTCGCGAACCGGTGCCGTAGGGCCATGCGCAGCGTGACGTCGTATCCGCGCTCGAGTGCCTGGTGACCCCGCTCGAAAGCGTTGAAGAGCGCGCCGTGCTTTTGTTCCTTGCCCGGGCGCAGGAAGCGGCTGCATAGCATCGGCGTCAGGGTCAGCGAGACAACCCCTGAAACGAGAATGGCCGCTCCGATCGTCACCGCGAATTCATGCAGCAAGCGCCCAAGAATCCCGCCCATAAATAGCACCGGGATAAACACCGCTGCGAGCGACAGCGTCATCGAAATAATCGTGAAGCCCACCTGCCGCGAACCGTTGTACGCGGCCTGCATCACTGGTTCGCCTTCCTCAATGTGGCGAACGATATTTTCGAGCATGACGATGGCGTCGTCGACAACGAAGCCCACCGACAGCGTCAGTGCCATTAACGACAAATTGTCGAGCGAATAGCCGAGCAGATACATCACCGCAAACGTTCCAACAATAGACATCGGCAGCGCGAGGCTGGGAATGATCGTCGCCGAAAGATTACGCAGAAATAAAAAAATGACCATGACCACCAGAAAAATGGTGAGAAGCAGCGTGAACTTGACGTCGCTTACCGAATCGCGAATCGAAATGGAGCGATCGTTAAGCGTCTCGAGAAAAATCGATGCCGGAAGCTGCGCGCGGAACGTTGGCATCAGCTTTTTGATGTTGTCGACGACCGCAACTGTGTTGGTGCCGGGCTGCCGTTGGACAGCCAAAATAACGGAACGCTGGCCGTTGAACCAGCTCGCCACTTTATTATTTTCAACGCTGTCGACCACCTGGCCGAGCTCTTCCAGGCGCACCGGAGCATTATTGCGATAGGCGACCACCACCGGCCGGTACGCAGCGGCATTGGTGAGCTGTCCGGTCGCCTGCACGGTGACCGCTTTGTGGCTGCCCCACAGGGTGCCCGTCGGCAAATTCACGTTCGCGCTTTGCACCGCGGCTTGCACTTCATCGATGCCGATATGCCGCGTGGCCAGCTCGCGAGGATCCAGCTGTATGCGCACGGCGTACTTTTGTGAGCCATACACGACCACTTGCGCAACTCCGCTTACCATCGAAATTCGCTGCGACAAAAACGTTTCCGCGTATTCATCGACTTGCGAAAGCGGCAGCGTCTTCGAACCCAGCGCCAAGTACAAAATTGGCTGGTCGGCCGGATTCACTTTTGAAAACGAAGGCGGGCTCGGCATGCCCTGCGGAAGTTGCGCCGACGCTTGCGTGATGGCGGTCTGTACGTCCTGCGCGGCGGCATCCAAGCTGCGGCTCAGCGTGAATTGCAGCGTGATCTGCGTTGCACCCAGGAGGTTCGTCGAGGTCATTGAGTCGAGCCCTTGGATCGTCGAAAACTGGCGCTCGAGCGGTGTAGCCACCGAGGACGCCATCGTTTCCGGACCCGCGCCGGGCAAGCTCGCAAAAACTAGAATGGTCGGAAAATCTACGTTGGGTAGGTCATTCACCGGCAGCGCATAATAGGCCACGATGCCGAACATCAAAATCGCCAGCATGACCAGCGTCGTTGCAATCGGTCGTCGAATAAAAAAATCAGAAATGCTCATGGCCGGCCCTGCGGACTTGCTTGCGGACTTGGCGCCCCACTCCCTGGCGGGACCTGCTGGCTTACCGGCGCGTTCTTGATTTCGACTTTTGCGCCTGGCGATAGCCGCAATTGCCCATCGACAACCACCGTCTCGCCCGGCCGCAACCCGCTCGTCACAATGGTTTCGTTGCCCACGGTTCTGCCTGTTGTCACCGGGCGTAGCTGCGCGGCGTTATCCGATCCCACCACGTAGACGAATTGCCCATTTTGCCCCACTCCGATCGCTGGGGCAGGCGTGACCACCGCGTTCGCCTCCGAGGTCAGGCGCATCACCACAGTGACAAATTGCCCCGGCCAGAGTTTGCGCCGCTCGTTGGAAAATGTAGCTTTCATGTGAATCGTGCCCGTGCTCGCGTCCACGGTGTTATCGATGAACGTAAGTTTGCCCGTATCAAAAGCCGCGGTCTCATCGGAAATTTGCGCCGTCACCCGCAATTGCCCGGCGCCCATATACTGCTTCACCGCCGGCAGGTTTTGCTCCGGCACCGCAAAATTCACGTAGATGGGTGACAGCTGATTGATCACCACAAGAATCGGCAGATCATTGGCCTTCACTAAGTTCCCCGGATAGACCAACACGCTCCCGGTGCGCCCATCGATCGGCGAAGTAATCTCGCAATACGTCAGATTGAGTTTAGCGTTATCAATCGTGGCTTTATCGGCACGCAGTGCCGCTTCTTGCGAATCCGCCTCCGCGCGAATCGTGTCATATTGATCGCGCGGCACGATTCCCTGTTCGAACAGCTGTGCGTAGCGCCCTGCTTGCATACGTACGTTCTGCGCCTTGGCTTTGTCGCGCTCGAGCGCCGCTTCCGCTTGCTGCAGCGCAACCTCAAAAGGACGCTTGTCAATCTCAAACAGCAACTGGCCTTTGCGCACGTCCTGGCCTTCGCGGAAATGCACTGACTGCACGATTCCGGTGACTTGGGCCTTCAGCGACACGTTGGAATACGCCTCGACATTCCCTACCGCGCGCACCTCCACCGGCATACTTTTCTGCAGCACTTTACCGACCACAACCGGCACGGGCGGAGCGGCAGGCGCGGCGGCCTGCGGCTTCGCACACCCCACGACGCTCGCGACAAGGGACACGACCAGAGCGGTGCAGCAAATGGAAGCAGGCCGTATCTTGCCTACACCTTGCCCGAAACTGGTTGCACCCGGGTGCTTGTCAGACAACAAAGGCCTGTACGCTGATCTCTGCAATCACAATCTCCTGAAAACAGCTGATAATACTGGAGGAAACCTCTATCGTACATCGTGCGGGGAACTCAATCAAAGGCACACCAAAGTCCGGTAGTGGGTCCGTTTGGATTGCCGCGTAACGCTCTAAGCGCTTAGTTGCTGCACGAACCGTAAGGTGTTCCCGTCGGGATCTTGCACGTAGAACTCGCGCGTCCCCCAGCTCTGATCAATTGGGCCTTCGTGAACCGCCTCAGGGGCGTCCGGGTTGCCTGGCGTCTTCAGCCCTCGCGCTCGGAGCTTGCGAAACAAGGCTTCGACCTCGCCCGTCTGCACAACGATCGCCTGTCCGAACGTGCCGTCTCCGTTATGGCTTGAGAGAATCAGCGAGTCGCCTTCTCGCATGAGGACGCTAAAGGACGGATCACTGTTGTCGTCATCCCCGTCGACCCACTCGAAGTCTAGGACCTTTGTGTAGAAAGCGATCGACGCCTCCATGCATCTGCAGCGGACGGTTGGGATGATTGCCACCATCCTCCTAACGGGCCAGCGATGTTCAAACTGACCCACTACCCAAAGTCCTTGCAGCGTGTAGCGTACACTCAGCACCACCCCTCTGCTTACATCGATGCCGCACGCCCCAAAAAGTAACGCAGGTTGCTGCTCGGCAGTCCCCTAGGCGGACCCGTTCCTCGATATAAACGCAGCTGCCGCCGGAAAAGTAACGCGGCTCACGCATTTCTTGGACGGATCGCGCAAACGGTCGGTTGCGTCTTGCAACTTCTTTACATACACCGGCCGGAAATTCGGGTTGAAGCATTCCAGGAGTTTCAACAGCAGTTCGAAAACCCACAGCCGGTTGTCTTTATAGCGCTCAGTCCTAGTATAATTTTCTACAAGAACGTTCTGCAAACCCCTTAAGAATCAGACTCTTCCAAATCAAAGAACGTAACGCTAGAGTCGTTTAGAATCATCCACTCTGTTAAAAAAGCGCCTGGGAGGGTCCCCGCCCTGCGGGGAATAGCGTAGACACAACATCTGTGGCTGATTAGAATTCGAGTCGGCCGCAGACCCCGCGATACGAAGCGCCTTGAAGCTTGACCGAGGATTACAATGAAATTAGTGACGTTTCAAGAACACAGTAGAAGAAGTCGCATCGGCGCGCTCACCGCAGACGGTCATATTGTTGACCTCAATGCCGCCTATGCCCTCTACCTACGCAATGCGCAGAACGAGGGTGCTTTCTACGCCTTGGCCGATGCCCGCGTCCCGGCGGACATGCGCGGCCTCTTTGACCATGGCGATCGCGGCGTTGAAGCGGCCCGCGCCGCGCTCGACTATGCTGTGAAGGAAGGACCGGAACGGACCGGACCCTCCGGCGAAGCGATATTTTTCCGGCGTGACGCAGTGAAGATCAAAGCACCCATCCAGCCGAAGAAATTCTTTCACACCGCTGGAAATTTCCGCGAGCATCATGAAGAAGCGCAAAAAGCCGGCTTCTCTCACCCGGTTCTCCCTTGGATTGTCTTTTTCCAAAACGTGGACGCCATCATCGGCCCGGATGAACCGATTATCTATCCCCAGCATCTCACCGAGGAGCTCGACTACGAACTCGAGCTGGCCGTCGTGCTCAAGAAATCCGGCAAACATTTCTCCGCCACAGACGCTCGCGACTACATTGGCGGCTATGTGATCTTCAATGACGTGACCGCGCGTGATATTCAGCGCCGCGAAATGAAATCGGGTGTCTTCAGTTTCTGCAAGGGGATTGACAGCTTCTGCCCGCTTGGCCCGCACATCGTGACCGCCGACGAAATTCCCAATCCCAACAACCTAGCGATGGAGCTGCGCGTCAATGGAACAATGCGCCAGCAATCGCATTCCAGCAAAATGTCCGTGACCATCCCCGAAATTCTGGCGCACTATTCTCCAATGGGCTATAGCGCTGGCGACGTGCTCTCGACCGGCACGGTTTCCGGCGTCGCGGCGTTCAGCGGGGATCCCAAATCGCTCTACTTGAAGCCCGGTGACGTGGTCGAATGCGAGATTGAAAAAATCGGCGTGCTACGAAATCCTGTCGTTGCCTGGAAGGACATCCACGGCAGCAAATCCATGGTCGCGGCCTGATTGAAATCTGACTGACTACGAAAAAAAACGAGAGCGATGACGGCCCCACAACCATCCACAAGCGGAACCTGGACGAGTGCCTTGAACGAGAGCCCGGCGATTCAGTCCCCTTTCGAGCATGCCGGACCGGTCAAATTTTACGACACGACATTGCGCGATGGCGAACAGAGCGTTGGCATCGTGCTCCCTCCCGCACAAAAGTTGGAAATCGCCAGAGCCTTGGACGCGCTAGGCGTCGGCCGTATCGAAGCGGGCTTTCCGCGCGTTTCTGCCGATGATGCCGAAGCGTTCAAGCTCATTGCCGGCGCCGGATTGAAGGCTGAGGTCTGGGGATTTTCGCGCGCGGTCCGCGGTGATGTGGACGAGTTGCTGCGGCTTGGCGCGCGCGCCGCGGTCATCGAAGCTCCCACCAGCTCGATCAAGCTCGCGGCCTATGGCATCTCCGCAGACCAGTCGCGGCGTCGCGTGGGCGATGCGGTCGGCTACGCTCGCTCGCATGGCGTAAAGGTGATGTTCTTTTCCGTGGACGGAACACGCACCAAACTCTCCGAGCTAAAAAGTTTTTATCGCACGGCGCTCGATGCCGGCGCGGAAGAGCTTGCCGTGGTCGATACGATTGGCGCGTGCGGACCGGAAGCGGTCGAGTTTCTCGTGCGTGAAGTCCGCGAATGGGTTGGCTCGAGTGTTCCGCTGCATTTCCATGGGCACAACGATTTTGGCTTGGCGACCGCGTGCGCCATTGCCGCGGTGCGCGGTGGCGCTCAATGGATTCAGGGCACGATCAATGGAATGGGCGAGCGCGCCGGCAATGCCGATATCGGTGAAATCGCGCTGGCCTTGCGCACTCTTTATAACGTGAATGTCGAGCTTGATCTCACAAAAATTCGCGAAGTTTCCCGTATCGTTTGTAAAGCTTCGGGATACCAAGTCGAACCGTGGAAACCGGTGGTCGGCGAAAATTTATTTATGCGCGAAAGTGGTGCAGTCGCCAGCCAGTTTCACATCCCCGAGGCTATTGAGCCTTTCTCTGCCGACCTCGTCGGGGCGACGCGCAGCGTCGTCCTTGGCAAAAAGAGCGGTCTCGATAGTATCGCCATCAAGTGTAAAGAACTGGGCATCGAGGTCCCCATCGAAAAACACCCTGCCGTTCTTGCAGGTGTGAAGCAACTCGGAACCCAGCAGCGCCGGCTCGTCACCGACGCGGAATTCCGCGAAATTATTGCCGCTCAGGGAAAGCCGTAAGGAGTTTAAGTGGACCGCAAACATTTCTACGAAATGATGAATGGCGAGGGCACGCTCGACTACGAACTGTACCTCAACACCAAATCACTGCTCTCCTGTCAGAAACCATTTGCCGAGCTCTGCAACCGAGACGAGCTACAATTCCAAGTGGTCCACCAGGTCGAAGAGCTTTGGATGAAGCTGATCGGCTATACGCTCCTCGATATCGACGATTATTTGCAGCAGGAAAACACCAATCGCGTTCTCACGCTATTTCGCCGCGTGCACATCGCGCAGCAATTGATGATTGACCAGATCGCGCTGCTCGAAACGATGTCGCCGAAGGAATATCAGGAAATCCGCTTGGGGCTCGGCAACGGCAGCGGCCAGGAATCGCCCGGCTTTCGCACCCTTCTTAAAATGTACCAGCCGATTTGGAATTCTTTTAAGGAGCGCTATTTAGATAAACACGGCCTCACCGTGGAAAAAATCTACAATTCTGAGTACGCGCATGGCGATGCGTATATGGTCGCTGAAGCCCTCGCCGAGTTCGACGAGCTTTTCCAAAAATTCCGCTACCATCACATGCAGTTGATTTTTCGCACCATCGGAATCAGCGCTAAATCGCTCAAGGGCCGGCCCGTCGAAATACTCGAAGAAGGCATGCGCCAGCAATTTTTCCCCGATCTGTGGGAAATCCGTCACAAGATGACGGACCTGTGGGGCAGCCGGTACGGCGTAAAACGCGAACCGCTGGGCGGGCACCATTAAAACGCCGTCACCATCACCAGTGCATGGGCGGACCCGCGGCCCAAAGACCCTCCACGTCTTCTGCAAGGTCACCACGCAGGCGCCACGGAGAAAATACAATTGAGTGTGCCCTTTCGAATTGGGGTGTTGCAGTTGAGCATGGAACCGCTCGATGAAACCGTGCGCATGGCGCAAGCCTGCGATGCAGCGGGTTTCGACAGCTTCTGGCTTGCCGAGGCATATCCCTGGTGGCGCAAGCATTCGATGGAAGCACGCTCTTCCACCGCAATCACCGCCATTGTGGCGCGCGAAACTCGCCGCATCGTGATTGGCTGGGGAATCATTTCTCCTTACACCCGTCATCCGGTGCAAATCGCGATGGAGGCGCGCGTCCTGCAGGATGCTGCCGGCGAGGGCCGCTTTTTGCTCGGTCTGGGCGCATCCAAAATCTTTATGAAAGAAATTGGCGAAGGCGAAAAGGGCAAAGAAGTTGGCCCCGCTACCGTGATGCGTGAGTGCATCGAAATTATCGAAGCCATGCTTTCCGGCGCGGAAGTCAAGTACGAAGGGAAGGCATTCTCGGCGTTCGCGCCCGCGTTAAAGCCGGATGCCAACGCCGCGCGCTGGCGACCACCGATCTATGTCGGCGCGACAGGGCCGGTTTTGCAGCGCCTTGCGGGATCGCATTCCGATGGTTTGCTGACCGCCAGTATCACCACGCCTGCGTTTGTGCGCTACTCGCGCAAGCTGATGGAAGAGGGCGCGCACAAAGCCGGGAAAGATGCTGCCTCGCTCGATCTAGGCGCCGTGATCGTTGGCAGCGTTGGAGAAGATCCGCAGACGGCGCGGGAAGGTGCTCGTGAAATGGCCGCGATGTATCTTGCCAACAAAGTGCAGAACATTCGTGGCTCGGCCGATACGCTCCTGGAATGCGCCGGATTGAGGTTCGATGAGATTCGTCCGATTGCCGAAGCGATGGAGCAAGGCGGGCGCAAAGCTGCGGCCAGAGCGGTAACCAATTCAGTTCTCGAAAAAGTTTGTCCTATTGCGGGTACCCCCAATCAGTGCATCGAGCGACTCGAACAATATCGTGCTGCCGGCTGCACGCACATCCTGCTCGAACTTTGGGGAGACCATCGTACCGAGCAAGCGCGTCTGTTTGGCCACAAGGTCCTTCCGCATTTTCACAAGCATACTTGAAGCGCCCAAACTGGTTACCATGACATGCTTTTCGCTCGATAATTGCGCCCGCTTGAACAATTCAAGAAAAGCTCAGTTTATAAAGGTTCAGTCCAGGAATGCTCGAGACCTTTCACCAGCGCCCACAGCGCGCGATGGAGTGGGGTTGGAACTCCCGTCTGTTCACCCCAGTGCACGATTGCCCCATTCATAAAATCCACTTCGGTTGGGCGCTTAGCGAGAATGTCCTGCAACATGCTGGCTTTGTGCTGACCCGGAGCACGCGCCCCTTTTTGCACAAGTTCCCGCGGATCGCCGTGCAACGGTATCCCGAGCGCTTGCGCGACGGCGAGCCCTTCATCAATTAGTGCGTTGAACAAATCGCCAGTCGGCGCAAAGCGGGTGGCGGCACCATGATGCAACAGAGTCAACGCGCCAACTGGATTTGTGGAAGCGTTGAAGATGAGCTTGGTCCATTGCGCGCCGCGTGCATCTTGGAGTGGGATCACGCTGAGCCCCCCACGATTCAACAGCTCGGCGAGCTGTTGAACTTGCGCGAACGGAGTATGGGTGGGTTCGAACGGTCCAAGCCAAGTATCGCCATTGATGTCGAAACCGACCTGACCGGGCGCAATGACGTGGCCAGCCGGAAAAGTGGTCCCACGAATCACCTTGCGGACATGCGCAGCTAGAATTTCTTCGTTGCCAACGCCGTTCTGCACGGAGCAAACAGGGCTCTTCTCCGAAAAAAGATGAGCGGTTTCACCGATGGCGCGGAGCGTGTGCGTGCTCTTGGTGGCGATGATGCCAAAGTCGCAGGGCGGGATTTCATGGGCATTGGTGGTGGCGCGGATTCGGGCGGTGAAATTGGCCGCACCAGTCAGTTGCAGGCCGCGCTCGGAAATCGCCTGGATGTGCTCCTTCCAGACGTCGTAGGCATAGACCTCGACACCATCAACGCGCGCGAGGTGCGCCGCGAAAATTCCTCCAATGGCTCCGCAACCGACAACGCAGATTTTCATTACAGTGCGCTCCGCTTACTGCGGGCCGGCGTAAAAACGCCAGGGAACATCCGCCAGGCATTCACCTTCTGTGCGGCCGACGCGATAGGTATCTTGCGTGTACAGGCATGTCTGGCCGTCGCCGTCAACTACCTGGGGATGAAAGCTGAAGATCATATTTTCTTTGAGCTCCACATTGCTGTTCGGACCAATCGCGGGATGCTCGATCATGGTCATACCGATCGAATGCCCGGTGAGATGACCGAATTTAAATCCTTTCTTTTCGAATACCGCGGCGGCGGCCCGATGAACGTTGCAAGCCAATTGGCCCTCGCGCATCTGCAGCCGTGCGTCTTCCATGGCCTGCGGATAGACTTGACTCATAGATAGCGTGCGCGCGCTGACGTGGCCGCGAATCAGCGGTCGGGAAAACTCGACCCAATAACCATCGGCTCCGGCGATTTCCAGCGAGTACAAGAGCAGATCGTCGGGAGCGACAACCCGCAGCGACGGCACCTTGAAATGGGCCTCGGCTTCTCCGTGAGGGCCACCCAGAAGGATGTTCATCATGCGCGAGCCGGCCCCGCGAGCAAAAAATCGCTCGACGGCGGGCGCCATAATCTCGGCTTCAGTTTTTCCGGGCTCATAGGCGATCAACAGTTCTTGGAAGCCGTCGAGAATGATGTCCATGCTGTCGCGGACGGCAGCCAGCTCGGCGGGGCTTTTGACGGCGCGAGCCATGTCAAATTGAAAATCGAACGGAACCAATGCAAGCGATGAAGATTGCAGCTCGCGGTAATCTCGCACAGCCATAATAAAATCGAGTCCGTAAATGCCCAGGCGCGTCCATTGTTTCGATTGGGCATGCTCGCGCAGCCATTTGCCAGGAATCTCAGCCCACACATGGTCGCGAACCCAGGGTTTGCTTTTATCACCGATCCAGCGGGCTTCGCGCGGGAAGATCAGCTGCGGCTCGCCTTCCAGAGGAAGAAGAACATAAACGTAGCGGTGGACTATTTCGAAGCCCGAAATGTAGCGAACTGCCCCCTCAAAACCGGAATACTGATTGCCGCAGACAATCAGCGCGTCAACATGTTCCGCCCGCATTTTTTCCCGCATGTTTCGGTAGCGGCGGGCGATTTCTTCAGGAGTTACCATGCAGTCGGATTCCTTTCAACAAGGCCGCGGATATCGGTCTGCAATTTCACGCGGTGATCAAGCCGCACCACAAATTTCGACCGCAGCCAATGCGTAAACTTTCGTGGTGTTGAGGAGCGTTTCGATTTTAACTTTTTCGCCTTCGGAGTCACGCGGGCCGCTCGATGGGCCGTAGTTTAGAGTGGCGATATCGTAGCGGGTCATGACCGAGGCGTCAGAATCCCAGAGCACTGTGGCGTGCTGCGGAGGCTTTCCCATCACTCGCTCGTGACACGCTTCGATGGTTTTTACCAGCTCGTGTTCTTTGCTGATTTCCGCGCCGGGAACGGAAACAAAAATTTCGGATTCAATTTCGTACGCGGGATATTTCTTGCGCAAATCGAGGACCAGCTGCTTGATGGAGCGCCGCGCTTGTTTTAGCTGCATCACTGGAGGAACACGAACGTCAAGAAAGACGTCGGTGCGACGCGGGGTGCGGCTGGCTCGCCACGGGTGGCCGCCGCGAATGCAGCCAAGGTTCACAACTCCGGGCTGACCATCGTAGCTGGCATCCTTTTCCCATTGCGCGATCCAGGCATAAATTGGATCGAGAATTTCTTTCATGCGATAGACGGAACTCTCCGACTGCTTACCGCGCGTGAAAGCAGTGTGTACGTAGTGACCGTGCGTCGAGAGGCGCACCCAGACCGAGCCGTAATGACCCAGCACGATCTGCAGGTCGGTGGGCTCGCCGAGGATACACATGTCCGGGAGAACGCCGTGATTGACCAGGTAGTGTGTGCCGACTCCGTAGCCGCGGTATTCTTTGCCGACAAATTCGTCGCTCCACTGCGTTTTTTCGATTTCACCGGCGACAGCAGCAATGGTGAGATCACCCTCGAGCCGGATGCCAGCGCGCATCAGAGCTTTTACGGCCTGGGTGTAACAAACGAGCGCGCCCTTCATGTTGTAAATGCCCAGGCCATAAATCATTTTGTCGCGGATCACAGCCTTCGGTTTGTAACCGAGACCGGTGAGAAACGCTTCCCGGCCGCTATTGGACGTGTCCATGTGGCCGTTGAACATCAAGCTTCTGCCGTTGGCAGTGCCTTCCCAAACCCCGACGACATTGGCGCGACCCTCTTCCACTTCCTGCCAGGAAACCTGGAGGCCAGCGGTTTCAAACGCTCCGCGCATATACTTGGCCATTTCTAATTCTTCGCCCGTGGGACTGGGAATATTCACGACGTCGCAGGACATGGCGACGATTTCTTCTTCGCTGATGTGCGACATAATCTTCCGCGCCAAATCACTTGTCACTTGGGTAAGGCCTCCGATAGATGTTCTTGGCATCTTCACACGGCAAGCCTAAAGACGAAAATCATCGGGGTAAGAACAAAGCTTTTCGTTTCCGGATTCCATGATCAGAAAATTGTCTTCGAGCCGCAACCCACCGCCACCTTCCCAGTAGATTCCCGGCTCAATGGCCAGCACCATGCCTTTTTGAATCACCCCGGGCGCGGCGGCATGCGCGTAGGGCGGCTCGTGCGCGCGCGCCCCGACTCCATGGGCGACAGGATGCGATGGCTGGCCAGCATAGCCCGCCGCGTCAATTCCGGCGCGGATGACACGATCGATTTCACCGAGCGGCGCGCCGGAGCGTGCGCAATCGGTTGCCTGGCCGAAAATCTTCAAGAGCTGGTCGAGCAGGTGATTGTACTCCGGGGTAAGGCGGCCGGGGCAGAGATTCTTGGTCAGGTCAGTCCAGTAGCCGTCGGCGCAGACCCAGATTTCGACGAGCGTGGGCTCATTCTCGACGACCGGACGGTGACTGGTGGCGGTGAAGGTGGCTATGCCGCTGCCGGACCACACCAGAGTGAAAGCGCGGGCCATTTCTATTTTTCCTTTGTAGCCGATGCCGACGGAATGGATGTGTCCCTCAATCATCGCGGCGACTTCGCTTTCCTTCATTCCCGGTCGGATGTGATCGCGGGCGAATTCCATGCCAATGGCGGCGAGCTCATTGGCCAGGCGCATGCGCTCGATTTCCTGAGGCGTTTTGATCATGCGCACTTCGGCCAGGAGCGGCGCTGCGTCAACGACCTGTTTGCAGGCTCCGCGAAATGCGTCGAAATAGCCCTGGGTGTAAAGCGTGGGTTCTCCGACCATGCGATCGCAAATTTGTGAACCCTGGGAGAGCTCGATGCCGACACGCTCGGTCAATTTTCGTTCGCGTAAAACTTCGAGCGCCATATCAAGCGAACGCGCAGTGGGCGGGCGGGGGTCACTAGGATGATAAAAGCGGAAATAACGAACGTCTTTGTTCCAGGAGGTTTGCTGGGCTTCGGCATACTGCGGCTCGATGACCAGAAGCGTGGGGTCGCCTTCGCGCGGAAAGATGGCGATGTCGTAGCCCTTCATGGTCCAATAATTGGTGAGGTAGAGAATGTTGTCGGGTGCGCGAACCACGAGCGCCGAAAGATCGTGCGTGGTCATTATTTGGCGAACGCGCTGCCATTTATCGGTGTCGAGTGGATAACCCATCGTTTTCCTGCCTACGTCCCCTTTGCGCTTCTAGTCCGCACTGTGTTCGGTTCCCTTCCACGCCCACGAAGCTTCTTTGCCCTTGATGAGCCGGTACAGCGCGGTGTGCAGCGGCGCGGGCACTCCGAGACGATGCGCTTCGCGCGCGATAGCCCCTCCAAGAAAGTCCACCTCGGTGCGCAGGTGGTGATGAATATCGTAAAGCATCGAGGGAGGATGATCGGTGGCGGCGCCTATCTTGTTCATCTCCCAGGGATCTTCGTGAAGGGCAATGCCAAGAGCCTCGGCAACGCGGCGGCCTTCCCCAATCAGGTCATGGAGCAGACGGCCGAGATCGCCGAATTCTTTTTCGGCTGCGAAGTGCGAGCAATGCGGCAATTCGGTGAGTGCGGAAACGGAATTTACGGCAGCGTTAAAGATTAATTTGGACCATTGAGCGGGGCGCGCGTCAGCGAGAGCAACGGCTTTGAGATCGGAGGCGTTGATGAGATCGGCTGCGCCCTGAACGAGCGATTGCGGCGTGCGCGAGGGCTCAAACGGACCCATCCAAGTGGCCGTGTCGAGCTCATACTGGACATGCGTGTCGCTGTGCCGTGTGCCACTCATAAAGGTAGTGCCGCGAATCACAAAACCCTTCGTCAGGCCCGCGACTGCTTCTTCACAACCGAGGCCATTTTGCGCGGAGAGGACGGCACCGCGACGGAAAAGATGCGCCACTGGGACGACGGCTTCGATCGTTTGCGTGGCTTTGCAGGACACAATTCCGAGATCAAACTCAGGCAACTTTTTCGGGTCAGTGGAAGCGCAAAGATCGGCGTGAAATTCGTGCTTGCCGGAAACGCGCAAACCGTGTTCGTTGAGAGCGAGGGCATGTTCGGGGCGCCGAACAAAGGCGTGCACTTCGGCGACGCGAGCCAGATGGACAGCGTAGAGGCTGCCGATGGCGCCGCATCCGATGATGCAGATTCGTTGGGCCACAAAGTTCAGGTGCGCACGGCAGTCAAAGCCGCCTTAGCAAATACAAGAGCAGCGACACGCCAGCGTACGATACACAAATCACGCGGAATTATCGCGCACCATGTCGCGATTCCAGCTTCACCAAAGGAGGCGTTTGACCTGATTTGGCGAGCTCAAAGGCCTGGAAGATGGTGTCGCCGGTATTATGCGAATCGTTGATGATGATGCCGCTTGAAAACAGCGCATCCTGGAGCGCGGCGCAGACGGTGTGGATCGGAGCCGCGCCGCCCTCACCCATTCCTTTTGCGCCGTTGTAGGAAAAAGGCGAAGGCGATTCAAGATGGCCGTAGAGCAGATCGGGCATATTCATGGCGGTAATCGGCGTGTAGTCGCTGAATGTCGCAGTGGTCATACTGCCGTCGGAATCGTAGGCGCAGGTTTCCATTAGGGCGGCGCCGAGGCCGTGGGCTGTTGCGCCGTGAACCTGGCCCTCCACAATCATGGGATTGATGGCCCGGCCGCAATCGTCGACTGCGGCATAGGCCAGAATTTTGGGTTGAAACGTCTCGCGATCCACTTCGATCACCGCGATGTGCAGCTGCGCGGCATAGGTAAGCGTGAGATTGCCGTACTTGCGCTTGAGGTCGGGAACAGCGAACGGCGCGTGATAAACGTAGCGGCAGTTCAAGGCGATGTCCCAGAGATCTTCAGGGATTCCGGCGTTATTGGTGTTGACGAGATTGGCCAAGCCCCAATAATTGATGGATTTATGTTTCCCGCCTTTGACGCGAACTTCGGGGCCTTTCTCACCGACGCCGAATTCGAGATCTTTTTCGCTGGCTTTCAAGGCGTGCGAAGCCAGACGCGATATTTCTTTTTTAAGCTTTACAGCGGCGCCGTGGATCGCGGAAAGCCCGGTGACGGCGAATTGGCTGGCGTAGGTGCCGGTGTGTCCGGTGTAGACATTTTGCTCGGAATCGAAGCCGGGCTTTACACGAACCAGGTCGGGTGGAATATTCAGCACTTCGGCGACGACTTGTGAGGCCGTGGTTTCATGTCCCTGGCCTTGTGGGACCGAGCCGAGGCTTACGACGACTTCGCCGTAAATATCGAGCTTGATGTTAGCGGCTTTGGATTGGCCTGAATAGGGCGCGAAGGCATTGATGATTTGCGCTTGGCCGAAATTATTGGTGCCGGAATCGAGCGTGGTGCCGATACCGATGCCGAGCATGCGGCCTTCACCGCGCCCTTGCGTCTGCTTTTCTTTCCAGGCATCCCAACCAATGATTGTTTTGGCGATTTGCAGCATTTGTGCGTAGTCCCCGGAGTCATACACGCAGCCATTTGGCGTGGTGTAAGGAAACTCATCAGCGCGAATGTAATTGCGCAGGCGCATCTGGTCGGAGGGAATGCCCAGCTCATGTGCGCAGATGTCGATGACCCGCTCAAGGAACCAGAGATGCTGCATGCGCGAGTAACCGCGGTTGGGTCCCACCGGACATTTGTTGCTGCAGATTTGCGAAATATCGAAACGGACATTCTTGATGCGATAGGCGCCGGGCAAAACCTGCGCCCAGATGATGCAGCCAAGAGGTTCGTAGCGCGGGTAAGCGCCGCAATCGTCAATGTGGCGAGATTCGATGGCCAGGATGAGCCCGCCTTTATCCAGAGCCACGCGTGTGTCGAAGAAGGTGCGCTCGTTGCCGTGGGCACTGCCGAGCATGTGCTCGGTGCGCGTTTCCGACCATTTCACTGGGCGCCCGCCAGCCTTACGCGAGGCCAGGGCGCAGAGCGCCATATAAGGATAGTTGGTGATCTTGATGCCGAAGCCGCCGCCGATGTCAAAGCTTTGCATTTTGATTTGGTCGATGCCGACACCGAGAGCGGGCGAAAGAAACTGCGCGGCGAAAGCGGGGAAGCTGTTGTTGGACCAAAAGTTGATGCAGTTTTCTTTGGAGTCCCAAAAGCCGATGACGGCGTTGTTTTCGAGCGGCGTGCTGGAGAAGCGATGGAAATGCATGCGGCCGATGTGGACAATGTGCGCGGCTTTCGCGAAGGCTTTGTCGACCTGCCCATATTCGAACTTGCCATGCCACAACAGGTTGGTTGCGGCGCCGGGATGGAGGACGCTGAGGTCCTTGACGGCTTCTTCGGCGGTTAGAACCGGCGGCAGTGATTCGTATTCGACCTCCACGAGTTCGGCAGCATCTTCCGCGGCCAAACGCGTTTCTGCGACGACGGCGGCCACCGGCTCGCCCTGAAAAACAACTTTGCTGACGGCCATGGGATAGTCGAGAACTTTTTGGCCGGGACCGGGACCGATTTCGATGAACGGCTGGACCATGGCGGCCACTTCGGCACCAGTGAGCGTACACAGCACACCGGGACTATTGGCCGCGCGCGAAACATCGAGACGCTTGATATTGGCGTGGCCGTAGGGCGAGCGCACGAAGCGGATGTGCAGCATGCCGGCGAGCTTGTGATCGTCGGTGAATATGCCGGCGCCCCGAACCAGGCGGGCTTCTTCTTTACGAAGAAGAGGCTTGCCGACCCACTTCGTTTCCGCGGTGGCTCTGAGGGTGCCGCGAGTATCAGCCTTGCGTTTCGTCTTCACTGCCCTCTCTCTTCGTCACTGTGCACTGGAACGCTAAGTGAGCGCAACCTGCAAGGAATCAATTAATTTCTGAACATTCTTTTTCGCGAGAGGCTCGAGCAATCCCCCGGCGAGAGACGCAATGCGACCAACGACATTTGCTTTGCCCGACCAGACAACTTTTGTACCGCCGCTGTCAGGTACGAGATCGAAGCCGGCGCGCAACGTTGCCGTGCCGCCGGGAACGTCACCGGTGCCCTGGTAGAGGGCGTGCTTGGGCTTATCGGATTCGGCGAGAGTGAGCTTGACGGCGGCGGTACCGCGAATGTGAGAAATGCCAACGCGCAGCTTGACGAGAAACGTTTTGTCGTCGAGGGGCTGCATGCTTTCGTAGTCAGGAAGCAGCGGGCAAAAACGCTTTGGGTCCACGAGAAAAGCGTAGACTTCCTCGGGCTTTTGGTTTGCGACGAACTCACCGCCAAATTTTATTTCCATCGGATAAACGTTGCGTAGCCCTACTCAGTGTTGTTCCGCGTTTGGGTCGGGCGCCGGAACGCCGGCCGCAGCGCGAATCGCCTTCAAAATATTTTGGTATCCGGTACAACGGCAAGTGTTGCCGGCAATCGCTTTGCGAATTTGTTTTTCAGTTGGGTGCGCATGCTTTGTCAGCAAATGAACTGTGGAAAGCAGTAAGCCGGGCGTGCAAAAACCGCACTGCAGGCCATGATTATCGGCGAAGGCCTGCTGCACGGGGTGAAGAGTGCCGCCCGTGGCCAATCCCTCGACCGTAATAATTTCAGCTTGATCAGCCATGACGGCAAACAGAGTGCAAGACTTCACGGTCCGGCCATTGAGCAAGACGGTGCATGCGCCGCAGTAGGATGTGTCGCAACCGATGTGCGTGCCGGTGAGATTGAGCTCTTCGCGCAGAAAATCAACAAGAAGGATTCGCGGTTCGACCGCGGCTTCACGCGGCTTGCCGTTCACTGTAACGCGCACCATGATTTTTTCAACGGGCGACATATTCGTGGGTTGCCTCCACGCGTTCACCGCGAGCGCGGCGCACCGCAATGCTGATGGCCCGCTTTACCAGGGCGCGAACTAAAACGCGTTTGTAATTTGCGGAGCCTCGCGTATCGCTGGTGGGCTGGGCGGCGATTCGTGCGGCATCTGCGGCTGCTTCGATCGACTTCGCGGTGAGGGGCTTGCCGCGAAGAGCCGCTTCGGCTTCTTTCGCGCGGATGGGTGTGAGGCCCACGCAACCCAGAACGATGCGCGCGTCATCGCACCTATCTTTGTCGCCGAGAGTCAGTTGAACGGCTGCGCTGGCAGTGGCGTAAACCGAGGGGCAGCGCTTGAAGGCTAGGTACGCGCCGGCGCTATTCTTGGGCGGAATTTTGACCAGGACTTCGCGAATCAGCTCACCGCGACCAAGCGCTGTGGTGTAGGCATCGGTAACAAACTCTGCGAGGGGGACGGTGCGATCGCCTTTTGGACCGAGGCAACGGAGCGAGGTTTCTAAAGTGAGAAGCACCGGAACCCAGTCCCCGCTGGGATCGGCTTCGGCGATGGAGCCGCCAATCGTGCCTTGGTTGCGGATTTGAACGTCGGCAATACCTGCGGCGCAGTCGTGAAGAATAGGAATGGCTGCGGCGATTTCTGAGGATTCCATGTCGGCGTGGCGGGTGAGCGCGCCGAAACGAAGCTCGCCTGTGCGCTCGTGAATTCCTGCGAGGCCGGGAATAAAATTCAGATCGATAAGATCGCTCGGATGGGCCAGGCGCATCTTCATCAAGGGAATTAGGCTTTGACCGCCGGCAAGCGGGCGTGCTTCTTCCCCCAGTTGAGAAACTAGGGCCACAGCTTGTTCGAGAGAGGTGGCGCGGTGATACTGAAATGAATACGGGTACACTATGATCCTTTTGGACGCTGGAACTCGACGCCGCCTGAGGCCATTGGAATGCAGTGTCAAATGCCGGCGAGCGCAGATTCTAAAGCTAACCTCACGCTCAATCAAGAGAGATTGGAAACTGAGAGCTGCCGAGCGCCCGGTGGTTGGTACAACCCTAATTATTATTTGAAAGCCGTGCAGCGTAACACGAGATGAAGACAAGGAACATTGTTCCTATTGTGCTGGCGGCGGGAGGCTCCGATCGGCTGGGGTTCCCGAAGCCGCTCGCGCGGTTTGGTGAAAAGACGGCGATCGAAATTGCACTCGAGAATTGCGCGGGATGGGGGCTTGGCGGGCCAATTGTGGTGTTGGGTTGCGATGCTTCTGAGGTGCGCAAAGCTGTGCCGCGCGGGGTGAAGGTTGTGATTAACCGACGATGGCAAGAAGGTCAGCTTGGTTCCCTGCTTGCTGGATTGCAGCACGTGGCGAAAAATGATGCGTTTATGATTTATCCGGTTGATCATCCACTGCTTACCCGCAGCATCACGATGCGGTTGGTGAGCGCGTTTCGGTCAAGGTCTCCCGCGCAAACAATCGTGATGCCAAGATTCAAGCGGTATCCAGGCCATCCGGTGATCTGCGCACCGGAAATACGGCCGGAACTAGCAAAGGCAAAAACAGCAAGAGACGTGACGTATCGAACGCGGCGAAGGATTCGCTATCTGCCGGTTCGTTCGCCGGGGGTGTACCTCGATTTCGGAACGCCGGAAACTTATTTGGACTGTCTGAAACGGTACGGTGTCAGGAAACATGTTCGGCGCAAACGTTTTTAACTATTTGCATCTTGGGCCCGTGCGAAACCCAGAGTGATTGCACTTAGCGAACCCAACACGATTGCCGAGCCGGCAATGGCTAACGCTCGAGGAACCAAGCCATGGCTTAACGTTTGCAGGAAAACGCCAAACGGAAAAAGGAACGCGCCGAGGAATATTCCGAGAGCCAACCAGACACGCACAGGCTCCGCGAAGGAAACGCGATTAAACGCAATGCCGAGAACGATGAGCAGCATGGCAAGGCCGATCCAATGCCCGTGGACATCAACGTCGCGTACATAGATGTATTGGGCCTCGGTGTACTGCTTTAGGGCGGCTTGCGAGTCGGGGACGTTCCGTTCGGCGGCGTGGACGAAACTTGCCGCCAAGGACGAGCCGATTCGATCCAGTGCTTGATGCTCCGCGAAAACCGCGTACCATAGCCCG
This sequence comes from Candidatus Dormiibacterota bacterium, assembly GCA_035602605.1. Taxonomy (GTDB): domain Bacteria; phylum Acidobacteriota; class Terriglobia; order Acidiferrales; family UBA7541; genus DASQHY01. The sequence goes on from DATNLZ010000102.1 coordinate 68,498, forward strand.
AATGCCATCCCGAGGACAGCTAAAGCAAATCCTCCGCTGAGCAGAATTCTTCGCGACGCGCCTATAGAATTGGCCACGCCTGTCTTCGTGATAGGCGGCGTCGAGACATTCCCTGGGATCTTTATGGCAACCTCTCTAGGGCTTGCCGCGAGCGCATCGAGGCGACCGGTGTAGCGGAAAATCCCTGCCCACATGGCAAATAAAGCGATCATGACAAAAAGGCCACCGACGTCCGCGAGACCGCCAGCGACGAGACCGTAGCGGAGTTCGAGAAGCACGAACACGGGAAGCATCAGGGATCCCAGCAAGAGCAACGCCGCCCAGCGACATTTCCACTTTGCGCTGAGTTCTACATAAGGCTGAATAAATGCCAGCATGATGGCCAGCAAACCGAATTCGATAATGTGGGAGTGAGCTGCGATCTTCACCGCTTTGTCCCCTTGCAAGTGGCCGTAGTCGGCCAGGGCTTTGGCTATGGCTGAGGCATCGCTGCTCGAGGCAGCTGCGGCAATGTTGGAAAGAATCGCGGAATCCAGAGCTTCATGGTTATAGAGATCTATCGCGGCATAATAAGCTCCATGAAAGAATCCGGTGAGAATGAGAACCGTTCCGCCAACCAGAAGAATCCGGCCCTCGCGGGTGCGGCTGCACAGCAAACCATCGGAGTGCAATCCATCATTAGCATTAGCATTGCGAAAATGTCTCCACAATCCGAGTAGCTCGCCCGCACACACCAGAACAACCAACAGGCCACCAAGGTCGGCAAAGATGCTGGCCCAGCCGATTGCTTGAAGAGGGCTATAGGCCAGTCCCACATAGTGAATAAGGAAAACGCCCACAGGCAACAGGCCAGAGCCAAACAGAAACATGATTGCCAGGCGTTTTTTCCAGATTTCGCTGAGCGCCACCCAGGGCTGCACCAGAGCAAGCAGAAGGGCCAGATACCCGAAGTCAATCATGTGGACGTGGGTATCCACTTTGGTGCCGCGATTTTCTAGGAACCGTCCGGCGTTCTGAAAGTGGTTGACTACGGCCGCTGGGTCTCGATCGGCGGCAGCCTGCGCGGCAGCGGC
>DATNLZ010000103.1:0-2368 GCA_035602605.1 Candidatus Dormiibacterota bacterium
CATCTTGCCAAACCGCTGATCAAGAGCGGAAACCTCCGCCCTTGGGAGCGCGGAATGCGGGAGATGGGGACATTTCCGAACGTCTTCTGCAAATTATCTGGATTAGTGACGGAAGACGACTGGCAGAACTGGAAGCCCGAGCATATTGCTCCATATATGGATGTCGCCTTCGAATCCTTCGGACCCAGCCGGCTGATGATCGGTTCCGATTGGCCCGTATGCACGTTAGCCGCCTCATATACGCGCGCCATCAATCTGGTGGAGAATTACCTCAGACAGCACGCAACCGAGGTGCAAGAGGCTATATTGGGTGGAAACGCGTGCCAGTTTTGGAAGTTAGGGACGCGACAAAAGCAAGAATCGCAGCACACATTTGGCAATGGCAAAAACAAACGCGAAGGTGATGCCGCTGACGCTTCACAACGAGGGTGCGCTCGTAGTGAAAAATAGGGTTGAGCTGAAGGGGCAAGAAGACTTCATCCCATGGAAAAGAGGCGTCTCTCTCTGACAAATCAAGACACCCATACGAAGAGTTTTCGACTAGACGGCAAAGTCGCCGTCGTAACCGGTGGCGGTAGCGGCATTGGGCGAGCCATCGCCCTGAGATTCGCGGCGAATGGTGCCACGGTTCGCATTCTGGACCTGAATGAACAAGATGCGACAGCAGCTTGCCAACAAATTACTGCCGAGGGCGGAAACGCGTCGGCACTTTTATGCGATGTAACGAACCAGAAAGAAGTAACTTCTCGATTCGATGAACTCTCCGGCTCACGGCCCATTCACATTCTTGTGAACAACGCAGGTGTTTCGCACATCGGATCGCTGGAAAACACGACGGAAGCGGACTTCGAGCGCATTTTCCGAGTGAACGTGAAGGGATTCTACAATTGCATGATCGCTTCCATTGGGTCCATGAAAGCCAGCGGCGGCGGCGTGATCCTGAATATGGCTTCCATTGCGGGATCCTCTGGTCTTTCCGACCGCTTCGCTTATTCGATGAGCAAAGGCGCCGTAATAGCTATGACGTACTCCGTTGCAAAAGACTATCTGAGTTATAACATTCGTTGTAATTGCATCTCACCGGCCAGGGTCCACACGCCATTTGTTGATGGCTACCTGCGAAATGCTTATCCCGGACGAGAAAAGGAAATGTTCGAGAAACTGTCCAAAGCGCAACCCATCGGGAGAATGGCTGAGCCGGATGAAGTGGCCTCGCTCGCCCTCTTCTTGTGTTCGGATGAAGCATCCTTCATCACCGGCGCGGATTATCCCTTGGACGGCGGTTTTTTAAACTTACGAGGCTAACCCATCGACCTGCAGCTAAAAGATAAAGTCGTGATCGTCACCGGTGGCGCAAAAGGGATCGGTGCTGCTATTACACGTGCCTTGGCGCAGGAACTTGCGGTCCCTGTGATTCTGGACCGCGACACTTCCGCGGCGGAGAATCTGCGCACGGAGTTGAGCCGCCATGGCTCGGTCAGCCACTTTATCGAAATTGATCTTTGCTCCGCGGCCGACTGCGTCGCGGCAATCGAACGCACGCTCAGCGTAGCCAACAGACTCAACGCGTTGGTCAACAATGCCGGCGTCAACGATGGTGTGGGCCTCGAAAAGGGTGGACCCGAAGAGTTTGCTGCGTCGCTCGGGCGCAATCTGCTGCACTACTACAATATGGCGCATTATGCGCTGCCCTCGCTCAAGGCCGCAAAGGGAGCTATCGTCAACATCGCCTCCAAGGTAGCATTCACGGGGCAAGGCGGCACTTCCGGCTACGCCGCATCAAAAGGAGCAATCCTTGCCCTGACCCGGGAATGGGCCGCGGAGTTATTGCCCAGTGGCGTCCGCGTCAACACGATTGTCCCGGCGGAAGTCATGACGCCCCTTTACCGACAATGGCTCGACACTTTTCAAAACCCCGACGAAAAGCTGGCTGCTATCGTTGCGAAGATCCCGCTGGGTAAACGAATGACCACAGCTGAGGAAATCGCGGCAATGACGATATTTTTGATTTCCGCCAAATCTGGGCATACAACCGGTCAGCATGTCTTCGTGGACGGTGGTTATGTCCACTTGGACCGTGCCTTAACGTAATGCGAATTCATCCCTTGCTTACTATGCTTTCCTAGGTTTCAAGGTCCGTGTTGTGTAATGAATAGAGACCAAGTCGAGAAAAGTGGAGTGAGCACAACCAAATGAACCGGCGCTTCTGTTTGACACTGGACCTGAAAGACGATCCGAAACTGATCGCGGAATACCGGCGATATCACGAAAAAATCTGGCCCGAAATCACGCGGAGCATCAAGGACTCTGGCATTGAAGCCTTGGAGATTTATCTGTTCGGCGCGCGCATGTTCATGATCATGGAAGT